>NZ_JBFUFI010000011.1:0-191669 GCF_056403495.1 Devosia sp. P2_G7
GACCGGGTGGGCTGCGGGTCGCTGCAGTTCAGGCGGAAACCATCACGGCAAGGACCGGTTCGCCGGTCAAGCCGCTATCACGCGAGGGTTGCTCGATGCGGAGTGGCCCAAGGGACGAAGCCTGGCACGCATGAGCCGGGCGGGAGCAAGGAAGGGGGTGCAGGTGATCCGGCCGCCGACTGAGCTGCCATCGTTCCCGCGATGCGGCAGGGGATGCGCCCCGGCACTGGTGGCATAGGCCCAAAATCCCGGCCGGCCGGCGAGGCGTGAGCCTCATTCATTTGCGGACTACCGCTACGGGGCAAACGCCTCGCCGGTCCCGCTTCGTCTTCCTCGATCACGGGGAAGAGCTCTTTGAAACCTCCGAAGCCCTTGGGGCTGTCGGATGCATCAGTGTGCCTCAGTCACTCCACCGCACCAGCCGTCATCTCGGCAAAAGCCGGGACCCACTGCTCAGACGGCTGTGTTGGTACGGGCCGCGCCGGTCTTTCGCGGCGAGGTGGCAAGGTCGGCGAGTTCCGAGCAATTGGAACGTGCTGTAACTGGGTCCCGGCTTTCGCCGGGATGACGGCCGGTGAGGGTGGAGCTTATGCAAGCGCCCGCAGTCTTCTACCCGCGCCCGCCCTCTTTCATGATGCGCGACTTATCGCGGTTCCAATCCCGATTGCGCTCGGTCTCGCGCTTGTCGAAGCTCTTCTTGCCCTTGCCGACGCCGATCAGCAGCTTCGCCCGGCCCTGCTCGTTGAAATAGAGCTTCATCGGCACGATGGTGTTGCCCGCACGCTCGACGTCCTGGCTCAGTCGGGCCAGGTCCTTCTTCTTCACCAGCAGTTTCCGCGGCCGCTTCTCCTCATGGTTGAAGCGGTTGGCCTGCAGGTATTCCGGGATATGCGCGTTGATCAGCCACAACTCGCCGCGCTCCGGCGAGGCGTAGGCCTCGGTGATCTGGGCCTTGCCGATGCGCAGCGACTTCACCTCGGTGCCGGTCAGGACGATACCGGCCTCGAGCGTGTCGGTGATCTCATAGTCATACCGGGCCCTGCGGTTCTCCGCGATCGGGCCGGTGACGATCATCGCCGGTTTGTTGGGTGTCTTTGCCATAGGGAGTTAGTTGGGGAGCAACCCCGCATGCGACAAGGCGAGATCGATCGCCTTCTCGTTGTCCCTCGACACCGGCACCACTGGCAGGCGGAACTCGTTCTGGCAGAGCCCGAGCTTGAAGGCCGCGTACTTCACGCCGCCGGGATTGTTCTCGAGGAACAGCGCGCGGTGCAGCGGCACCAGCTTGTCCTGGAGCGCCAGCGCCTCGGCGAAGTTGCCCTGCTGGCAGGCATTCTGGAACAACGCGCTGAGCCGCGGCGCGACGTTCGACGTCACCGAAATGCAGCCGTGCCCGCCATGCGCGTTAAAGCCGAGCGCCGTCATGTCCTCGCCCGAGAGCAGGATGAAATCGGCGCCGAGCCGCATTCGCTGCATGCTGGCGCGTTCCATGTTCGCCGTGGCGTCCTTCACCCCGATGATGTTGGGATGAGCTTCGCGCAGGCGGACGATGGTGTCGACGCTCAGGTCGACCACGGTCCGGCCGGGGACGGAGTAGAGAACGATCGGCAGCGAGGTCGCCGAAGCCACGGCGGAGAAGTGCTGGAACATCCCCTCCTGGGTCGGCTTGTTGTAGTACGGCACGACCGAGAGCACCGCATCGGCGCCGACTTCCTCGGCAAAGCGGGCGAGCGACACTGCCTCCGCCGTCGAGTTCGAGCCCGCGCCGGCGATCACCGGAACGCGCTTGGCCGTCACTTCGACGCAGATTTCGATGACCCGGCGGTGCTCCTCGTGACTCACGGTCGGGCTCTCGCCGGTGGTGCCGACCGGCACAAGGCCGTGCGAACCCTCGTTGATTTGCCAGTCGACGAAATGGCTGAAGGCTTTCTCGTCCAGCGCCCCGTTCGCGAACGGAGTGATGAGCGCTGTGATCGAGCCTCGCAACATTTCAGGCAATTCCTCGTCGGTATGGGCGCCGCCCCTGGCGGTCGCGGCTGTGATGAACGGCCAATCGACTACATCGCTGGCCAGAATGTGGCCACATCCCGATCATCGGGGAGCCACAGTCGCGCACCATAGTTTTTCTCGTGCGGCGCGACAAGCAAGCTGTCGACAGAGGGCGCGACGCACACCCACAAGGACCGAGTGGCTAACCAAAAGTTCACGGGCACCGTGCGAACCTATGGCTGCTGCAAGGGTGGGGGCACCTTGTTGGACGTGTACCGAGGACCAACAGGACGGTTACCATGGTCGTTGCGCGGGGCGCTCGTCGCCTAGCCGCCGCAGGTATTCTCGCCGTAGGCGTGATCGGCGCTGCATTGCTGCCGATCCTGTTGTCACGCGCCAACGACAAGCCCACTGCCGACATCGTCGTGCCGGTTGCGCGCCATGCCCTGCAGCCCGCCGTTGAAGCGTCGCTGCTCGACCCCGTCACCACCGGCTCGATCGAAGCCAAGGTGCCCGCCGCCACCACCGACAGCTCGACCCCGTTCAAGCAGGCCCTCGAACTCCTCGCCGACGGCAAGCATGCCGACGCCTATGAGCTCGCCCGCAGCTTCACCAACACGGCCGAGCGTCACGCCATCCAGTGGGCCGCGATCTATAACGGCGAAGGCGATGTTCCCGCCGCCGCAGTTCAGAGCTTCATTGCCGACGCACCGGATTTCGCCACCGCCCCCGTGTTCAAGACCCGTCTCGAGCAGGCGCTGATCAGGGAAAAGGCCGACAACGCGACGCTAATCAAGCAGCTCGGCGGCGCCATGCCCACCACGCTGTCCGCGCAGATCGCTCTTGCCCAGGCCTATGTCGCCGATGGCCAGAAGGACCGCGCGGCGCGCATCGCCCGCGCCATCTGGACCGAGAACTTCCTCGACAAGGCCACCGAGGCCCGGGTGCTCGACAAGCTCGGCAGCCTCATCGATCGCGATGCGCACTGGGCCCGTGCCGTCCACCTGATGATGCACGACCGCGCCACCGGCGTCGAACGCCTGCTCAAGTTCATGACCCCGGCGCAGAAGTCGCTGGCCCTCGCCCGCAACGCCGTTTCCCGCAACGCCAAGACCGCCAAGAAGCTGCTCGACGCGGTCGATCCGTCGATGCACTCGAACCCGGTCTACCTGTTCAGCCGCGCCCAGCGCGCCCGGCAATTCGAACTGTGGGACGACGCCATCAAGTGGCTCGACAAGGCCAAGGGCGTCCCACCCGATTCCGAGGAATTCTGGTACGAACGCCGCACCCTGAGCCGCCAGCTGCTGGCGCTGGGCGAAGTGAAGCGGGCCTATCGCGCCGCCGACGGATATCGCGAAGGTCCGGACGGCCGGCTGGTGGAAGCGCATTTCCATGCCGGCTGGATCGCCCTGTCGTTCCTCCGCGACGCCAAGGCCGCCGCCCCGCACTTCGCGGCGATGGCCGAAAATGCCACCCTGCCCGACTCCGTCACCCAGGCCAACTACTGGCTGGGCCGTGCCCTGACGGCGCTCGGCGACGACAAAGGCGCCAAGGCCGCCTACGGCAGAGCCGCCGCCTACGGCACCATCTACTACGGCCAGCTGGCCCGCTCCGCGCTCGGCCTCAAGCCCGTCGAGATCCGCGACATGCCAGCCTGGAAGGAAGCCGAGGCCGGCTTCGAGAGCCGCGAGCTGGTGCGCGCGGTCCGCCTCCTTGCCGATAACGGCCACAAGGACATGGCGATCCCGCTGCTCGACAGCTTTGCCCCCGGTCTCGAGGACGGCGCCAGCATGCTGCTCGCCGCCCGCCTGGCGCAGGCACTCGGCTCGCATCACGTGGCCATCGCCATCGCGGACGCTGCCGAACGCCGCGGCACGCCGCTGGATCTGTTCAACTTCCCCAAGGACGGCTTGCCCAGCACCAAGCTCGCCTCGATGGACCATGCCGCCATCTACGCGATCACCCGCCAGGAAAGCCGCTTCCAGGTCGACGCCATATCGTCAGCTGGCGCCCGCGGCCTCATGCAGCTGATGCCCGCTACCGCCAAGGAAACCGCAGGCAAGCTGGGGGTCAAATACTCAGCGAGCCGCCTCACCAGCGACGGCGAATACAATGCCCTGCTCGGCTCGACCTATCTCAAGGCGCAGCTCGAGCGCTTCGACGGCTCGCTCCTCCTCGCCGCGGCCGCCTACAACGCCGGCGCCGGCAATGCCCGCAAGTGGATCGCCACCTTCGGCGACCCGCGCTCGGATGCCATCGACCCGGTAGTCTGGGTGGAACTGATCCCGGTGCAGGAAACCCGCAAATACGTGCAGCGGGTGCTCGGCAACTACCTGGTCTACCGCGCCCGATTGGGCAAGGACGACCTCGGCATCGATAGCGCGCTCCGGAAGATCCCGGGCTAGCCACACAGCAAGACGTGGAAG
Source organism: Devosia sp. P2_G7 (assembly GCF_056403495.1). Lineage (NCBI taxonomy): Bacteria > Pseudomonadati > Pseudomonadota > Alphaproteobacteria > Hyphomicrobiales > Devosiaceae > Devosia > Devosia sp. P2_G7. The sequence continues at coordinate 4,416 of NZ_JBFUFI010000011.1, forward strand.
AGCTCACAGCCCTGCTTGGGGTGCCTCGAAAGTCTGCTATCTCTCTGTCGATGATGTTCTCCAGCCCGCGCACCACGCCCGAAGACTACCTCAGCTTCGCCACCCTGCCGGTGACACGCTACGCGGTCGGGCCGGCCGATGAGCTGATGGCGGTGCACGTCTCGGGTCGCCTCGCGACGGGACGCATCCCGCTGGTCTGCGTGCCCGGCTACCAGCGCAACATGACGGACTTCAGCGATTTCGCGAACCATTTCCACCGCGTATTCGGCGACGACTGGCCGGTGGTCTTGGTCGACCTCAAGGGGCGCGGCCGCTCCAGCGATCGCACGGACAAGTCGCGTTACATCTCGACCGTCGATGCGCTCGATCTGATCCAGGTCATGGCTGCCCTCGCCGTCGACGGAGGCATCTTTGTCGGCCAGGGCTATGGCGGCCAGGTGGTGATGGCGCTCGCTGCGGAGCGCCCCAACCTGGTCGCAGGCGCCGTGCTGATCGACGCCGGCCCGGTCTCCGATCCGCGCGGCCTGGTTCGACTGCGCAACAACCTCAAGGATTTGCAGGGCAACCGCTCCGAGGCGGGTTTCCGCGCCATGTCCCGCCGAATGCTGGCGCCAGACTACCCGGCCGCTACGGAAGGGCTGCTGGATGTGCTGGCGGCTCGGACCCACTATCTCGACAAGCGCAACCGGGTCCACGCGCTCTTCGATCCGCACCTGATGGGCCTGCTCGAGGCGTTCGAGCACGACGATATCCTCGTGCCGCAGTGGAAGCTCTACGATGCCCTGGGAAGTGCGCCGCTGATGCTGATGCGCACGCAGCTGACGGAGCAGGTACGGCGTGAGACGTTCGAAGAAATGCTGCGCCGCCGCCGTGATGCCGCGGGCTATGTGATTGAGGGGTCGGGGTCCCCTGCCCTGCTCAACACGCCCGAGGATGTCGGGCCGATCGCCGAATTCGTGCGCCGGCTGGTCAAGCGGCGAGCGAAGGCGCCTTGATCCTACCGCCCCGCGGCCTTCTTTGAGGTGGCCGCGGCCGCAGCAAGCTCCCGTGACTGCTCGCGCCAGTGCTCGCGGCCTATCCGCCCGGCAATGCCAAGATGCACCTCGATCCAGCCGGCGTTCTCATCGGTCAACTCCGCCACCTGATCGAAGTGGTACAGCCCCAGCCGATTCAGCGCCGTCTCGATGATCGGCAGGATACCGATGACATGAGTCAAATCGTCCTTCACGCCGTGTCGGGGAGCGGCGAGGCCGATTGGCTTGCCCGGCATCTCTTCCGGCTCGGATATGATCGTCGCGCTTACCGCCAGAGTGGCTGCGTCAACGGCAACGCCGGATGCAGCAACCGCTTCATCGCCGGACGTTTCCGGAAGCGCGGCTTTGCGTGCCCTGCCGGCGGTGCTCCGACGTGGCGACCAGTTGCCCTCGATAGCCCGCATAGCCGCCGCCTCATCATCCTCCGCAGCGGCATCCGGCGCGGCAGGCTCAGGGACTGGTTGTTCAACGGAAATGGGCGCAGCAGCCACCAGCTCGGGCTCGGACGGCTCGGCGGCAATCGGCGCAACAATCGTAGGCGCTGGCTCCGCCGTAGTCTCCGGGATCGCGGCGACGACGGCCTGTGCTTGCGTGCCCGGAATCTCAGGGACATCGGTAAGATCTTGGGCGACCACCACCTCCGGTTCCGCGACGGCATGGACCTGCTCGACCGGAGCTTCGACTTGAGGCTCCGGCTCCGCAGCCACCGAAGCGGACGGCTCTTCTGCCTTCTCGCCGACCTGCTTCTCAACCGGGAACGGGATCACGTCCGCCCCGGCACCGCTGGCTGTCTCCGTGCGCGCAGGCTCAGCCGCCACGTGCGGATGCGCAATCAGACGTCCGGACGTCGTGGCGCCAGCGGCACGCGCCGGCGCCATCTCTGCTACCGGCTTGGCAGCCTCGGTGCCGGGCAACGGTGCGAGGGTCGGCATCCTGATCGCCCGCAGAGGGGCCGCGCTACCGGGTTTGTCTCCGGCCAAGGCCAGCAACGCCTCGGTGAAATCGACCGCCGGGGTGTCAGCTGGTGCGGCCGGGGCTGCTGGCTTCGACATCGGCTCGATCACGGGAGTAGCGACCAGTGCGGGTGCCGCCGCCTCGACGGGGGCGACGCCCACCACCGGCGATGGCACTGTCACCTTGGGGTGGGTCAGCCGCAGAACAGCCAATCGCGCAACGGAGCCGATGCTGGCGCCGAGCAGGAAGGCGACCAGCAGAAGCAACGCGATTTCAAGGATGTGGGCCGGATTCAGCATGCAGCTCAGCCCTTCCGTCCGCCGACAGACAGCCAGCCGGTACCCAGGCCGATCGCCCCCGCCCCGAGGACGAACGGCCAATACACTTCGAGCAGATAGATCAGCGAATCGAGGGTCATCGTGCGGTCGTTACTCGTCAGCGAGAGTGAAGGCGATGCGGCGGTTGGCCTGCTTGCCGGCGCGCGTCTCATTGCTGGCAATCGGCAGGCTCTCGCCATAGCCGATGGCATACAAGCGCTCGGGGCCAATACCGCGCAGGATCAGCGCATCGACCACTGCCTCGGCGCGCGAGACGGAGAGCGCCAGGTTCGCCTCGTCATCGCCGTCGGCGTCAGTGTGTCCTTCGACGTTCACGGTCGCCTTCGGGCAGATGGCCAGATAGCCCGCCAGCTCATCGACAGCCGGCAGCGATTGATCGGCGATCCGGGCGCTGCCCGACTGGAACAGGATGGCGTTGCGAGCGGCAAACGCTCCGACCTTTTCCTGGCAGACGGCGAGCGCCGGTAGCAGCGTCACGTTGGTCTCCCACTGGTCCAGCGTCGGCACGGCAGCCAGGGCACTGAGAGCAGCCTGCCGGTCCGCTTCGGTCTCGGCGCGTCCTGCGAACACCCACTTATCACCGTCCAGCCCGAACTCGCCGTCTGCGAGCAGCGCCAGTGCGCGGCTGCCGGCATCGGCGCTGCCGACGAAATCGGCGGGCAAGCCGCTACCGATAGTGAGAGCCTCAGACGGCTCCCCACCGGTGATCACCGCAAGGTGCCGGCGCATCGGCTCGGCCGGCACGGATCCGGTGAAGGTGATCGGCCCGCCGAGCGGCTTCTTGGCGTCGAATACGAAGTTGCGAACCGTCGGCGCAACCTCGGGCGTGGCCGGAACTGGCTCGGCTGCGGCGACGTCGGTCTCCGCCGGCGCCGCTTCGGGCTCCGGCTCTGCTGCGGGCGCTTGCTCAGCGGGAGCCGCTGCAATTTCGGCCTCGGGCACCGGCTCTACCGCGACCTCGGGTTCCGCGGACTGCTCGGCCTCAGCAGGCGTCTCAGCGACCGCAGGCACCGGCTCGGCCACGGCGGGCTCGGGCTCGGGCAAAGCGGGCTGGGTCGGCTCGGCAAACGCCTGCTTCCATCCGGCACCACCGTTCGAGGTCGTCGCCAGGGCAGCCTTGGCAGCTTCAAGGGCAGCAGTCGTCACCGGCTGGCCCGAAATCGACCACGTGCTCCCGTCGTATTTGACCTCGCCGCTTTCGAGGCTCAGCAACGCGTCGAGCCCCGCCAATGCATCGGCGATGAACCCTTCCGGCTCGCCCGAACCGACCAGCGTGGTGTCCTTGCTGACCTTGCCCGCGCGCACCGTCGCGAAGCTGCGCAGCTGCTCGGTTGGCACATAGCCGGACAGGGTGAAGCTGCCGTCGGCTGCCTTGACCGCCGACCAGACAAACGGCGCGACAACGGGAGCCGCATCCGCGGCCTGGATAGCCACGTGCCAAGCCGAGATATCTGCTGCGCCACGGAGCGACTTCTCGACGCCGTGACGGTCGGCGGTGGTCGGCACTTTGCCGGTCAGCGACCAGTTGCCCGCAGAAAGCGCGAATGTGCCCTCGTCCATCGCCAGCAGGGCATCGAGCCCGCCTATCGCTGCGGGAATGAAACCTTCCGGCGCGCCGGCCCCAAGCGCCGTCCCATCGACGACGCTCGTGCCGGCATGGCCGGCGAGGTAGCGCTTCAGTTGTTCGGTCGGCACGAACCCTGCAAATGTGATGCTGCCGTTGGCCGACTTCTGGGCACGCCAGATGTAAGGATCCACAACCGGAAGCGCGGCAACATCCGCGGCCCCTGGCAGGTTGACGGTGTAGGTCCAGCCTGCGGCGCGCAGTCCGGTGTCGGCAAAGGCCGACTCAGCCGCGAAGGCCTTCTGCGGCGTATCCACTGCGCCGGTCAGGCTCCAGCTTGCCCCGTCGTAGCTGACCTTGCCGCTATCGAGCAGCGGCAGGACGCTGAGCGCCTTGATCGCCGCCGCCTCGAAATCGGCGGGGTTGCCGTCGGCGATGATCGTCGCATCTTTCGCCGCGGGCAATTTGCCGAGCAGCACCTTGCGAACAGCCGTGCTCGGGACATAACCCGTCAAGGACAGCTGGCCATCGGCCGATTTCTCGGCAGCGAACGTGAAGGGCGTTGCGAGCGGCGGCTTGACGGTCGCGGTGGCCAGGATCAGGCCTTGCGGCGCTCCGAGCTCGAGCGTGGTTTCGATCGCCGTGAAATCCGCCACGGTCGCAGCCCGGCCTTCGAGCGTGATGATCGTACCCTGGATCGCGGCATGACCCTCGCTCATTTGCCGAAGCGCATTGATGACGAAATCGACGCCGGACTCGAACCGCTCGGGTGCTCCCCGTCCGAACTCGAGGCCAGCCGCATCGATGCCGTCCAGCGCCTCGAGCCGGTCCCGCATGGCGGCGTCCGGGACAAACCCATCCAGCACGATGCCATCGGCACCGCGCTCGGCGCTGAGCCAATACTCCCCGACATGCGGCGGCCCCAGGTTGACCGTGGCGCCCGAGGGGGTCATGGCCACACGCACCGCCTCCGCCGTAGCGGGGTCCGCCGGGGAGCCCGACAGCGTTGACGTAGTATCGGAGATTGTGGCGCTACCACTCTCCAGCTTCAGCAGATTCTCCAACAGCACCTTCGCCGATGGCGCGAACTCGGCCGGCGCCCCGGAGGCCAGGACGAGGCTGGTTGAGACGCCCGTGCCCGACGGAACAAGCGCTTCGAGCTCCGCAACGAGCTGCTCGCTGGGTGTGGCACCCGACAGGGTGACCCGCCGCCCGTCATATTCCGCGCGCCACTCGAATGGCGACTGCAGTGCCGGCTGTACATCGCGGAACGACACGTTCACGGCGGGCGGCGCCGCCTTCGCGCCAACTTTCATGAGCGCGTCGTAGGCTTCGGCAGACTTCGCACGTCCAGTAATCGTAAGATCGAGGTCGGCCAGTGCCACCTCGCCTTCGTCGAGCTGCGTGGCATAGCCCAGTGCGTAGTCGACCGCGGCGATCCAACTCGCACGATTGGGCGCTCCCGACATCAGCCGGGTCTTGTCGCGAGCACCCTCTCCCGCTGCGGCCAGGAGTTCGGTGCGCGCCTCTTCGTCGGGCAGACCGCCGGACAGGGTAATCGTGCCGCCTTCTACCGTGGCGATGAAGGGAAATGGGCTAACATACTCAGCCAACACGACATTCGATGTGACCGCTCGGACGCCATGCACAGCCGCGACCCTCGCAACCACCTCATCTATCATAGCCTGGGTGGTCGCTGTGCCGGTGACCGTCGCATCGCGCATGTCGAAACTGAGCTTGGCCCAGTCGTATTCGGGTGCGGCGATGACGGCTGCAGCGCGTGTGGCGAGATCCGGCGGGATGGCGCTGCCGCTCGTCGCGATGGCGGCGACCGTGCCGCCGATCACCGTGACGAAAGCTGGAACACCCCAGCGCAGAAAGATGCCGCTCATGCCGCCCCCGGAAGAAGAATTGCGTCGGCGCCATGCCGACGATGAGCCATAGCGTCAATCAGTGAATCGGAGAAGTGCGACAACGCCACTGACGATTTCAGAATGCTCAGATGAACGGATAATTGAGGCCAGATGAACGGGGGCTGACCACATTGTGAACGTCTCAAAAAGCAGAAAGGCCCGGCTGACGCCGGGCCTTTCCATTCCGATTTGGGCCGTAAGGCTTACTCGAAGGTCTTCTTGAACTCGGACTCGATCTTGTAGCCCTCTTCCGAAGTGACCGTGCCCTTGATCGAGGAGGTGTAACCACCACCCGGAGCCCAAGCCAGCTTGGCCGAACCGTAGAACAGGTCCTCAACTGCACCTTCGTCGTCGTTGACGTAGCCAACTTCGCCGGTGACGGTGATCGTCTCGGTGACAGCAGCCGCGACCGAAGCAGCGACCTGGTAGTTGTCGTCGTCACCGAAGTCTTCGTGGTACCAGCGAGCGCCGAGGTTCAGGGTCACGCCGTCGGTAACAGCGGCGCTAAGGGAGGCGCCAGCGCCGTAATCGGTGTACACGCCGTCGTCGACCGCCTCGAACGAGGCCGCGATCGTGAACATGTCGAACGTTGCCGAAGCCGAAGCCAGGACGTTCCAGTAGTCGCCGGTAGAGTCACCGACAGCGCCAGTGAACTGGTCATCGTGACCGTAGGCACCAGCAAGAACGACCTTGAACATGTCAAAGGTACCGGCGAAGCCAGCGTGGAGTCCCCAAGCTTCGACATCGCCATCGAGCACGCCGGCCGCCGCGAACGTGGCGTGAGCCGAGATGCCTTCACCAGCGTACGAGATCACGCCAACAGCGGTACCAGCTTCGTCGGTGGTGTTGTCCTCGTCGAGCTTCTCAAGACCAGCACCGATCGAGATGCCGTTACCAAGGTCGGAAACGACCTGGATAACGTGACCGCCATCAGGAAGATTGGTAGCGTCACCCCAGTTAACACCAGTGTCGACAGCTTCAGAGTTGAACAGGCCGAGCCAGTTCAGGGGCTCGTCGTCGCCCTTCTTCATGATCGAGCCCTTCTTGCCCGCCATGATGACAGTGGTGTCGCCAATGGAGACATAGGCTTCGTCCAGGATGACGGCGCCACCTGCAGTGTCGTCGTCACCGTTCGTGGTGGAGCCACCGTAGTAGCGAACGCCCTCGTCGTCGACGCGAGCGTCGTCAACTTCCTTGAGCTTCAGGACGGCCTTGGCCGGACCGAAGTCGGAGTCAGCGGTAGCAACGAACTTGATCCAAGCATCGAAGCGCGAGCGCCAATCATTGGCACCGTCGCCCGAGATGAAACCAACCGGACCCGGATCCAGGGTCTCTACGTCAACGAGGAAGTCGTTGTCGAAGTCACCCCAGGTGAACTTGTACTTCACTTCGCCGGTGATCTGCAGGCAGTTGGTGTCGGACGAGATCGTCAGACCCGACAGGCCCAGAGCGTCGCAAACGTCAAGCGACGTCAGAACGCCGAGATCGGCCGCGTAGGCACCGCCGGTCGAGAGACCCGCAACCGCCAAAGAACCCAGAAGAAGGCTCCTGATTTTCATTATTGACCTCCAAAGTCAGTCATTCGTTTTTGCCAGTTGCCCGGCGGTTTGTCGAAACGCGACCACACTCTTGTGTGTGTTGTCGTCGCGTTTGCGACCGACAAACGATCCCATGCATGGATTCGCATTACCCACTCTACGCAGGAGTTGGGGAGGCGCAATCGCAGAATGGCTGAATTGGGGCAGCGCCAAGGTGGTTGCAGATCGGCTGTTGCAGATTCAGCACAGGTTTGGAAACCAACCCTTAACTGTTGTGAACGACCCGTACGCTGACTCGGGCCGGTTTAGTCCCAAAGCTGCGGATGAACCCGACGCCAAGCAGCCAGGTGCTCGGTGCGATTGGCCGCGACGCGTTCGGGGGACCATTCTTGATACTGGGGTTCGGACTGCACGTTCGAGACGTTGGCGGCGTCGGGCTCAATGCCGCAGAAATCCAGCAGTCTTTTGGTGGCGCTCCAGTCGCCATCCCTAAGACCAGCCACGTCGACGTCGCAGATGGCTCCCGGGAAGCGTGAGTGCCACTCGCCCATCATTCGACGATAGGCAGAGAAGTACGCCGACAGATCGTCCAGATCGTTCGAGTACTCAAAGCCGGTCCCTGTGAGGTACTTCTCGAATATGGCAATGCAGTGCTCAGCCCGAGGCCTTACGCAGTGGACGATGCGGGCGTTTGGCAGGGCCATCCGAATGAAGCCAATGTGGTGATAGTTCGACGGCATCGTGTCGATCACTCGTTTGCCCGGGGGAGCAAGCCTTTCGGCCTCACGCATGTAGGCTCTTCCCATTTCGGCGAAGCGAGCGGGGGAAATCTCAGACAGCGGCAAGCCGTTGGCGTCGCGGACCAGTTGCCGTGCCAGTCTTCCCATGGTCGGAAGTTCGCCGGAGGCTGCGAGTGAGGGATGAACCGAGAGTATCCGCTCCAGAGTGCTCTTGCCGCCACGAGGCAAGCCTACGACGAAAATGGGGCCAGCGTCTCCCGAGCCCGCTATCCTTGGGTCATCGTCGACGTCTCGAAATCGATCTACATCCGCCCGCATGTAGCCAACCTCGTCAGCGAGCGAGAAGGGCACACGCTGCCTCTGCATCTTATTGGCTTCAACAAACGTCATGACGGAGCCTTGGTGGTCCCCGACATCAGCCAGCGCCTTGCCCAGCCCAAATCCGGCAAATATCCGATCGCTGACGGTCGCACTCTCCGACCTGAACAATTCCTCCATCGCGTCTATTGATCCATCGCGCTTGTGATGCCGCACCGTGGTGGATCGATAGAGGTGAGCCTCGCCGTAGGTGGGCCTTAAGGCAATAGCTTGATCAAAACCGGCGACGGCTTCGTCGAGCTTTGCCAATGCGTAGAGTGCACGCGAACGTTGGAGGTGAAGCTCAGCATCGTGAGGGAGAAGCACCAACGCTTGATCCAGCAATTCAAGCGCTTCAGCGGCTCGGCCTTGGTCGATCAGCATGAAAGCTAGGCGAACATATGCCTGCCCATAGCTGGGACGCAGCTCTAGTGCTGCACGATAGGCCGACTCCGCCTCTATTGGGTCCCCTGCCAGTCGCAAGGCATTCGCGAGATGGTAGCGAAAGACAGCTTCCCCAGGCTTCAGCGCAGCCGCTTGGCGGTAGGCGCTCACAGCATCATCAAAGCGGCCAAGCAGTCGATTTGTCATTCCGAGGTTTGAGTACGCCTCAGCAAACCGCGGATCGAGTGAGACGGACCGCTTCAGGACACCTAGCGCTTCCAAATTGCGCCCTGCGTTGGTCAGCGCGACTCCCATATTGGCCAGGTACTGTGGATCGGCGGGCCTCGCCTCCAGCGCGATGGCGATGTGTCTCACTGCTGCTTCGGCGTGACCCTGATGCAGTTGCACGAGGCCAAACAAGTGGTTAGCCGCCGGGTGATCCCGGTCGATTTGCATTGCTCGGGAATAGAATTCTGCAGCCTCGCTGCCACGGCCGGATTGATGCAGTTCCAGGCCGCGTCGCACCAACTCCTCGACGGTCCGAGCTTGCGCGCCTTTGGGCGGGGCTTGATTAGATGGTGGCATGGATCTCTGCCAATGGACTGCCTTGCCTATGCCGCAAGTCGTCGTCCATATGACGGCAAAACAGGGCGGGAAAGCGAAAAATGACAGACGGCAAGGTGGCGGTGGTGACCGGCGCGACCTCGGGGATTGGGCGCGCGACGGCGATCGGGTTGGGGAAAGCCGGGTATCGGGTGGCGATTCTGGGGCGGCGCGAGGTGGAGCTGGCCGAGACAGCGCGGCTCAGCGGCGCCCGGTATAGCGGCACTTGCGACGTCACTGACCCGGCGGCGGTGCACCGCTACTTCACTGATCTCAAAGCGAAATTGGGTCGCGTCGATGTGGTGTTCAACAATGCCGGGCGGTTTGCGCCGCAAGCCAGCTTTGGGGATACTGACATCGGGACCTGGCAGGGCATGGTGGATGTGAACCTCAACGGGGCGTTCTATGTGGCCCGGGAGGCGTTCCGGGCGATGCGGGACCAGACGCCGCAGGGCGGGCGGATCATCAATAACGGCTCGATCTCAGCCTATGTGCCGCGACCGGGGGCGGCGGCCTACAGCGCCACCAAGCATGCGATCACCGGGCTGACAAAGGCGATTTCGCTGGACGGACGGGCCTTTAGCATCGCTTGCGGGCAGATAGATATCGGCAATACGGCCACCGACATGACGGCCAGGATGACCACCGGATCGCTGCAGGCCAACGGCACGATGGAGCCGGAGCCGACGTTCGACGTGCAGCATGTGGTGGATGCGATTCTCTATATGGCCGGGCTGCCGCTCGAGGCGAATGTGCAGTTCATGACGGTGATGGCAACGACGATGCCTTACATAGGCCGCGGGTAAGCCACGCCGATGAACGGAAAGTGAACCGCCGTTGTGTGGATTGCATGTGCGGCGTGGACGGTCGCGCGCGGAAGCAATGTGGCTTTCACCGTCACGTGATAGGCGGATGCCTAGGTGATTGATTTCGGCGAGCCACTTGCTACGCACTATTGCGCTGTGTGGCAGTCACGCACCAGCCCGTGACAATTGATCCGTCGATATTGCTGTGTTTGTCGTGGTCGACGATATTGTCCTCAGCAATTTGAGGGGGACAACAATGAAAATTACTAGCGCACTACTGGTTGCCGTTTCGACGCTTGCCTTGGCGGGGGCCGCACACGCAGCCGACCTGGTCGTGATCGATGAGCCCGTGGCGGTAGCGCCGGCGGCGCACGACTGGAGCGGCGCCTATGTAGGCGGCTCGCTCGGCTTTGGCACCGGCACGGTCGACTGGACTGGAGACTTTTACGACGCCGGCACCGACGCCTTCCTTTTCGGTACTGACGGCAGCTTCGATATCAGCGGCTGGACCGTGGGCGTCCAAGCGGGCGCCAATGTTCAGCTCGATATGTTCGTCCTGGGCGTCGAAGGAGACATCTCGTGGGCAAACATTGCAGGCGAGGGCGCTGAAATTGACCCGCAGAACGCGCCCTTCGCGTCTGTCCCGAGTTCCCAGCTTGACTGGCTCGGCACGCTGCGTGGTCGCGCAGGCGTGGCGGTGGACCAGGTGCTGCTCTACGGCACCGCCGGTTTCGCGTTCGCGGGCGGCAGCATGGCGATTACCAATCTCGATGGCCCAGGCGACGACGTGAGCGCCGATATCACGGCGACGGGCTGGACGGCTGGTGTTGGCGCCGAAGTAGCGCTCGACGACAACATCTCGGTAAAGGCGGAGTATCTCTACTCGTCGCTCACCTCCGACGAGCAGCGGTTCGATATCCCGGCCGATACTCAGTACCTCCTGACGAACTCGGATATCGCTCTGCACACCTTCAAGGTCGGCCTGAACTTTTCGTTCTAGTGGCCGCCCAACCTGACTGCGAACCGGCTGTCCACTGGGCGGCCGGTTTCGTTTCGCTACGCGCCGAACACCTTCTCACCGGCGATCCAGGTGGAGCGGACTTTGAGGTCGTCGGTCAGCACAGCGAAGTCGCCGCGGGCGCCCTTGGTCAGATGGCCGCGGTCGGATTCGGCGTGGATGGCGCGGGCGGGGTAGAGGCTCGCCATGCGCAACGTCTCGTCGAGCGGGACGCCGATGGTCTGGTGGACGTAGCGGATGGCGTCGATCATCGCGAGGTCAGCGCCGGCGAGGGTGCCGTCGGCGAGGCGGAGGGCGCCGTCCTTGCGATAGACGGTGCGGCCGGTGAGCTCGAACTGGGTCCAGTCGGTGCCGGTGATCGACATGGCGTCGGAGACGAGGAAGATCTGGCCCGGGCCGCGCTTTGAACGGAGCGCGATGCCGATCGATGTCGGGTGGACGTGGATGCCGTCGGCGATGAGGCCGGCATCGAGCCCGGGCAGGTCGAGCACGGCGCCGACGACGCCCGGCTCGCGGTTGCCGATCTGGCTCTGGGCGTTGAACAGGTGCGTTGCCATCGACGCGCCGGCTTCGGCAGCGGCCGCGACCTGCACGTAGGAGGCGTCGGAATGGCCGACGCTGACGATGATGCCGGCTGCCGCGAGGCGGGAAATCTGCTCCGGACCAACGGTTTCGGCGGCGACGGTAATTAGGAGAGTCGGGAGCGCGCGCTTTGCGGCGAGCAGCCGCTGCAGGTCCGACTCGTCCATCGGGCGGATCAGGTTGGGATCGTGGGCGCCCTTGCGCGCCACCGACAGGTGCGGGCCCTCGAGGTGGAGGCCGAGGAAGCCGGGGATGTGCTGCTCGGTGGCGGCGGCGCCGGCGGCGATGACCGCCTCGTTCTTGGGCACGGTGTCGGTGATCAGCGTCGGCAGGCTGGCGGTGCAGCCGAACTGCGTCAGCGTCGCGCAGATGGTGCGGATGGCATCGAGCGTCGGCGTATCGTTGAGCAGCGCGCCGCCGGCGCCGTTGACCTGCAGGTCGAGAAAGCCCGGGACGAGCATGGCCCCATCGACGGGGACGCGGATGGCATCGGTGGGCGAGTCGGCGGCGATCAGGCCCTCGACCTTGCCGTCGGCGACAACCAGCGCCATGTGGTCGTGCCACTCGGCGCCGTCGAAGATGCGGGCTCCGGTGAAGGCTTGTTTGGTGGTCATTGGGCGATTCCTGCTCGGCAATTGACGATGGGCTGGTGCGGGAAGTGTACCCCCTCCCCTGTCCCCTCCCCGCAAGGGGGAGGGAGACGCTCTCATTCAGGCTCTGCCCGGTTTGGGCAGGAGTTGGGGCCTCGGTGGCTCCGCACCCCCTCTCTTGTGAAAACCAAGGACTTAGCTGCGCCAAGCCCAAGTTTTCACTTTCTCCCCCGCCAGTGGGGAGATGTGCTGTGGCGCGGCCTGCGCCAACCAACCCTAGATCGTCTCCGTCACCTTCTTCAGGTGCGGCGGGCGGTCGGGGTCGAAGCCGCGGCGACGGCTTAGGGCTTCGACGAAGCCGTAGAAGCTGACGATCAGGGCCAGGGCGTCGGTGATGGCGTGGCCGGACGCGGCGAACGGGAGGCGTTCGGCGTTGCGGGCGTTGATCGAGGTGATGAAGACGCGGGCGCCCTGCCCCGCCAGCCGCTCGGCGACCTCGGCGACAGACGCTTCGGCGGCGTCGCGGGCGGCGAGCGCCAGCACCGGGAAGTGGTGCTCGACGATGCGGGCCGGGCCGTGGATGACCTCGGCGGCGCTATATGCCTCGGCGTGGATGCCACAGGTTTCCTTGAACTTCAGCGCCGCCTCGTTGGCGATGGCGAGTGCCGGGCCGCGACCCAGGACATAGAGCGACTGGTGCTTGTCGAGAGCGCCAAGCAGCGGTGACCAATCGCAGTGGACGGCCTCTTCGAGTACCTCAGGAAGTGATTCCAGGGCCGCGAGCAGCGCCTTGTCTTCCAACCAGTTTCCGACGAGGCCGAGGCCGGCGACAACCGAGGCGACGAAGGTCTTGGTGGCGGCGACGGACTTCTCTTCACCCGAGCGGAGCGCGATGGTCTGGTCGGACGCCTGCGCCAGTGGCGAATCCGGCGTGTTGGTCAGCGCGAAGGTGAGCGCGCCATTCCTCTTGGCCGACTGAGTCATGCCGACGATGTCTGGGCTCTTGCCCGACTGGGAGATGGCGATGGCGGCTGTGCCCTTGAGCTTCAACTCGCGGCCGTAGATCGAGACGATCGAGGGACCGACGGAAGCGACCGGCACGCCGGCGAGCAACTCGATGGCGTACTTGAGGAACGACGAGGCGTGGTCGGAGGAACCGCGGGCGATGGTGACGATGGCCGTCGGGTCGGCGGCGCGGAGGGCCTTGCCGGCGGCGGCGAAATCGGCTTTGCCCTCGGAGAGCAGACGGGCGATGGCGGCCGGGGTCTCCTCCACTTCCTGGCGCATGTAGCTGGCGTTGGCGTCGGGTCTGGTCACGGTTCCACTCACGGCTTCGGGTTCACTTGCGGGGGGACTCCCCCACTCTCAATTCGGCGACGAAATCGTAGGTGTCGCCGCGATAGACCGAGCGTGTGAGTTCCACAACCTTGCCGGAGGGAAGGTAGGCGATACGCTCGATGTGGAGCGCGGCGGCGCCCACGGGGATTTCGAGGAGACGCGCGTCGGCTTCCTCGAGATTGGCGGCGCGGATGCGCTGGATGGCTCGGACCGGGCGGTTGCCGGTCTTGTCGAGATGAGAATAGAGCGACGAGCCGACCATGCCAGGATCGGGCAGCGTTTCCGACGAGAGGGCCGCCCGTTCGATTGCTAGCGGCATGTCGCCGGAGAGGCGGAGGCGCGCGACCCGGGCGACGCGCTCGCCGGGTGACAGGCCGAGGATCACGGTTTCGTCCGGCGATGGATCGTAAATGCCGCGATCGAGCCAGATGGCGCGGACGGCCATGCCGCGGCGCGCCATATCCTCGGTGAAGGAGGTGAGCTGGCTCAGCGACTGCTCGACACGGCTCTGCTGCGGAGCGACGAATGTGCCCGAGCCGTGGCGCTGGATCAGCACGCCGTCGCGCACCAGGTGCTGCACGGCCTTCCGCACGGTGACGCGGGAGACCTCGACCTTGGCGGCGAGATCGCGCTCGGATGGCAGCGCATCGCCGGGCTTGATGACGCCACGGGCGACGGCGTTCTCGATCCAACGCTTCAGCTGCAGGTAAAGCGGCCCGCCCTGCGGCAGGATGATGGTTTCGGCGCTGAAAATGGCGTTGCTGTTGCTGCTCAATTGCCTGTCCCGGACCAACCCAATGCTGATCGATCAGCGCCGAGCCCTTGGCGTCCCATAATCGTCGTATAATACCAATAAAAGACCATTTACCAAGCTGATTCTCGTAACCTCCGCAAGGTCAACCCCAAGAGCTGCAAGCTACTTCCCTGCCCACCTTGCCCAGCTGACTTCAACCCGTCGACTTTCGCAGGGTCTCGCTCGACAAGTGGTATGTTTTTGGCATTAATGGCGATCGCCAGACGATCCCACCACACGCAGGGCAGAAACAAATGACGGATATGCCCCAGTTGCTGGCCGGTGCAGCGATCGTCGACATCACGCCGCCTGCCGGGCTGATGATGTCGGGCTACGCCGCGCGGACAGAGCCGGCGACCGGCAGCCATGATCCGCTGACGGCGCGGGCCATCGCGGTCGGCGACACGGCCATCGTGGTAGTCGACGTGATCGGCCTGCACGAGGACAGCTGTGCGCGCATCCGGTCACGCTGCGTGCTGCCGGACGACCGGGTTTCGGTGATCGCTACGCATACCCATGGCGGGCCGGTGAGCATGGCTGGTCGCGGCGGGACGGACTTCGCGCGGCTGGAGGACGGCTGCGTTGAGGCGATCGACCGGGCCGTCGCGGCGCAGCGGCCCGCTGTCCTCTCGGCTGGGGTTGGGGACAATCCCGGGATTGCGTTCAACCGGCGGCACGAAGGCGGGGTGATCGATCCGGCGGTGCCGGTGCTGCGGATCGATGGGGTGGATGGGCGGCCAATCGCCATTCTCACCTCGCATGCGTGCCACCCAGTGGTGCTGGCCGCATACAACCGGCAGTACACGGCCGACTTTCCACACTATGTGCGCGAGGCGCTGGAGGTGGCCGAGCCGGGTATCGTAGCGGTGTTCATGACCGGGTGTGCAGGTGATATCAGCACCGGGCATTCGCCGCATTCTTCGATCAGCACAACGCCGACGCCGGACCGTACCTATGCCGAAGCAGAGCGGCTAGGCCGGCGGATCGCCGAGAGTGCCGCGGCGGCGAAGCTCATGCGGCTGGACGGGCCGGTTCACGCGGCGAGCGGGACGGTGAGCCTCGATCTTGTGCGCAACGAGACGGCGCCCCTCCCGCAGCTGGCGGCGGAATGGCGGGCCAAGGCGAGGGAATCGGACCCCGCCTGGGCGACGCTCTACGACTGCTGGGCCGACTGGGCGCAGACGATTGCGTTGGAGCCTGCCTCGCCGTGGAGCGGGCGGGTGACGGTGCTGGACTGGGCTGGTGTACGGCTCAGCTTCATGCCGGGCGAGATGTTCGCGCAATCGGCGCTGAACGTGCGCGGGGACGGCAAGCGCGTGCATTTCGTCAACAGCTTTGCCGATGGGGTGCCTGGGTATATTCCGCCGGCGGCCGAGTATCCGTTCGGGGGATACGAGGTGCTGGAGGCGCACCGGTATTATGGGATGCCGGCGGCCTTTGCGGCTGGATCGGCGGAGCGGATCGAGGGCTTGGCGGTGGAGTTGAATGTCGGGCTGGATGGCGTGAGATCGTGAGTCTGGCCGCCCCCTCCACCATGCTTCGCATGGTCCCTCTCCCCCGCCACGCGGGGGAGGATCGCCGAGATAGCTGTGTTTGGAGCCAAGAAGAATGACTGTGCGTGTTCTCGTCGCCGGCTTGGGCAACATGGGGCGCAGTCATGCGCTGGCTTATCATCGGCATCCGGGGTTCGAGATTGTCGGGCTGGTGAACCGGCGGGCGCCGAAGCTCGAGTCGGAGCTGGCGGGTTACGCAGTTCGGCCGGACTTTGACGGAGCGCTGCGGGAGCTGAAGCCGGACCTGGTTTCGGTCAATACCTATACCGACACGCATGCCGACTACGCGGTGATGGCGCTGGAACAAGGCGCGCACGTGTTCGTAGAAAAGCCGCTGGCGATGACAGTGGCGGATGCCGAGCGGGTGGTTGCGGCCGCGCAGGCCAATGGGCGGAAGCTCGTGGTGGGCTATATCCTGCGGCATCACCCGAGCTGGATCCGCTTCATCGAGGAAGCGCGGAAGCTCGGCGGTCCCTATGCGTTCCGGCTGAACCTCAACCAGCAATCGAGCGGGGAGAACTGGCGGACGCACAAGACGCTGATGGAGACGACATCGCCGATCGTCGATTGCGGCGTGCACTATGTGGACGTGATGTGCCAGATCACCGATGCGCGGCCGGTCGAGGTGCGCGGCATGGGGGTGCGGCTGTCGGACGAGATTGCGCCGGACATGTACAACTATGGGGCGCTGCAGGTGCTGTTCGAGGATGGCTCGCGTGGCTGGTACGAGGCGGCTTGGGGACCGATGGTCTCGGAGACGGCGTTCTTCATCAAGGACGTGATGACCCCGAATGGCGCGGTGTCGATCGTCATGGAGCCGGGCGCGAAATCGGACGATCTCGATACGCATACCCGGACCGACCAGATCCGCGTGCACCGGGCGGAGCTGGGCGCCGATGGGGCATTTGCGCGGGCCGACGAGTACATCTCGATGCAGGGCGAGCCGCATCACGATGCGCTCTGCGCGCGGGAGCAGGATTATGTGTATCGTGCGATTGTCGAGAATATCGACCTCAGCCGGCACATGAACGATGCCGTGCAGTCGCTCCGGATTTGCATCGCGGCGGACGAAAGCATCCGGACGGGGCTCGCGGTAAAGCTGTAGGTCAGGTGGTCGTGACGGGTGCCTGGACCGGGTGGGCGGGTTTGCGCAGCCGGTGCCACAGAACGATGCCGAGCCAGGGCAACGCGACGCCGAAGGTGATGTAGACAAGCCAGGTCGCGGGCAGGTTGAACTTGGTGTAGACGCCGGTGATCTGCTCGAGCGTCATGAGGCCGGCCGCCACGAAGGCGAAGTTCACCAGGGCGAAGACGAACAGGTGGTGCATCATCACGTGTTTGCTGGCCCGCCCCAGCGAGGCCAGTAATGGGGCCTTCAGAGCGGCGGCCAATTGCAGGGTACAGGCGACGCCCAGCGTGCTGAAGAGCACGAACAGCCCGAGCCCGCGTGGATAATCGCTGAAAACCATGGTCGGGACGCGCGGTGTCACGAGGATGACAGCAGCGGTGAATGCCACCGCCGTAGCCACCAGCGCGACTGGGTGGAACAGCAGCTTCAGCAGGCGGTCGGCGCGCTGCAGCAGGTAGCCGACCAGCATGAATGCCGACCCGACGCAATATTGCGAGAGCTGATTGAAGTACCAGCTCTCCGGATTGTTGCGGAACTGCGGCGCCAGCACCTCGATCCCGACCACCAGCAGCGCGATGGCGGCGAAGGGCAGCAGGCGGGTTTCAAGGCGTGGTGGGACGAGGCGGATGAGCAGCTCGGAGAGCAACGTCGCCCCGGCATAGGCAACGAGGAACCAGGCGGTCAGCGCGAATTTCACGTGATGGCCGGTATAGACGAGGATGTCGGTGGTGAAGGTGCTCAGTTGGAGACCCTCAAAGCGGTGGTAGACGGGCACGAGCGGATCGAGAGCGAGCGCTATCAGCTGGTAGAACAGGGTCGCGGCGGCGGCGAACAGCAACATGTCGACGAGGACAAAGCGCAGCACCTGCCGCCACGAGCGCTCGCGGCTGATGGTCAGGCCGCCGAGCAGGAAGAACAAGGGCATGTGGAAGAGGTAGACGGGGATCCAGTATCCGGGGGCAGCGTGGCCGTAGACGACCGCGACAATGCCGATCCCTCGCGCCCTCGCAATTGCTGACTTGTCCACCGCGACTACCCCTTTGGTGGGGGCATAGCAGTAAAGCCAACAACGATTGGTAAGCGCCGACCCCACACATCAACAGAATCGCAAGCAACTGCTGGCACGTTGCAGCCCACCCGCACTCCGGTTGGAAGCGATGAGCGCATCTCTTGCAGAGGGCAGAACAATGCTGGCTGAAGGGCCGGCGCGAGGGGTTGCCGCCTACCGGCCAGATATCGACGGACTGCGGGCGTTCGCTGTGCTCGCCGTGATCGTGCATCACTTCAATCGCGACTTGCTACCGAGCGGATTTCTCGGGGTCGACATCTTCTTCGTCATTTCCGGATACGTGATCAGCGGTTCGCTGGCTGCCCATGGCGGGGCCAACCTATCGGGGTTCCTGCGGGACTTTTATGTCCGGCGGGTGAAGCGGATCCTGCCCGCGCTCATCGCCTGCGTGTTGCTGACCGGTGTCCTTGTGCTTGCAGTCGACGCGAGCCCGATGAGCTCGCTGAGTACCGGCGGCGCGGCGCTGTTCGGCATCTCCAACATCACGCTTGCACTGGAGGAGACCGACTATTTCTCGCGATCGACGGACCTCAATGCCTTCGCTCAGACCTGGTCGCTGGGCGTGGAGGAGCAGTTCTATCTGGTCTTTCCGGTGCTGTTCTGGATCGGCTTGAGGTCTAGGTGGGCCGGGACGCGGATCTATCCAGTCGCGATGTTGCTGCTGTCCGCCGCTTCGCTGGCCGCATTCGTCGTTGGCACGAACTCTCCGGCGGCGAAGCTGACCTATTTTTCTATGCCGGCTCGGTTTTGGGAATTGGCGGCGGGTGCGCTGCTCTATGAATGGATGAGTAGCCGCAAGCAGGGCGCCGTCGAGGCGCCCCTGCCGCTGGCGCCGGTTTTTCTCGGGGCAGCGCTGGCGCTGCTGTTCGCGCCACGCGACCAGCAGGCGCTGGTGACGATCAGCGTGGTAGGTACGACCCTCGGGCTTATGGCCTCCGTGCATCCGGGCGGGAAGACCTACTCGGTGCTCTCCCACCCCGCGGTGGTCTATGTCGGCAATATCTCATACTCGCTCTACCTCTGGCACTGGAGCGTGCTCAGCCTGAGCCGATGGGTCGTGGGCGTCCACCCGTGGACGGTGCCCTTCCAGATCCTCGCCATCTTCGGGTTGTCGGTGCTGTCGTACACACTAATCGAACGGCCGCTGCGGCACGCGCCCTGGGGCGGGATGAAGTGGCGTACCGTCGGAGCCGGCCTGGCGGCCTCGGGTGTTTGCGCGACGCTGCTGCTGGGATTGCTGGTGGCGAGAAATACGCTTGGCATCGAGACGCTAGGGGCCAGAAACATACCCGCGGCCTTCGTCGCGCTGGCGGGTTCCGATGGGTCTGACTGCGTCGTGGATGCCAAGAAACGGCCGTTGACCGCCGACATGTTCGAGCGGTGCACGGTACCGCCGACGGCGGCCGGCCTGCCAACGATCTGGACACTGGGGGACAGCCACGCGGGTCATCTACGGGGGCTGTTGCGCAGCCTGCATAAGAGGACCGGCGTCGGGGTTCACCTGATCGAGACGGTGGATGTCGCCTTCCCGATGACCCGCGGCAACGAGTTCGAGCCGCGACAGCGCATCTACAATGAGATTCTCAACCGGCTCCAGCCGGGAGACATCCTGCTGGTCTCGCGGCTGATGCTCAACCGGCAGGGCGAGCATGCCCCGCTGCCTGGACTGAACCGATGGGTGGACGATGTAGGCGCCCTTGCGCAGCAGGTGGCGGTGCGCGGTGCGAAGGTCGTGGTGATGGGACCGCCGCCAATGTTCGGCTTCGACGTGATCAATGCGTGCGTCCTGTTATCCCCCTGTGAGGTCAATCGGGAGCAACTTGCGGGACATGTGGACGAGGTCCTGGGCATGCTGCGACCGGCAGCGGCGGCTCACGACAACCTGTTTGTGTACGACAGCTTCGAGGTGCTTTGTCCGCCAGCGCAGGATGTTTGCTCGCCCAAGCGCAACGGGCTGGCTCTGTTCCGCGATAGGGACCACCTGAACGCGGTTGGTGCCGCGGCGCTCGCCGACGACTTCACCAGCTTTCTCGGCAAGAACCGCCTGCTTGTTGCCGGACAATCCGACGAACTGTGAGCAGCCGTGGGGAACGGAACGCTGAGGGGCGATGGCTCGTTCTTCATGGGGAGGATGACATGCCTGTGTTGCGCGCCATTGCGCTGCTCATTTTGGTCTTTTGCGCGGTTCCGGCCCAGGCGCAAAGCTGGCGGCGCTATGTTCATCCTCAGTTGGGGTTCTCGGTTTCGCTGCCGATCGGTTTGTTCGAGGTGGACGAGAACGCGACGGACCGGTTGGAACTGTCGGAGGTGGGCGGCGAGGCTCAGCTCGACGTGTTCGGCGTGAAGAATCCGGAGGCGCTTTCGGCGGGGGAGTTCCGGGCAATGATGGAAACGGCGGACCCGTCGCGCCGCATAACCTATCGAGCGGGTGGTCGGTCGTGGTTCGTGCTTTCGGGCTATCTCGAGAACGAGGGGGTACCCACGATTTTCTACGCCAAATTCATGCTGAGCCGGGATGGAACAGCGGTCTCGGCTTTCGAGATCAGCTATCCGGAAGCTGAGCGAGCGCGGTTCGACGACCTGGTCGAGCGCATCGAGGACAGCCTGACGGCGCCGCGCTAGCCACAGTTGCCATATCGCCCTTGGTACTAGCGTTCCGTCGCCGGCCCCGTGCTAGCTTGCGGCCGCAAACACTCATTCCTCATGGCGATTCATGCGCATTATCGATACGCACCTGCACCTCATTTATCCCGACAGGTTCTCCTATCCGTGGCTCAGCGGGGCGCCAGCGATCAACAAGCCGTGGCATGTCGAGAGCTATTGGCAGGAAGCGGCGCCGCTTGGGATCGAGGCGGCGTTGCATATGGAGGTGGACGTCGCCGAGCCGCAGATCGCTAATGAGACCGAGTTCGTGCTGGGGCTCGACCGGGTGGTCGGGGCGATTGCCAGTGGACGGCCCGAGCATTCGGGGTTCGAGGCGCATCTCGAGAGGATGCAGGCGCTCGGCAGGGTGAAAGGCATCCGGCGTCTGCTGCAGGGGCAGCCGGCGGAGCTCAGCCAAACGCAGACCTTCATCGACAATGTGCGGCTGCTGCCGCGCTACGGCATGACCTTTGACATCTGCGTGAAGTCGCATGAGCTGATGCTGGCGCCGCCGCTGATCCAGGCGTGTCCCGGGACGCAGTTCGTGCTCGACCACTGCGGCAACCCCAAAATTGCCGAGGCGGAATGGGAAAGCTGGACCACGAGGCTCGAGCGGGTGGCCGAGCTGCCGAACGTGGTGTGCAAGGTGTCGGGGATTCTGGCCAATGTGGACGAGACTTGGACCGTGGATACGATCCGGCCGTATATCGAGTTCGTCATCGAGACGTTCGGCTGGGATCGCGTGGTGTGGGGGAGCGACCATCCGGTGGTGACGCTGTTCGCGGATCTGACGAAGTGGGCGAACGCCACGACGGAGATCGTGAGCGGAGCGAGCATGGCTGAGCAGGAGAAGCTGTTCTGGCGCAACGCGGAGCGGGTCTACCGGCTTTAACGGCTTACCCACTCGAACGTATTACTGTGATTTGACGTTCACTGCGGCACGGTGGTCCAGTGTTCGTCGAGGGGACTATGACGCCTAGCAGTCGACTGCCTGCCGACGCCATACACCGGCGCCGCATCTTCATCGCAGCGTTGGTCCTGGTAGGCGCGTGTCTTGTAATCCTGACGGTGGTCGCGTCGATTTACGTGCCGCTCGAGGATGACAGCGACATCGGGGTCGGCCAACAACAGAGCGGCGCACCACGATAACTTGCCGATGGCGTTAGGGGTCGACGCGCCGACCTGTAGTTTCCGGACTTTCGTCTGAACTCAGCCCCTTGCTCGCCTCGCTCGCATCGTCTTTCCTGCGGCCAGGGAGGACTACAATCATGGCGGGGCAACCGCATTTCGTTATCGTGGGCGGCGGCACGGCTGGGTGGATCGCGGCCTTCATCATTCAGGACTCGATCAAGCGGCTGAAGCTCGATGCGAAGCTCAGCGTTGTCGAGTCCAGCAAGATCCCGACCGTGGGGGTGGGTGAGGCGACGACGGCCGCCTTCCACGTGTTCCTGACGCATTTCGGCATTGATATCTTCGAGTTCTTCAGGAAGACCGAGGCGACCTACAAGCTCGGCATCCGGCACGAGGACTGGCGGCGGAAGGGCTTCACCTATTACGGGCCGATCGATGACCCGCACGCGGTCGTGAGGCCCCCGCCAGGAGCGCCGTCGGATTATCTCAACGTCTATGCGGTGTCGGTGAACGAGCCGGTGCAGGACATGCATCTGTTCGGGCCGCTGCTGAAGCAGAAGAAGGCGCCGTGGGCGCAGAAGGCGGACGGATCGCTGCAGCCGCTGGGACCGTTCCTGCCGGCCTATCATTTCGACCAGTCGCTGGTGGGGAAGTTCCTCAAGGAGAAGTCGCAGGGCGTCGAGATCGTCGACAACGTGCTGACGGGCGTCGAGCGGCATGGCGAGACCGGAGATGTCACGGCGCTGGTGTTCGAGGATGGACAGAAGCTCCAGGGCGACTTCTTCATCGACGCGACGGGGTTCCGGAAGCGCCTGATCGTCGGCGAGATGCAGGCGCCGTGGATTTCGTACCAGCACGAGCTGCCGGTGAACCGGGCCCTGCCCTTTTGGCTACCGGTGGAGCCGGGCGAGGAGATTGCCAACTACACCCGCGCCTGGGCGCAGGAAGCCGGGTGGATGTGGCAGATCCCAACGCAGTACCGGTATGGCTGCGGTTACGTGTACTCGGACGAGTTCCGGACGCCCGATGAGGCACATGCCGAGGTGGAGCGGGTGCTGGGCCGCAAGATCGAGGTGCGCGGCGACATCCAGTTCAAGATCGGGCGGCTCGAGAAGGCCTGGATCAACAATGTCGTGGCCGTGGGACTGAGCTCGAGCTTCCTCGAGCCGCTCGAGTCGACCTCGATCCACGGCACAATCGTCCAGATGATGATGTTCGCGGGGCAGTACCTGCGCGAGCCCGGAAAGATGACCCAGGCGCTGCGCGACGACTACAACAAGCGGGTCGGGCGGCAGGTCGATGACTTCCGCACGTTCGTCAACACTCACTACATGACCGAGCGGGACGACACGCCGTTTTGGCGCGAGGTGCGGGAGCACCGGATTCATCCGGAGACGAAGGAGCGGCTGGCGCGGTGGCGGACGGAAATGCCGCGGCGGGAGCATTTCCCGGACTATCTGTTCGGGCTGCCGCACGTAGAGACGCAACTGCACTATCCGGTGCTGGACGGGCTCGGGCTGCTCGATCCGGCGGTGGCGAAGGCGGAGATGGCGCGCGATCCGAAATTGCGGAAGTTCGCGCGGGAGACGCATGAGGGGCTGGTGAAGGAATACAAGCAGGCGGCCAGCAAGGCGCTGGGGCATGCGGAGTTTTTGGAGGTCGTACGGGGGATGGGGTGATGCCCGCCTTCATCTCTCCCCCTGCGGGAGAAAAGCGATTTCTTGGGCTTAGCCCTTCGCTAAGCCTTAGAAATCGCAAGAGAGGGGATACTGGGAGGCACGATGGCTCCGCACCCCCTCTCTTGCGAAAACTAAGGACTTAGCTGCGCTAAGCCCAAGTTTTCGCTTTCTCCCCCGCCGAGGGAGAGATGTCCGAGAGGCTGGTGCTTAGAGCGCGTAGTTCAGCTCGTAATGCACGGTCTTGTCGTGTTCGGCGGCGTAGCTGCCCTGCCCTGTGATGCCCTTCAACTCGCCGGTGCCGGAGCCTTCGACGATCTGCCATTTGCTGGCGGCGATGCCGTTGGTCCAGTCGCCGACCTCGTAGATGATGAACTGGCCGGCCTTGCCGTCGAGCGCGCCGTCCATGACCAGGTAGCCGGAATAATGGCAGGTCTCGGCGGTGGGGTATTGCATCAGGTAGCGACCAGGGCCGGTGGCTTCGATGGCGCCGTGCATGACGATGTCGATCTTCGCCTCGGTCGATTTCAGTGGGGCGGCTTCGTGATAGGGTTTCTCGTCCCAGTTGTTGTGGAGAATCGTGCCTTTGGCGGTCTTCATAGCGGTTCCTTCCGATGATGGGAGGAGCGTAGCGGCCGGGCGGTTCGGGCAATTGTAGTTTCGCGACAGAGGAGATCGGGGGATGATCCTGCGGCAATGGTCGGCCCGTATCCGCACAGCGGACGAGGCGCGCTATGTGGCCTATATCGAGGAAACCGGCGGGGCTCATTACGCAGCGACTGAAGGCAATCTCGGCTTTCAGATCCTGACGAGCGCGGAGCCCGGCGGCCTCAGCACGGTCACGACGCTCAGTTGGTGGACCGACATCGAGGCGGTAAAGCGCTTTGCCGGCGAGGACTATCAGCGGGCTCAATACTACCCCGAGGACGACGAGTTCCTGGTGGAGCGGACGGAGTTCGTACAGCACCATGTAGTGCGGACGTCGCAGATGGGCGGCGTGAGCTGACGCGGGCCGACATGAGACGGAGCGATCCCAAGGCGATCGACCCGGCGGTGAAGCCGGCGCGCGGGCTGCTGCACAAGAAAACCAGCTTCGAGCATTTCGAGTTGACGCGGTTCGAGCCGTCGGAGGACCTCAGGGACTGGATCGAGCACCATTGGATGGTTCTCTACGATCTCGGTGGGCGGCCGCCCTACACGCAGCGCAACCTCAGCCATCCGAACCAGCATGTGGTGGTCGACTCGCGGGGCGAGACCGGGATCTTCGGGGCAGCGACCGGGGTGTTCGAAACGACGCTTGATGGTTCCGGGCGGGTGTTTGCGACGAAGTTCTGGCCGGGGGCGTTCCGGCCATTCTTCGGGCAGGCGGTGAGTGCGCTCACGGATGCGTCGCTGCCGGTCGAGACGGTGTTTTCGCGGACGTCGGGCGAACTGGAGGAGGAGTTCCTGGGGCTCAACGATCCGGTGGGGATGGCGGAGCGGATGGAGGAGATGTTCAGGTCGCAACTGCCGGAGCCGGACGAGAAGGCCGGGCTGACGCGGCGGATCGTGAGGTTTGCCGAAGCCAATCTCGAACTGGCGTCGGCGTCGGCGCTGGCCGAGGCTTTCGGGATGGGCATCAGGGCGCTGCAGCGGTTGTTCGATGAGTATGTCGGGGTGTCGCCCAAGTGGGTGATCGACCGCTACAGGATGCTCGAGGCGGTCGAAACGCTAAATGCCGGGGCACCGGACTCGCTGACCGAGTTGGCGCACCGGCTGGGCTATTTCGACCAGGCGGCGTTCAATCATGCGTTCGAGAAGCTGACCGGAGCGGCGCCGGGGGCGTTTCGAGTGGATAGTCGATAGAGACACCCCCCTCCTTTCCCCCACGAGGGGGAAGGTGCTTCGCCGGTTCGTTGGGCACGATCAGGCAACAGCCTCGACTCGTCACTTCCCTTGGGAGGGGGCCGTCTGCCTCAGTCGCTCTAGTGCTGGCTGTGCATGCCGCCGGGCTCGGAGATTTCCTTCAGCGCCTCGCCGCTGGTGGAGCCGTCGGCGAGCGAGACGTCGCCGAGCGAGATCATGCCGACGAGACGCTTTTCGCGGTTGAGCACCGGGAGGCGGCGGATCTTGTATTCGGCCATCTGCTCGGAGACTTCGTCGATCTCCTCGTCCTCGTAGCACCAGCGCACGTCCTGGCTCATCACCTGCCGAACGCGCGTCTCGGGGCCCATGCCCTCGGCGATGGCGCGGATGGCGATGTCGCGGTCGGTGATGACGCCGACAAGGCGATCGTTTTCGCCGACCGGCATGCAGCCGGCGTCGATCTCGCGCATGGTGCGCGCGACGTCGCGGATCGAGTTATCCGGCGAGGCGATCTCGACGCCGGTGCTCATGCATTCGCTGACCCTCATGTCCGTTCTCCCGTACTGGCGGGACGGCAAAGGGGGCGCCGCCCCTGACAAAAAGGAAACCCGCGGTGACGCCCGCGGGTTCAGTTAGGGAGGAGAAATAGTTTTGCGTGGCGCTCGTTGGGTGGATCCTCCCCCGCCGTGCGGGGGAGGATCCGAAGATCGAGTCCAGCCTTAGGCGACGCGCTGCTTCTTGGCCGGGCGCGCCCATTCCGGGAGCCAGTCGCCGTGGGCGGCGAGGAGGTCGTCGGTGAGGTTCCAGATCTGCTCGAGATCGAGCTCGGCAGCGGTGTGGGGGTCCATCATCGCGGCGTGGTAGATGTGCTCCTTGTTCTCGGTCATCAGCGCCGCAACGGTCAGTTCCTGAACGTTGATGTTGGTGCGGATGAGGGCCGTGAGCTGGGGCGGCAGGTCGCCGATATAGGTCGGCTGGATGCCCGAGCTATCGACGAGGCACGGGACCTCGACGGCGGCGTTGTAGGGCAGATTGGTGATGACGCCGTTGTTGCGCACGTTCCCGTAGATGACGCCGGGCTCGCCGGTCCAGACCGAGTTGACGATCTCGGAGGCATATTCCTTACTCTGCTTGACCTCGATGGTGTTGGCCTTGCGGTACTCCTCGGAGGTGGTCTTCCACTTGGCGATCTGCTCGACGCAGCGCTTGGGGTACTCATCGAGGGGGATGCCGAACTTCTCGATGATGTCCTCGCGGCCTTCCTTGATGAAGTACGGCGTGTACTCGGCGAAGTGCTCGGAGCTCTCGGTGACGAAGTAGCCGAGGCGGGTGAGCATCTCGTAGCGCACCTTGTTGGGGCAGCGCGGGTTCCAGGTGGGCTTGGGCGCCCTGCCCTCGCGGTAGGCGCGAACGAGGTCCGGGTAGAGATCGCGATAGGAGCCGTCGGCCTGGCGGTGCTCGAACTTCAGGTAGAAGGCCATGTGGTTGATGCCGGCCGAGCGGTAGCGGATCTCGGAGTACGGGATGTCGAGGTCGTGGGCGAGCTCCATCGCGGTGCCCTGCACCGAGTGGCAGAGGCCGACCTGCTTGATGGTGGGGTACTTCTCGGCGATGGCCCAGGTGTTGATGGCCATCGGGTTGACGTACTGCAGCATCACCGCCTCGGGGGCGACTTCGAGCATGTCCTCGCAGATCGACCAGAGGTGCGGCACGGTGCGGAGGCCGCGCATGATGCCGCCAACGCCGAGAGTGTCGGCGATGGTCTGGCGCAGGTTGTACTTCTTGGGGACCTCGAAATCGACGACGGTCGAGGGCTCGTACCCGCCGATCTGGAAGCAGACGACGACGAAATTGGTGCCGTCGAGGGCTTCGCGCTGGTTCGAATAGGTGGTCACGGTGGCGGGGACGCCGAGGGTGTTCACCAGCTTGCCGGCGATGATGGCGCTTTCTTCGAGGCGCTGCGGATTGATGTCCATCAGGCGGATCTCGGCGCCGGTCAACGCCTCGCGCTGCAGGATGTCGCCGACAATGTTCTTCATGAACACGGACGAGCCGGCGCCGATGAAGGTGATCTTTGGGTTGGCCATGAAATGAGTCTCCGTAAGGCTGTCGGCGGGCTAGGCCGCGATTTCAAACGCGGCCCTAACGAGCCGCGAGGTGTATTCGGTTTGCGGGTTTTCGAGCACCTGGCTCACCGGCCCCTCTTCGACGATCTTGCCGTACTGCATGACCATCACCCTGTGGCAGAGGGCTTTGACGACCTTGAGGTCGTGCGAAATGAAGAGGTAGCTCAAACCCTTCTCGTCCTGCAGCTTGCGCAGCAGCTCGATGATCTGGGCCTGCACCGAAAGGTCGAGTGCCGAAGTCGGCTCGTCGAGCAGGATGAACTCGGGTTCAAGCGCGATGGCCCGGGCGATGGCGAGGCGCTGGCGCTGGCCGCCCGAGAACTCATGCGGGAAGCGGTTGAGAATGGTGTCGGGCATTCCGGCATCGCGCAGGGCCTGACGGACGCGTTCGCCGCGCTCGCGGCTGTTGCCGCCGAGGTTGTTGACGATCAACCCTTCCTCGATGATCTGGCGCACCGACATGCGGGGGTTCAGCGAAGCGAAGGGGTCCTGGAAGACGATCTGCATGCGGGATCGCAGCGGGCGCATGGCCTGCCGATCCTTGGTGTCGATCCGCTCCCCATCGAACAGGATCTCGCCGCCCTGGTTGGCGATGAGGCGGATGAGGGCCTGGCCGAAGGTGGTCTTGCCCGAGCCGGATTCGCCGACGAGGCCGAGGGTCTCGTGCTTTTTCAGGTTGAGCGAGAGCTTGTCGACGGCGACCAACTCGAAGAAATCGGGATTGAAGAAGCCGCCGCGCTTGAGCGTGAAGGCGACCTTCACGTCCTTGCCTTCGAGCACGGTCGGGGAGTTGGCCTCGATCGGTTTCGCCGCGCCCTTCGGCTCGGAGGCGAGCAGGTGCTTGGTGTAGCTGTGGCGCGGATTGGCGAACAGTGCCTCGGTGGTGTTGTGCTCCTGCACCCGGCCGTTTTGCATGACATAGACGTAGTCTGAGAACTGTTTGACGATCGTCAGGTCGTGGGTGATCAGGATCACGGCCATGCCGTACTTCGACTTCAGATCCTTGATCAGGTTCAGGATCTGGGCCTGCACGGTAACGTCGAGCGCGGTGGTCGGCTCGTCGGCGATCAGCACGTCGGGGCGGTTGGCGAGTGCCATGGCGATCATGACGCGCTGGCGCTGGCCGCCCGAGAGCTGGTGCGGATACTGGCGGAGCCGCGCGCCGGGCTCGGGGATCTGCACCTCCTCGAGCAGCGCACGGGCGCGGTCCATCGCTTCACGGCGACTGATGCGGTTGTGCAGATGCAGGATTTCGCAAAGCTGCTGGCCGATGGTGTAGACCGGGTTCAGCGAGCTCATCGGTTCCTGGAAGATCATCGACAGGTCGTTGCCGCGCAGCTTGCGCATCTGCGGGTCGCTGAGGCTGACGATGTCCTTGCCGCCGAGGCTGATGCGGGTCTGCTTGCCGATCTTGGCGCGCCGCGTCAGGAGGCGCATGACGGTGCGGGCGGTGACGGATTTTCCCGAGCCGCTTTCGCCGACCAGCGCGATGGTCTCACCCTTGTGGAGCTGGAAGGAGACGTCGCGGACGGCGTTGACGATGCCGCCCTCGACCTTGAAGTCGACGGCGATGTTGCGGGCATCGAGGATCAACTCGCGGCCGTGGCTGCCGAGGTCATAGCGCTCAGGGGGAGCGAGATCGACGTTCGAGGTGTTGCTCATGGCCATACTCAATAGGGGTCGATCGCGTCGCGCAGGCCATCGCCCAGCGCGTTGAAGGCGAAGACCGTAATCAGGACGAAGACGACGGGGCTGAGGATCCAGGGATAGGAGCCGATCACCGAGAAGGTGCCGGTATCCTGCAGCATCAGGCCCCAGGAGATCAGCGGCGGCTTCACGGCGAAGCCGAGGAAGCCGAGGAAGCTCTCGAGCAGCACCACGCTGGGGATCGCGATGGTGACCGCGACGATCAGGTGGCTGGAGACGTTAGGCAGGATATGGCGGCCGATGATCCGCATGTCGGACGAGCCGACGGCAATGGCGGCGCGGACATATTCGATACGGGCCAGCGCCAGGGTCTTGGAGCGGACTTCACGGCTGAGCTGGGCCCAGCCGAGCGCCGCCATGACCCCGATGACGAAGGCGATGAAGACGTTGGACGGCGCGGTCACCGGGATCAGTGAGGTGAGTGCGAGGTAGAGCGGGAGCTGGGGGAAGGCCAGCACCAGTTCGACGAAGCGTTGCACCCAGGTATCGAGCTTGCCGCCGAGATAGCCTGAGGCAATGCCGACGAACGTGCCGAGCGTCGTCGTCAGGAGCACCACCACCAGCGCGATGGTCAGCGAAATCTGCGAACCGACGATACCGCGCGACAGGATATCGCGGCCGAACTTGTCGGTGCCGAGGAAGTGGATCGGCCGGCCATCGACGGCGCCGAAGAAGTGGATATCGGTCGGGATCAGGCCGAGCAGATTGTAGCGGTGCCCCCGGACGAAGAAACCGAGCTCGGTGGGGTTGGACTTGTCCGGGCCGGTCATCGGCTGGAAGGTGACCGGATCGAACTCGCCGGTCTCGATGATCGGGTAGACGAACGGGATCGGGCTGAAGCTGCCATCGGGCGCACTGAACTCGACATGGTCGGGTGGTGCGAAACCGATCTCGGCCCGCTTGGGGTCCATCGGGGCGAAGAAATCGCCGAAGATAGCCATCAACAGCAGCGCCACGGTCAGGGTCAGGCCCATCATCCCCATGGTAGAGCGGCGGAAGCGACGCCAGACCAGCGTGATGTAGGTCTCGTTGCCATGGGCGAAACGGGCGGCGATGACCGGCTCTGCCGGCGGCGTGACGGCGGGAGGGGTGACGGTATCGGCCAGGATGGGTTTGTGGGTGATATCGGTCATTCGCGGTTCTCCCCGCCGAGCCGTACGCGCGGATCGACCGCAGCGAGCAGCAGATCAGACAGGATGTTGCCCACCATCAGGGTGACGGCCAGCACGAGGACGAAGGTGGCGGTGACGTACACGTCGCCCACGGCCATCGAGCCGGTGATCGCCGGGCCGACGGTGGCGAGGCCGAAGACGATGGCAACTTCAATTTCGCCGGTGAGCATATAGGGCAGCGCCACGCCCTGGTAGGCGATAAGCGGATGCAGGGCATTGGGGACGGCATGCTTCATGATCACCGCGCCTTCAGACATGCCCTTGGCTCGCGCCGTCTCGACATATTGCGAGTTCAGCACATCGAGCAGATTGGCCCGCATGACGCGCATGTTGTAGGCGAGCCCGCCGAAGGTGGCGATAAAGACCACTGGCCAGACGTGCGAGACGAGGTTGACGAATTTGTCCCAACTCCAGGGCGCGCCGCCGTATCTCGACGAGAAGAAGCTGCCGATCTCCTGCACGTTCAGCTTGAAGGCGAGGATGTAGATGATGATCAGCGCCAGGAGGAAGCGTGGCACGGTCATGCCGAGGAACGAGATGATGCCGAAGGCGGTATCGACCCAGCTATATTGTCGCGTGGCTGCGATGATGCCCATGCCGATGCCGATGACAGACGCGAACAGGTGACAGGTCAGCGCTAGCATAATGGTGCGCGGCAGGCGCTCGGCCACCACGTCGCCGACCGGCTTGTTGTAATATAGCGAATGGCCGAAATCGAAGCGGGTAACGATGCCCCCCATCCAGTTGATGTACTGGACCGGAAGCGGATCGTTGAGACCGTTCTGCTCGCGGTAGATCTCCGCCTGCTTTTCAGCCTCTTCCATCGTAGCGCCACCCTGATTGATCAGCATGGAGCGAATGTAGTCGCCGTAGTCGCCCGGCGGGGCCTGGATGATGGCGAAGGTGACGACGCTCAGCACGAGAAGGATCGGCACGGCTGCCAGTATCCGCATCACCAGGAAGCGCAGCAATTGCAGCATGTTCGAAACTCCTAAGGCCGGGCCAACCTCCACTTCGTGAGGCGGGAGGTGGCGAGGGAGCCAGAGCCCCCTCGCTTTTGGTCTGCAGTTGCGGGCGTTACAAGGATTCCGCGCCGGCAGAACCAGGGGCACCCGGGAGGGTGTCAGGATGCAGCTCGTAAGCCTGCTGCTTGTCAGCCGGAACGTAGACGCGCTCGCGGATGATGTTGTCTTCAGCCCAGTTGAACATGAAGATCGGAGCACCCGGCGGGATGTTGGCGAAGCGCTTGTTGATGATGAGCGCACCAGGGTACTGCGTCAGGCCGATACCGAAGAGGTTCTCGGTATAGATCTTCTGGTACGTCTTCATCAGATCGAGGCGCTTGGCGGAATCATCGGTAGCGATGAACGCGTTGACGGTGTCGACCAGGTCCTTCTCCCACGGCAGCAGATCTAGCGTGCCGTCAGTGCCGGCGCGGTGCGAACCGCTGACCTGCGGACCAGTCGGCGCGAGCGCCGTCGTATTCTGGACCACGGAGATCAGTTCCGAACCGTTACGGGCAACACGCCAGTCGAACTTGCCCGACTGGTAGGTTGCATCGTGCTGCGTACCGGTCAGGAAGTTGGCGATGACACGGATGCCAAGCGGCTCCATCATCGCGATGACGCCTTCCGCCAGGTTCTTGTCGGTCTGGTAGTCGGCGTTGGCGAGCAGCGTGATCTCGACGTCGCCACCACCAGCGGTGCCCGCGGGGAAGTTCACGACGCCGTTGCCGTCCGTATCCACGAGGCCGGCCTTGGCCAGCAGTTCCTTAGCAGACTCGAGCGAGTACGGGTAGTAAACGGTCGAGTCCTTGTCGTAGTACGTCGTGCCGGCATAGAGGCCGCCCGGGTAGATGGCGGTGAACGGGCCCTTCACCAGAGCTTCGCCCAGACGCTGCCGATCAATCGCGTAGGTGACCGCCTTGCGGAAGTCTTCGTTGCGGTTGAGCTCGCGGACCGCCTGCTGACGCGCATCCGGTTCGCCCCAGCCATTGCCAGAGAGGTTCGGATAGAGCGTGTAGCCGATGGTGCGGGCACCGAAGGCAAGACGGGCGGGAGCGTTGGGATCGGCAGAGCGCTTCAGCGCCTCGACATAGCTTTCGGCCTGTTCGAGGTTTGAGAAGTCGCCGGTGCCGGCCACGGCCTGCACGTCACGGTCGGCCCAGGTGCTCAGGCGATACTGGACTTCGTTGAGGTAGGGCAGCTGATTGCCCTGATCGTCGACCTTCCAGTAGTACGGGTTGCGGCGCAGGACGACGATGTCGTCAGGCCGATACTCGACAGGCACCCAGGCGCCCATCACCGGGATGTTCATGTACTCGGGCTTGATGGCGTTCTTGTACTCGTCGTACGTGGCGCCGGCCTTGTACTTGGGATGCAGCGGCTTGAAAATGTGCGCCGGGCCGGGGCAGAAGTTGCCGTAGGCCATCTGGTACAGGTACTGGCGCGGGAACGCTTCCTTGAAGGTCCAGACCAGCGTGTACTTGTCGGGGGCCTCGAGCGTGGTGCCCTCGCCGAACATTTCCGGCGACGCGCCGTTAAGCGGCGTCACGTTCGGGTCGACGACGTTGTCTTCCCAGTAGAACATGGCGTCTTCCGAGGTGAACTCGACACCATCCGACCACTTGGCGCCTTCGACGAGGTGCATGGTCAGCTTGTGGCCATCCTCGCTCCATTCCCAGCTCTTGGCGAGGTTGGGCATGGGCGCCAGGTCTTCGGCCTTGACCTCATACAGCAGCGCCGTACGCGTCAGGCACTCCATGGTGCCGATATCGATGCCGCCCCAGCCCTGCGACTGGCCGGCCATATAGTTCCAGCCTTCCGGCCGGCCGCCGATCACATGGCGCATGACGTCGCCATAGACGCCGATGCCGTCGGGCATGTTGGCCGACTTGAAGACCATCGGCTCCTTGGGCAGGCGATCGACCAGCGGCGGCAGTTTGCCTGCAGCCTCGAAGGCCTTCACATACTCCGGCTCGTTGTAAGCCGGCAGCGCCTTGTACTCATAGATGTCACCGATGCCGACGAAGTTGGGCGTGCCCTGGGCATCGAACTTCGGCGGATCGGGCGGCGTTGTGGGCGGAACGATCTGGGCCTGTGCGGCGATGATCGAGACGCCAAGCAGAAGCCCTGCCCCGCCAAGGGCAAATAGGTGTTTACGCATGTTTCCTCCCTAGGCTCGAGGCCGACACAACACGTGTCCGACGGCAGGCCTCCAACCCACCGTCACTTGCCCCAGCCTCAAAATGGTAGACCTTGCGCGGGACCGTACAATCCGATTATCTGAATGAGTATTTCCGGTTTTTACAGATTGTCACAGAGACCGATGACCGAGCAGCCCCAGCACTTTTCGCCAAACAAGCCACGGGAGAAGGCGACTGCCCCGGTGCCGCGGCCTGACCGGCGATTTTATGCGCAGATGCAAGCCTTTGGCCGCTTCGGCATCCGCTGGTTCGATCCGCAGATCATGCCGGAAGAACACTTCCACGGGCATATCGAGCTCAACTGGCTGACCGCCGGCAGCATGAATTACGTCATCGACGGGCGGCCGCTCAAGATCCCGCCGCAGCGGCTGGTGCTGTTCTGGGCCGGCATCCCGCACCAGACGGTCGGGCTGGATACGGGGCCTCACGCCGATAGTCGCCAGTGTAATGTGTACCTGCCGCTCGACAGCTTCCTGCACATGCCCAACCTCGGAAAGCTGACCGAAACGATGATGGGCGGCGGCGTGGTGATGCTCCCCCCCGAGACGATCGGCGACGACACGCTCCGACGCTGGTACCACGACTATCGCTCGGGCGATGCGGAGCGGACCGACATCCTCAAGGAAGAAATCGCGCTGATGCTGCGCCGCGCCGCGGTGACGGGCTGGGACGTGCTGATGGAGCCGTGGATCGAGAGCGTCGGATCGTCGACGCGCGCTGCCTCGCCGCTGCGCTATGTGGTGGCGATGATCCGGCACATTCTCGAGAACCTGTCGGAGCCGCTACGGGCGGAGGACGTGGCGAAGGTCGTGGGGCTGCACCCGAACTATGCGCTGAACCTGTTCACCGAGGTGATGCGGGTGCCGATGCACAAGTTCGTCGTGCGGATGCGGCTGATCCGGGCGCGCTCGCTCCTGTTCGAGGGGAGCCTGTCGATCGAGAACGTGGCGTTCGAGAGCGGGTTTACGGCGCTGAGCCAGTTCTATGTGCAGTTCCGCAACGCCTATGGGCTGACGCCGCGGCAGATGCGGGCGCACTACCTCCGCTGAGGGTCTTGCACGCCAGCCGCCGATCGGCTGGACTCACGCGTGACGCGAGGGCGACTATCGAATGACTGATCCGATCCTGTTCTTGCTGGCCGTGCTGACGATCCTGGGCACGCCCGGGCCGACCAATACGCTGCTGGCAACGTCCGGCGCGATGGTGGGCGTGCGGCGCTCGCTGCCGCTGCTCGTCGGGGAACTTGCCGGTTACCTGATTGCGATTGCGGCGATCCGCATCGTACTGGGGCCGGTGATCCATGCTTATCCGTTGGTCGGGGTCGGGTTGAAGATCGCGGTGGTGCTGTACCTGGGCTGGGTGGCGATCCGGCTGTGGCGGCACAATGAAGCGCTGACCGGGGCGCAGACGGTCGGCGTGCGCAGCGTGTTCATCACCACGCTGCTCAACCCCAAGGCACTGATCTTTGCGCTGAGCATCCTCCCGGCCGAGCACCCTGCGCTTGCCTGGTTCATCGTGGCGTTCGCTGTGGCAGTACCGAGTGTGGGGTTCGCCTGGATCCTGGTGGGCCGCGCCATTGGGGCGGCGTCAGGCGAGCGAAATGCGGGGATCGTCCGGCGGGTGGCTTCGGTGGCACTGGTCGGATTTGCCGGGGTTATCGCGGCGTCCGTGCTCGGTTAGGACGCTGCTTCGTACACTACCACCCTGCCCCGACCCAGCGCCTTGGCGGTGTAGCAGGCCTCGTCGGCTCGACGCATGAGTTCGTCGGTGGGCGGGGCGTTTTCGTCGACGCAGGTAATGCCGATGCTGGCACCGATCCCGTAGGCCGCACCGCCCGCCTGGAAATCGATGTCGGCGATCGCGGCGGCGATCTTTTCGGCGACGCGGCTGGCGGCATCGAGCGGGCAGTCGGAGAGCAGGATCGTGAACTCGTCGCCGCCGATGCGAGCGGCAAAATCCTGCCGGCGGCAGCTGCTGCCGATGACTGCCGCCACCTTGCGCAGCAGCGCGTCACCCGCGGCATGTCCGGCACCGTCGTTGACCGGCTTGAAGTGATCGAGGTCGATGAAGCACAGCGCGTGCTGGCGGCGCTCGCGGGCGGCTTCCACGGCTACCGTTCCGAGCGCCTTTTCGAAGGCGACCCGATTTGGCAGGCCCGTCAGACCATCGTGGGTGGCCGAGTGGGCCAGCTGGCGCTGCAAGGCACGGCTCGAGCTGACGTCCTGGAACACCAGCACGGCGCCAATCACGGCGCCCTCGGGGGTGCGCAGCGGCGCGGCCGAGCAACGGATATCGCGGCGAGCCCCATCGCGCGACTCGAGCACGACGTCCTCGTCGACATAGGTGACGTCCCCGGTGAGGAGGCAGCGGGCGACCGGGCTGGCGGCGATGCGACCGGTCCGCTCCTCGGCCATGGGAATGATCTGATCGACCGGGCGGCCGATCGCCTCGTCGACGGTCCACCCGGTCATCGTTTCGGCGACGGTATTCATGAAGGTGACGCGGCGCTTGTCGTCGGTGGAGATGACGCCGTCGCCGATCGACTGGAGCGTGACCTTGAGCCGCTCCTTTTCCTCGGCGAGCTCAGCCTCGATGGTCTTGAGGCGCGTGATGTCGGTGTCGGTGCCGATGGTGCGGGTGGAGACGCCGTTCTCGTCCCACTCGACCGGACGGCCGCGGCTCAGGATCCAGATCCAGTGGCCGTCGCGATGGCGCTCCCGGTACTCGAGGGTTTCGAAGCCCTCCTCGCCGAGATCCTGCTTGTCGACATTGGCGCGGATGCGCGGCACGTCGTCGGGGTGGACGCGCGCCAGCCAGGCTTCCTGGTCGGGATCGACCCACTCGTCGGGGCGGTAGCCGCGCATGGTTCGCCAGGTGCGCGAATAGAACATGTCGTCGTTGGGCTTATCGTGATCCCATACGCCCTGCCCCGCCGCCTCGAGGGCGAAGCTCCAGCGGCTTTCGGCATGGACGAGTGCAGCCTCGGCGCGTTTCTGGCGATCGATATTGGTGGTCTGGAGGATGACGTAGAGCGGCCTGCCGGTCGTATCCGAGCGCAGGACCGAGGCGACGGCGAGGACCCAGATGGCGCTGCCGTCGGCGTGCTTCAGGCGGCACTCGGCGCGATGTTCCTCGGCCTCGCCATCGACCAGCCGGCCGAGGTGAAGCGGCAGCGCGGCGTCGCAGTCGGGATGGGCGAAATCGGCTAGCTGCGCACCTGTGAAATCGTCAATGCTGCCGCCGACCATCTCAGCGAAGGCGCTGTTGAGATAGAGTAGCCGGCCATCGACGCCGACCAGCGCCATGCCGACGGCGGCGCTCTCGATGACCTTGCGAAGCAGCGCGCCGCCTTGATCGAAGCGGAGCAGCTTCGGCTCATCTTCCGGCAGGTTCTGGATGCGTCCCATCGGAGTACAATAGTCGCCCGATCGTTAACATCGGCTTCAGCGGACGTCGCGGGACTGCGCGGAAACTACTTAAGCTCCAGCACGAACCGGGCCGCAAAGCGGTCGGTGCCCCACCACATGGGGAAGTTGGTACCCCACTTGTTGTTGTGGAGGTTGAAGCGCAGACCGGCGGAGAAATCCGGTGGGTTGGGGTTGAAGGGCATGAACACGGTCGCCGCGGGGGCGACAAGCGGGGTGTCGAGAGGGCGGAGTTCGATGCCGGGCGCGCGGACGGCGGCGACGGCCTGCAATTGGCCACCGCCCTTGGGGGCGACATGGCTGGAGTTCAGCCATTGGCCGGTTTTGAGGAACTGCCAGTCGTGCGGGCCTGCGGGCGTGAAGGTGACGAAGCTGGCTTCCGGCATGCGATTGGCGGGCTTGTCGATGAGCTCGACTGAGATCTCGAGATGGCGGTCGTCGAGCGCGCGGAAGCGGTAGACGACGCGGGCTGGCGCGCCGAGTTGGGCGTGGGCGGCCGGGTCGAGTTCGAGCTGGCCGTTGGGGGCGAAGCTCTGCGAGCGGGCGGTGGCGGCGCGGTCGAGGCCGGGCTTGGTGTGGTCGAGGATGGCCCACTCGGCGCGGTGCGTCAGGTAGGTGTCCATGTGGGCCGCGATGTCGGCGGCGTCGTAGCTCTCGTAACGGTAGCCGAGGAGGCTGTGGTTCTCGCCGCGCAGTTCGACGCCGGCGGGGGAGCGGATGAGGATGACGTCTCCGGTGGCGGGATCGGTTTCGACGAACCAGCCGCTGCCTTCGATGGACGGATCCTCGGGGGCCTCGGCGAGGGCGCGGTCGGCGGGGTCGAGTTCGGCGACGGCGGCGTCGAGATAGGCGCGTTGCTCGGCCCACGAAGCTTCTGAGTACTGGAAGCGGTGATCAGTCTTGCGGGCGGCTTCGAAGGCCGGGCGGTCCCAGGCCTTGTCGTCGCGCAGGTAGGACTTGATGTCGACGCCCCAGGTGTGTTCGGCGACCATGGTGAGGCCGCGGCCGAAGGCGAGGCGGCTGGGGGTGAGCTCGGTCTCGGCGAAGCGATCGTAGAGGCGCTGCAGGTGCAGGAAGCGCTTGATCTTGTCGGGGTCGGTGCCGGCGCCAAAAATCCAGTTGTCGCCGAGTTCGAGGTCGACGACCGGGAATTCCTCGCGGCGGGCCCAGAGGATTTCGCCATAGGCGTCGAGGGTCGAGGCGACGATCTCGGCATCGGGGTAGTGGCGCTGCAGTTCCCGCCAGGCGTCGGCGGTCTGCGGGACGCTCTGCGGTCCCATGTTGTCGTTGGTGTGGGCGAAGCTTAGGCCGGTATCGAACCCTTCCGGGAAGGAGGTTTCGCCGTAGGTCTTCTGGTACATGACGACGACTTCGCTGCCATCGGGGGCGCGCCAGCGGAACACGTCCGGGACGTCGGGCGGCGGCGAGGCTGAGTTGACGCCGAGATGCAGGAATTTGACGCCGGCCTCGGCGAGCAGCGGCACGATGCCGATGGTGTGGCCGGGGACGTCGGTCATCTTCGAGGCAATGGTGGTCTTGCCGAAGCGCTTGTCGAGCTCTTGGCTGTAGCTGAGGCCAGCTCGGAACACCGCCGGGGACATCAGCTCGGAGTGGGTGGTGAAGGGCAGCGCGTGCCAGCGGATGAGGCCGCGGTCGATGGCGCGCTCGAGGCGCTGCACGCGCTCGGGTGACTGCGAGTTGAGATGGTCCCAGATCAGCCAGGCGCCGGTGGTCCAGATGAATTTCGGGTTCGCCGGATCCTCGGCGAAGAAGTGCTCGCCGGTGTCGATCGCCTGCGGGATGAAGCGGTCGTGATACTGGGCGCGGACTTTCGCCGCGTGGTCGGTGAAGCCGATGTCGAGGTGGGTCTTGAAGACCAGGTGGATCTTTTCGGTCATAACTCTGGCGATCAGCCCACGGTGCCGCGGACGACCAGGCGGGTCGACACGGTTTCGGTGAGCGAGGGTGAGGTGGGGTTCTTGAGGCGGCGGAGGATCAGGCGCAGCAGGGCCTGGGTGCGCTCGGGCAGATCGAGGTGCACGGTGGTGAGGTTGTAGCTTTTCCAGTGCGACTGGTGGATGTCGTCGAAGCCGACGACCTTGACGTCCTGCGGGACACGCAGGCCGAGTTCGTGGCGCAGCGCGTCGATGGCGCCGAACGCACCGACGTCATTGGCGGCGAAGATGGCATCGACCGGCTCGCCGACGCGGAACTGGTTGATCGTCTCACGATAGGCGGTGTCGTAGGTGTAATCGCCCGGGATGCGGATGGGCGGCGGCAGGCCGCGCTCGGCGAGGACCTTGCGGACCATTCGCTCGCGCGAGTGGGTGGCGAGCGAGTTGGTCTTGCCGGCGAGGAAGGCGAACTTCCTGGCGCCGTAGCCCTGCATCAGCGCGACAGCCTGCTCGATGCCCTCCCGCTGCAGCACGTCCAGCCGGTCGAACAGTGGGGCGGCTTCGGCCTCGCCGCCCTCCTCGTCGGGGTAGCCGATGTAGATCGGCACGGCGCGATCGAGCACGCGGGCGAGCGTGGTGGGGCGGACGTTCTCGGCATAGGCGATGACCGAGTCCGGGTTGAAGCCCTTCATGTAGGTGAGCAGTGTTTCGTCGAGCGACAGGTCATCGCGGGTGCGGAACAGCAGGGTCGCAAAACCCTCGGCCTGCAGCGCCGTGGTCATGGCGTCGAGCTCCTGGCTTTCCCAGGGCCCCGAGATATCCGGCACGATGATACCGACGAGGTGCGAGCGGCCGGTGACCATCGAGCGGGCCGCCATATCAGGCGTGTAGTTCAGCTCCTGCGCGACCTTCAGAATCAGGTCGCGCTTTTCGGGCTTGATCGAGGCATGGGGATTGAAGGCACGGCTGACGGCGACGCGGGAAACATTGGCCGTGCGGGCCACCATATCGGCGGTGGCGCGGCTGCGGTTGCGGGTTGCCGGATCGCTCAAAAGGTCTGCCTTGCTGCCCTAGATTGAAATCGTGTGCAAAGCTGTTCTGCCGGTTCGTTTCGGCCCCTGTCAAGCCGATCCAGCGCACGAATAGGCTAAACCCATGATGTTACGGAACAATTACCGACGCCACCGCGAATGGAACAAACATTCTACTGACGCGTCATACCGCTGTCATTCGCAACAGGCATTCTACGGCTTGACGATGAATGAAAGCGTGTTCATTCTGAGATCGTGAGCTGCGGCGGGGAGGATTGACCGTCGCTATCGCCAATTCGGCGCCCGAAAAGCGGCGCCACATGGGAGGAATTTAAGCGATGAGCAATCGTCTGCGCGCCCTGTATTTGGGCCTAGCTACTGCCACTACGATGATCACGCCCGCATTCGCGGTCGACTTGACGGTGATCTGCCGCTGCGTCGTCGGCGGCGTGAACAGCGAGACCGCGACCTGGATCAAGGAAAGCGTGATCCCCGGCTTCACCGCCAAGATGAAGGCCGACGGCAAGGACGTCACCGTGTCGCTGAACGAGTTCGGCGGCAAGGACGAGCAGATGACCCAGCAGCTGGCGCTCGATTTCTCGACCGGCGCGGGCGCTGACGTTGCGGCGTTCGATGGCTTTCTGATCCCCTCGTTCGTCGAAGGCGGGCTGTTGAAGCCGCTCGACGAAGTGGCCGGCGCTGATGTCAACAGCTGGGAAGGCTGGAGCCACATCTCGGAAGGCGCCAAGTCGCTGATGAGCTATGGCGGCAAAGCCTATGGCCTGGCGCTCGGCACCGACGTGCGCGCCATTTTCGTGCGGAAGGAGTTGCTGAAGTCGGCCGGGCTCGACCCGGACACCTTCCAGCCGAAGTCGTGGGCCGAACTGCTCGACGCCGCCCGCGCCATCAAGAAGGCCAACCCCGACTCGTTTCCGCTGCAGCTCAATGCCGGCGTGAACATGGGCGAAGCCACCACTATGCAGGGCTACTACATGGCGATCCTCGGGACGGGCGAAAGCGTCGTCGACGAGAACGGCAAGTACATCGTTTCGAGCCAGGGCATCCTCGACACCCTCAACCTCTACAAGACCAT
The DNA here is from genome assembly GCF_056403495.1 of Devosia sp. P2_G7. Taxonomy (NCBI): domain Bacteria; kingdom Pseudomonadati; phylum Pseudomonadota; class Alphaproteobacteria; order Hyphomicrobiales; family Devosiaceae; genus Devosia; species Devosia sp. P2_G7. The sequence goes on from NZ_JBFUFI010000011.1 coordinate 45,668, forward strand.
CTATGTGGACGAGCAGCTGGGCGACCAGCGTGCGCAGCTGCTCGGTGACGGCCGCAACCGCACCTTCACCAACTTCCGCGACGGCAAGACGGCGCTCTTGGTCGAAGGCGACTGGTTCTTCAACTCGGTGATGGCGCCCGGCGCCGAATTCGGGCTCGAGAACCGCGACGCTGAAGTGACCTGGGCCTCGATGCCGGCGCAGGAACCGGGCAAGGGCTATCGCGGGCAGGACTACGTGACGGTTTCGGGCGGTACGGGCTTCGTGCTGAACCCGGCGACCAAGAACCCGGCCGAGGCCTGGGCGCTGCTCAGCTACATGAACAGCCAGGAATCGCTGACCGCGTTCCAGGGCTTCCGTGAGGCCCGCCGCATCCGCGACGACGTGGCGACGCCGAACAACGTCTACCTGCAGAAGACGCAGGAATCGCTGCTGCCGATCACCACGGCCCGGCCGAACGACCCCAACTACAACAAGGTCTCGGCCGAGATCCAGCGCATGACCGAGAGCGTGGTTTCGGGCGAAGCCAGCCCCGAGGACGCAATGGCTGCGTACAAGGCGGCGGTGATCGCAATCGTTGGCGAAGCCAACACGGTCTCGAAGCTCTGAGTTCGGCGGGCCGCCTCCCCGCGGCCCGTCCTCCCACGCCTGGCCCTCCCTGAGCCGGGCGCTCCCTGGGAACGCCTCCCCGGCTTACTGTCTGCGGCCGGGGAGGTCTTTTTCGATTGGGGTTGTCATATTGAGACGGTTGGCTGAGATGCACGGCGAGACGCTGCCGGCGGTGCGGGAAACGCTCCCCCCACCCCGTCCCTCCCCCGCAAGGGGGGAGGAGACCCTCCCGAGCAGTCTTCGTAACCTCATGCTCGGCGCCAGCGTTGGCGTCTCCCTCCCTCTTGTGGGGAGGGGACAGGGGTGGGGGTATCTTTTGCGCTCCGAGTTATCCGCATGAAGAAGCGCAACTTCTCCCTACTCTCCCACCGCGCTGGCGCCGCATTCCTCGCGCCCGCTGCGGCCCTGGTTGGCGTGTTTGTGCTGCTGCCGTTCTTCTGGGTGATCTTTGTTTCGTTCACCAATCGGACGCTGCTGGGCAAGACCGCGCTCAGTCCCGAGTTCGTCGGCTTGGGGAATTACCTGCAGCTGTTCGACCCGGCGACGTTCTTCACGCGCGGGCAGTTCGGCTTCTCGCTGATCCTCACCACGCAGTTCGTGCTGCTGTCGGCGCTGGTCGGGCAGGCGCTGCTCGGGCTGCTGCTGGCCTGGCTGATGCAGACCATCCCCGCTGCCCTCAAGCGCATCGTCGAAGCCTCCGTCATCGCGGCGTGGATCCTGCCCGAGGTGGTGATCGGCTTCGCCTGGTTCGCCTTCCTCGACTATGACAACGGCACGCTGAACATGATCCTCAGGGGTCTGGGCCTGCCGGCGGGGGATTTCCTGCTGCAGCAGCCGTTCTGGGTGATCGTCATCTTCAACACGTGGCGCGGCGCCGCGTTCTCGATGATGCTGTTCAACTCGGCCTTCGCGTCGATCCCGCCGAGCTACTTCCAGGCGGCCGATGTGGCCGGTGCCTCGAGCTGGCAGAAGTTTCGCGATATTGGGCTGCCACTGATCCGCGGGCACGTGATCACCGACCTGATCCTCATCACCATGTGGACGTTCAACGTGTTCACGCCGTTCATCCTGACCAATGGCGGGCCGAGCTACCGGACCGAGCTGCTGTCGATCTACAACTACCGCATCGCCTTCCGGGAGTTCGACTTCGGCAAGGGCGCGGCCGTGGGCGTGATCATCATGCTGATCAACCTGGTGTTCGCGCTGATCTACCTGTCGTTCGGGCGCAAGAAGGTCAAGGCGGTGCAGGAATGAGGCTCAGCTTCCCGCAACTGCTGGCCCGTATCGGCTTTTCGGCGCTCGCCGCGATCATAGGCATCCTGTTCGCGCTGCCGCTGATCTGGTTCATCTTCGCGCCGTTCAACGCGCGAGCCGAACTGGGCATCGCGGTGCCCGATCCGTGGACGCTGCAGAACTTCATGACGGTGTTCGGCAATGGCTTTGCCATGCGCGGGCTGCTGAACAGCCTGATCCAGAGCGTCGGCGGAGTGATCCTCGTCGCGGCTGCGGCGACGCTGGCGGCCTATGCGCTCAGCCGTTCGTCGCTGCCAGGCAAGGGCGTCGTCACCTATGTGCTGCTGCTGTTTTCGTCAGTGGTGTCGGGGACCGCGGCGATGGTGCCGATCTTCCTCATCATCTCGTCGGTCGGGCTGATGGACACGCATATCGCGGTGATCCTGGTGTTCGCCGGCGGGCTGCTGCCGACGGCGATGTTCATCCTGCGCGATTTCATCGACGGCATCCCGAAGACCTACGAGGAGAGCGCGATGGTGGCCGGTGCGTCGCCGGTGCAGGCGTTCTTCGATGTGGCGCTGCCAGTGATCCGGCCGGGCATCGTGGTCGTGGTGGTGTGGGCGTTCGTCAACATCTGGGGCTCGTTCCTGATCCCCTTCATCCTGCTCCGCTCGGACGACCTGATGCCGTCCTCGGTCGCGATCTACTCGTTCTACTCCGAGGCGGGGACGCCGATCGTGACGCTGCTCGCGGCGTACTCGCTGATCTACTCCCTGCCCGTCGTCGCCCTCTATCTCTTCGTCAGCTGGAAGTTCGGCTTCCGCTTCTTCGGTGGAATCAAAGCCTAATGGCCTCGGTCGAATTCCAGAACGTCACCAAGAGCTTCGGCACCTTCAATGCCGTCTCGGACATCAGTTTCAAGGTCGCAGATGGCGAGTTCATCTGCCTGCTCGGCCCATCGGGTTGCGGCAAGACCACCAGCCTGAGGATGATCGCCGGGCTCGAGACGCCGAGCTCGGGCAAGATCATGATCGGGCCGGATGACGTGACGCACCTGCATCCGAAGGATCGGCAGATCTCGATGGTGTTCCAGGATTATGCGCTCTACCCGCACATGAACCTCGCCGACAACATCGCGTACCCGCTCAAGGTGCGTGGCGAGAGTGTAGAGAAGCGGCATAAGCGGGCCAAGGAAGTGGCCGATGTGCTGAAGATCGGCGACCTGCTGCAGCGGCTGCCGAGCCAGATTTCGGGCGGGCAGCAGCAGCGCACCTCGCTGGCGCGGGCGCTGGTCTATCCGAGCCGGGTGTACCTGTTCGACGAGCCGCTCTCGAACCTCGACGCGAAGCTGCGGCTCGAGGCGCGCGGCTTCCTCAACCACCTGCAGCGCGACATGGGGATGACCGCGGTCTACGTGACCCACGACCAGGCGGAAGCCATGGCGCTGGCGACACGGATTGCGGTGATGGACCGCGGGCGGATAGTGCAGTTCGCACCGCCGATCGAGATTTACCGGCGGCCGGCGACGACGTTTGTCGCGAACTTCGTGGGCAATCCGCCGATGAACATGATCCCCGTCGAGGGGACGATCGAGGGCGAGACGCTGACGCTGCGCGCGCACAGCGTGCTGGTTCGCGACGTGCCGCTGTCGCAGGGGATTAAGGCGGCGCTCGGCAAGGGCGCGGGCGTGACGCTGGGGGTGCGGCCGGAGCATCTCAGCATGGGCACGATCAACGACGTGAACATGGTCAGCGGCAAGCTGTTCGCGAACGAGAACATGGGTCCGGAGAAGCTGGTGACGTTCGAGCGCCAGGACGGCGGGCGGGTGACCGCGCGGATCTTCACCGACGATGTGGTGGAGACGACGGAGAACGTGGCGTTCACGTTCGATGGGGCGCATGCGACATTGTTTGACGCGGAGGGGAAGCGGATTGCGGCGGATGGGGAGAGGCCGCTGTGAGGGGGCTGACTGAAGCAGACGGCCCCCTCCCGGCCTCCCCCACAAGGGGGGAGGTGAAGAGTCGAGTTCGTGGCTCGATGGTGCCAAGCGCTGGATGCGGCACCTCCCCCCTTGTGGGGGAGGATGGGAGGGGGCCGTCTGCTGATGGCGGCGCGCCATGAGCCAGATCGTCAAAGCCCACATCACCCAGGCCGATCAGGCGCGGGACCCGTATTTCTACGTCCCGGTCAGCGTGCCCGCCGGCACAACGCGGATCGATGTGAGGCTGGCCTACCCCAAGGCGGATGACTGTGTGATCGACCTGGGGATGTTCGATCCGCGGATGACGCCCTACCCGTCGGAGGAGGGTTTTCGAGGCTGGTCGGGCGGGTTTCGGGACCGGTTCTTCGTTGCCACCGACAACGCGACGCCGGGATACATTCACGGGCCGATCCAGGCGGGTGATTGGAACGTCATCCTGGGGCTGTACAAGGTGCCGGCCGATGGCGCCGAGGTGACCGTTACCATCGAGCTCGATAGCGCCGAGCGGCCGACCAATCCGCAGCCGGTGCGGACGTTTCCGGTGCGGGCGGGGGCTGGGTGGTATCGGGGCGATCTGCACTGCCATACGTTCCATTCGGACGCGGCTGGGTCGCCCGAGACGCTGCATCGGGCGGCGCAGCAGGCGGGGCTCGATTTCCTGGCGATTGCCGACCACAACACGATTTCGCAGCGGCGGTATTTCCATCCGGCGTCGTCGCCGGACCTGGTGTTCGTGCGCGGCATGGAGGTGACCACGGCGGTGGGGCACGCCAATGTCTATGGGGTCGACGAGTGGATCGACTTCCGCATGACCAAGCCGTCGGACGCGCATGTGCTGGCGGAGATGGTGCACCGGAAGGGCGGGCTGCTGTCGATCAACCACGACAAGCCGACCATTCCCTGGGACTACGTGTTCCCGGCGGCCGACTGCCAGGAGGTCTGGCAATCGACCTGGATGGCGTGGAACTGGGTGTCGCTGGCGCGCTGGCAGGAACGGCTGGCGGCTGGGCTTCGCATCTCGGCGATCGGCGGCAGCGACTATCACCAACCGGCCAAGCTGCAGCCGGAGGGCCCGCTCGTGTTGGCGCGGCCGACCACGGTGCTGTGGCTGCCGGAGCTGAGCGAGGACGCAGTGCTCGCGGCGATGAAGGCTGGGCGCGGCTATGTCACGGAAGGGCCGAAGGGGCCGCATCTAGAGATTAGCGTCAATGGCGAGCCGATGGGTTCGTCGGTGACGGCGCCGCTGCATTGCGAAGCGCTGGTGCGAGGCGCGCGGGGCGATGTGCTGGCGTGGATCGATGCGCGCGGGACGATCACCGAGCAGGAGATCACCAGCGGCGAATGGCGGGGCGAACTGGCGCTGCTGGATGGCGCTGAGAAATTCGTGCGCGCCGAGATCATCGCCAAGGCCAGCCGGCGGTGGCTGGTGGAGGAGTTCACCAAGGCGGCGAGTGAACGCGGCGAATTGCCGTGGCAGCTCAAGGGGTCACACCTCACGGACGAGCCGATCCGGCGCGCCATTTCCAGCCCAATCTACATCGATCAGGACTAGCTCATGTTTATCGGCAATGCCCCGTGCTCCTGGGGCATCAACTATCCCACCGGCAACGCCTACACGTGGCAGGAGTATCTCGACCAGGTGGCGGCGTCGGGCTATCGCGGCACGGAACTGGGGCCGTTCGGGTTCCTGCCCAAGGACAAGGCGGTGCTCGGGCCGGAGCTCGAAAAGCGCGGGCTGACGCTGATCGGGGCGACGCATGTTCACACGTTCGGCGACCGGGCCTCGGCGCCAGTGCTGATGGCGACGCTGCGGGAACTGGCGCCTCTGCTGAAGGATCTTGGCGCCAGGCACCTCGTCATCATGGACGAGAGCAACTGGTACCCCGAGGGCCAGGAAGGTGTGCTGGATCGCGACGGCTGGAACGGGCTCGTCGCCACGGTGCGCGAGGCGCAGGCGGTGATCGAGGGTGAGTTCGGGCTGAAGGCGAGTTTTCATCCGCATATCGGGACGGCGGTGGAGTTCGAGCGACAGATCGACCGGTTGCTCGAGGAGACGGAAATCGACCTCTGCTTCGACACCGGGCACCACGCTTTTTGGGGCCAGGACCCACTCGCCTACATGGAGAAGGTGTGGGGGCGGATCGCTTACATGCACCTGAAGAATGTCGACGCGGTCGTGCGGCAGCGCGTGCTGGACGGCCAGCTTTCGGTGGCGGCGTCGTATGGCGCGGGGGTGATGGCTCCCCTGCCCGATGGCGCGGTCGATATCCAGGCGGTGATGCGGTTCCTCGATGCCAAGGGCTTTGATCGCCCGATCGTGGTCGAGCAGGATATCGCCGAGAACGCTGCGGAGACGCCGCTGCAGCTGGCAAAGCGGAATTTCGTCTACATGCAGGCGATCGCGTGATGGCAAAGATCAGAGTTGGCCTGATCGGCCTCGGTGAAGTCGCGCAGTTGATGCACCTGCCGCTGCTGGCGGACGATCAGCGCTTCGAGATCGCGGCGGTGACGGATGTGAGCCCCAGCCTCGTGGCGCATGTGGCGGAGCGCTATGGGGTGAAGACGCGGCATGGGTCGGCGGAGGCGCTGATCGCTGACCCGAACGTTGATGCGGTGTTCATCCTGACGCCAGATTTCCTGCATGCGCCGCTGCTGGAGAAATCCATTCGCGCGGGCAAGCACGTGTTCATCGAGAAGCCGGCGGCGCTGACGGCGGCCGAGCTGCGGCCACTGCTGGAGCTCGAGAAGCGGAACACCAAGACGGTGTTCGTGGGCTACATGCGGCGGTTTGCGCCGGCGTTTACGGCGCTGAAGGAGCGGCTGCCGCCACGCGAGGAAATCCGGCACGTGCGGATTCGCGACCTGATCCGCGAGAGCCAGTTCTTCGTCGACCAGAGCCGCAACATCTTCCGGCCCGATGACGTGCCGGCGGACGTCATCGCGGACGGGCGGACGAAGACGCAGGCGCTGCTGAAATCGGTGATGGGTGAGGCGGCGCCAGACCAGTTGCGGGCGTATCAGGTGCTGACCGGGCTTTCCTCACATAGCTTTTCGGCGATGCGCGAGTTGTTCGGCGCGCCGAAATCGGTCGCGGCGGCGCGCCAGCACCGGGGCGAGAACGTGCTGGTGATGTTCGACTACGGGACGTTCACGGCGCTCTATGAGGCGGTGATCCACGACGTGGCGCGGTTCGATGCGGGGATCGAAGTGCTGACCATGAACCAGCACTTCAAAATCAACTACGACACGCCGTATGTGCGGAACCTCCCTACTCGGTTGGAGATCACCACGTCGGATCTGCACTCGACTGGGACCGAGATCATCGGGCCATTCTATGAGGATGCTTTCCGGGTCGAGCTCGGCGCCTTCCATCACTCTGTCACGACCGGCGAAAAGCCGAAGACATTGCTGACAGACTCGCTTGCCGACCTCGAATTGTTCGCGGAAGTCGGCCGCCATTTCTTGCTGCAGGAACGATCCCAATAGGGGCCACAAGCCCCGGAAATCGGACCGATATCGATGTCATCTGAGTGTCACCGGAGTAGGCTTTAAGCGGGGCAGAAAGCCTCGCGGAATAAAACGGACGCGACGCTGTCACAATGGAATTTCCATTCCATTTTTTGCTTGCCAGCGGGCCCGCCGAGATTAGTCTGGGCTCCTACGGTCGGCGTCAGATTGACCTGCCGCGGGGATAATCCCGCAGGCGAACCCAGGGAGAAAACGATGAAACGTCGTGCGTTTATGCTTTCGGTCGGCGGTGCTGCCGCCGGCATGGTGTTGCTGCCGCGTATGGCCTTCGCCGAAGCGGGCCGGATCGACTGGTACACTTCATCGGACCAGAACATCCTCGACTTCTGGACCAACATCGTGAAGCCGAAGTTCGAGGCCGCCAATCCGGGCGTCACCCTGAACCTGGTGGACGCCGGCGACGCTGCCGGGCAGACCGCGATCGGCGAGCGCGCTCTGGCCGCGATGCAGACCAAGACCGACCCGCAGGCCGACTATTTCGAATCCGCCGACTGGCGGCTGCCGGCCGGTGCGGCAGATGCCGGGCTTTATGTGAACATCAAGGAAGCCGGGCTCTCCAACTATTCGAAGATCAACCCGCTGGCTTTCGACGGCGACTTCTCGGTGCCGTATCGCGGGTCGCAGGTGCTGCTCGCCTATGACACCACCAAGCTCGACCCGGCAAATGCGCCTAAGACCTTTGCCGACCTCGTCACCTGGATCAAGGCGAACCCGGGCCAGTTCATCTACAACCGGCCGGACAAGGGCGGTTCGGGCGGCAACTTCGTGCGCCGCGCGATCCTCGAGGCCAACGGCAAGGACCTCGGCAAGTTCAAGATCGACAACTACACGCAGGAAGCCGGCGAGGCCGCGCTGAACCCGGCCTGGGACATCCTCAAGGACCTCTCCGGCTCGCTGTTCGACAACGGCGCCTACACCTCGGGCAACACCCAGTCGATCCAGTTGCTCGGCCAGTCGGCGGTCACCATGATCCCGGCCTGGTCGGACCAGGCGATCCAGGCGATCAACACCGGCGTGCTGCCGGAGACCACCGGCCTCGTTCAGTTGCAGGATCTGGCGCTGCCGGGTGGCTTCTCGCGATCGGTCGTGCTCTCGAACGGCGTCAACAAGGATGCGGCGCTAAAGCTCGCCGACTTCATCCTCACCGAGGAAGTGCAGTCGGCCGTGCTGAGCGAGCTCGGCGGCTTCCCGGGCGTGGCGTGGGACTATGTCAGCCAGGACCTGCGCGAGAAGTACAAGGACGTGATCCCGACCACTATCCCGGCCTTCCCGGGCGGTGACTGGGAGAAGGCGATCAACGACGGCTGGTACCGCAACGTAGCACCGAACGTGGACCGCAGCGCGTGACGATCACGCCGGCGAGCGACATCGTCGGAACGAAAAAGAGCGGGAGGCCGGTTGGCCTCCTGCTCGTAGCTGTTCCGGTCTTGCTGGTGTGCTGGATGGTGATCTGGCCGATCATCTCGGCGATCACCCGCACCGTGTGGCTGCCCAATGAAGGCAGCGGGCGGAGCTTCTCGCTCGACACCTACAAGTTCTTCTTTTCCGATCAGTACAGCCTGAACAACCTGAATGTGACGCTGTGGACGACAACGGTCACGGCGCTGCTGCTGCTGCTCGTCTGCCTGCCCATCGCGCTGTACCTGCGCTTTGCCAAAGGGCGGCTTGCCGCCTATGTGCAGGGGCTGGCGATCTTTCCGATGTTCGTGCCGTCGATCATCCTGAGCTACGCGATCATCCGTGTGCTGGGGCCGAACGGCACGGTGGACCTGCTGTTCAATGCCGTCGGGCTGCCGCATATCCGCTCGCCCTACCTCACCCCCTGGGGGCCCGTGATCGGGCTGGTGTGGGACAATATTCCACTGACCGTGCTGATCCTGCTCTCGGGACTGGGGAACGTTTCCAACCAGTCGATCGAGGCGGCGCGGGATGTCGGCGCGGGGCGGCTTGCGCTGCTGTGGCACATCATCCTGCCGCGCATTTCCAATTCCATTCTCGTGGCGGTCAGCTTCACCGTTCTCGGGATTTTTTCAGCCTTCACCCTGCCTTACGTGCTGGGACCGGCGGCGCCGGAGATGATGGGGCCGTTCATGCAGCGGACGTTCCGCGACCTGAACGATCCGACCAACGCCATCACGCAGGCGGTGATCGCCTTCTGCTTCTGCCTCGTGTTCGGGCTGTTCTACGTCCGCTCCGTCGCCAAGAACCGGGCACCCTGAGATGGCGCGCGCACTCGTTGAACGGCGAACCGACTGGACCGGCATCTTCTTTGCCGTGGTGCTGACTGTTGTCATCGTATTTCCGCTGCTGGTGGTGGGCACCTGGGCCTTCACCAATGTGTGGCGCTACCCCTCGGTGATCCCCCAGGAATTCGGGCTGAAGTTCTGGCAGCAGACGCTGGCGCGCGCCGACGTGTGGAGCGCCATCACCACGAGCCTCAGCCTCGCGACGATGGTGACGCTGCTCTCAGCGATCATTTGCCTGCCGGCGGCCTATGCCTTTGCGCGGCTGGATTTTCCGGGGCGGAACATCCTGTTCTTCTCGTTCCTCGCCGGGCATGCCTTCCCGAAGTTTGGGCTACTGGTGGCGATCGCCGGCATTTTCCTCAGCCTCAACCTGATCGGGACGTTCTGGGGCGTGGTGCTGATCCAGCTCGTCGGCACGCTGCTGTTCATGATCTGGATTCCGGTGGCGGCGTTCCAGTCGGTCGACCGACGGATGGAAGAGGCAGCGCGCGATGTGGGCGCCGGGCCGTTCCGGGTGTTCTGGTCGATCACCCTGCCCCAGGCTGGGCCGACCATCGCGGCGGCTGTGCTGCTGAGCTTTGTCGGGACGTTCTATGAGACGGAGGGAGCCTGGCTGATCGGCGCGCCGCAGATCCGCACCCTGCCGGTGCTGATGATCAGTTTCATCAACAACCAGCCGGTGATCCAGTATGGCGCGGTCCTTTCCGTGCTGCTCTGGGTGCCGAGCTTTATCGCGCTGCTGTTCGCGCGCCGCGTCATCAGTTCGGGCAGCTTTGCCCGCGGCTTTGGCGGTTAGGAAAGTCCCCGCATGTCCGTGCTCGACATCAAGAACGTCACCAAGAGCTTTTCGACCACCAAGGCGGTGGACGACTTCACGCTCACGGTAGGCGACGGCGAGCTGGTGTGCCTGCTCGGGCCGTCCGGCTCGGGCAAGTCGACGCTGCTGCGGATGATCGGTGGGTTCGAAACCCCGACCTCAGGGCATGTCGCGATCGACGGCGAGGACGTGACGCGGGTGCCGCCGGAGAAGCGGCCGACCGGCATGGTGTTCCAGAGCCATGCGCTGTGGACGCATATGAACGTGTTCAAGAACCTGGCGTTCGGGCTGAAGTTGCGGCGATTGCCGGAGGCCGAGATCAAGCGCAAGGTCGAAGCCGTGCTGGAGCTGGTCGGGCTCGGCGGCTTTGGCCACCGGGCGACGACGCAGCTTTCGGGCGGGCAGCAGCAGCGCGTGGCGTTGGCGCGCTCGCTGGTGCTGGAGCCGAAGATTCTGCTGCTCGACGAGCCGTTCGCGAGTCTCGACCAGCACTTGCGCGAACGGCTTCGCGAAGAGGTTCGGGATATCCAGCAGCGGCTGAAGATCACCACACTGTTCGTGACGCATGGGCAGGACGAGGCGCTGGCGCTGGCCGACCGGATCGTGGTGATGCGCGACGGGCGAACCGAGCAGGCGGCGGCGCCGGACGTGGTCTATCGCGAACCGGCGACGCCGTTCGTCGCGGGCTTCATCGGGACGATGAACCTGGTGGAGGGGACGGTCTCCAATGGCACGTTTGCACATTCCGGCTTTGTCGTGCCGGTGCCGGTGGGCGATGGGGCGGCAACGCTGGCAGTTCGGCCCGAGGCGTTGGAGATCGTGCCGGCGAATGGCGCGGGCATGGCCAGGATCCACCGAGTTACCGACTACGGCACGCATGCGATCGTCGATATCGAGCTGCCGGATGGGGCGCGGCTCAAGTCGATGACCAGCGAGGCGCGAGACTGGTCGCATGGGCAGTCGATCGACCTCAGGCCGCGGGCCTTCGCGGCCTATCGCGACAACGCGGCGATCCACCGGAGCAACTGACGATATGGCCGACGCGATTTCGGTGACCCGCGAGGGTCATCGCACGTTCTTCAAGTGGCACCGCGGACGGCGGAGGGCGACCGATCCGGTGTTCACCGGGCGGCGGATCATCGAGGGGATGAAGCTGGGCGCTAGCGTCGAGGTGGACCTTGTGATCCACGCCGACGACGGCATGGCGGTGCTGCATAACCTGTCGCTGGAGCGGGAGACGACTGGGTCCGGGCTGGTGCGAGAGACGTCGGCCGAAGTGCTGCGGGGGCTGCACTTGCGCGACAATGCCGGGCAGCCGATCGACGACAAGGTGATGCTGCTGGAGGATCTCGCGGCGCTGATTTCACGGGACGGGGCGCATCCCGAGGGGTTGCTGCAGCTCGACTACAAGGAAGATGCAGCGGCGCTCAATCCGGCGGTGGTCGCGAACTTTGCTGGGGCCTTGGGCCCGGTGGCGCGCCATTTCATCCTGTCGTCGGGGGATGCGGAGTCGGTGCGCTTGCTTTCGGAGAACGTGCCGGGGCTGCGGATCGGGTATGATCCCTGCCACAAGGGCGCGCTGGAGCGGCTGATGGAGACGCGCGACTACGCGGGCTTTGTCGCCGATGCGGTGGCGGCTTCGCCGAAATCGGAGCTGGATTATCTCGAGTATCGGCTGGTGCTGGAGGCGGACCGGGATGGGTTCGACATCATCGGGGCGTTCCACGCGCATGGGCGGCGGATCGATGCGTATACAGTGCGGCGGGCCGACGACGACGGCATGGCGGTGATCACGCGACTGCTGGAGCTGCGGGTGGATCAGATTACGACGGACGATCCTGAGGGCGTGGCAGCCGCGCTGGGATGAACTCGATCTCTCGTCATCTCTCCCCTTGCGGGAGAGAATGCGATTTCTTGGGCTTAGCCTCTTGGCTAAGTCCTAGAAATCGCAAGAGAGGGGTATTGGAAGGCACATTGGCTCCGCACCCCCTCTCTTGCGAAAACTAAGGACTTAGCTGCGCTAAGCCCAAGTTTTCGCTTTCTCCCCCGCCAAAGGGGGAGAGGGGGCACCGAGTTCGTGGCGGCGTGTGCGCTACACCCCCTTCCGCTCCTTCTTCGGCACGTCCTTCAACTTTTTAATCAGGTACGCATGGGTCGCCTTGTTGGCGACGATCATGGCGCCGGTCTGTTCGTAGTATTCCGGGCCCCTGCCCCACCAGTCGGTGACGATGCCGCCGGCTTCCTGGACGAAGAGGATGCCGGCGGCGGTGTCGACGAAGCCGGTTTCCTCGAAATAGCCGGTGAGCCGACCCATCGCGACATAGGCGCAGGAATTGGCGGCGCTGCCGACGATGCGGACGGCCCCGACCGGCGCGCGGATGGCGTCGAGGCGCTCGTAGGCGCCGGGGTAGAGCGAGAGGCCGGGTGTGGGGAGGCCGGTGCCGATGTTCATGAGGCCGATATCGGTCTGTTCGGAGACCTGCAACTGCTCGCCGTTCATGAAGCTGCCCTGCCCGGCGATGGCGGTGAACAGCTCGTCGGCCGGCGGGTTATAGAGCACGCCCACGACCGTCTCGTTGCCACGGCGGAGCGCGATCGAGATGGTGTAGTGCATGCCGTTGATAAAATTGGTGGTGCCGTCGATCGGATCGACCAGCCAGCGGTATTCCTGATCAGCCTTGTCGACGGGCGGGAATTCCTCGCCGGTGAAGCTCCAGTCAGGATAGCGCTCGAACAGGAACTTGCGGATCAGGAGTTCGGACTCCTTGTCGGCGTCGGAGACGAAATCGGCCGGTCCCTTGATGCCGATCTCGATGTCGCGGAATCGCTTGAAATAGCCTTGGGTCAGGGCGCCGGCCTGCCGCGCCACGCTGACCATGTCGGCAAGAACGGCGTCGTAGGAAATGCTCATCTGAATCACTCGCTTGTGGGTGCGGAACCATAGCGCGGCACGCCTGCGGATGCAGGTGCAATCGGCCCTCCTCGGGCACCCGGTGCAGCCTTTGCGAGGCGTGGAAGTTAAGCCTGGCAATCAAAACAATTTGCTTGTGATGCGCCTAAGTGCCTAATCAACAGACGTAGTTCCGACATCGACTGGCAATGACGCATGGCTGGTGGTTCTGGTACAAGAAAGACCATACTAGTTCTCTCGCTTGCACTGCTCGCCGCGGGAGGATGGGTGGGACTGCGAGAGGCCTCGCCGTACTTTACCGGTGGCATCGAAGATGCAGAGCGCTTCGCGTCGCTCGCGGCGAAAAACCCCTCGCCCGGCCCTTCGATTGCATCGGAGCGGCTGGTGCTCGACAATTGCGTCCGCACCATTTCGTCGCTGTACGGACGCTTGCAGCCGACTGACCGGAAGTCGCAGGTGAGCGAACACTGCCTCGAGGCCGCCGACGCCATCGTGCGGCAGAACCCGAGTTCCTCTTATGCCTGGTATGTTGGGGCGCTAACGTCGGAACTGACCGGGGACACGGCCGGCATGAACGAGCGGCTGCTGAAATCGCAGCAGACGGGGGCCGCCGAGCAATGGATCGCGGAGCTGCGGGTCCCGCTGGCCGAGGATCATCTCGCCGAGCTCGCGCCGGAAGTGCGCGCCAACCACGATCGCGATCTCAAGATGCTGGTCGCCAGCATTCGGGGGATTTCCAGCATCGCCAAACGATATGTCCAACAGGCCGATTTCCGCGAGCGGATAACGGCCATCGTCGAGACGATGCCCGAGGCAGACCAGCGCCGTTTCGTGTCGCATGTCGGCTCGGCGGCACGACAGGCAGTCGGGAGTTAGCATGTCGCAGATCGAGATCACCACGACTCGGCCCGAACATGGGCGCCGCATGGCGCGGCCGGCGCTGTGGAGCCGACAGTCGCAACTGAACGATACGGTGGCGCGGTTGCTGATGCTCGTGGTGGCGCTCGCTCCGGTGCCGCTCGGCAGCAACCGGGGGTTCTTCTGGGCGGTCACAGCGGTAGTGGTGGGGCTAATCGGCACCTTCTACACAATTCGGCTGGGCCGGCTGAACGAGGCTGCCCGCTACGGCTTTCAGTACATGCGGCTGTCGGTTTTCCTGGCCTTGTTGCTGGGCCTTTTCCTGATCTTGCAGACGGTGCCGTTTAGCCTGTTGGGGCCGTGGGCAGACCAGGTGAGGCAGTACCTGTCGATCGTCACGCCTGATGGCGCAGTGCTGACCCCGAACACCATCAGCCTCGCGCCGCAGTCGACGTGGCTGATGCTGATGCGAATGGTGACCTACGCGGTGTTCTACCTGCTGATGCTGCAGGTCACGACCAATCACCGGCGCAAGTCGTTCGTGTTGAATGCGGCGCTGATCATCGTCACGCTCTACGCGATCTACGGCTTCGTCTCGCTGGTGCAGCTCGGCGACACGATACTCGGCCTGCCGAAATGGGCTTATGCCGGCTCCGCAACGGCGACGTTCGTCAATCGCAACTCCTTTGCGACTTTCCTGGCGTTCGGCGGCGTCGTGGCGATGGCGCTGGCGGCCGGCAAGCTGGTGCATGGCGAGGACGAGGATGGCGTGCCCATAGTGCGGCGGTTCGATCCGATGATCCTGCTCTATCTGCTCGCCTATGCGATCATCGTCGCGGCGCTGTTTGCAACGCAATCGCGCATGGGCTTCGCCGCCGCCATTGCGGGAAGCCTGGTGATCATCGTCGTTAGCGTTGCGCACTCCGGCCGGCAGGGAAGGCTGTTCGCGCTGCTGCCGATCTTCGCACTGGCGATCGTCCTCGGCTTCTTCACCTACGGACAGGGGCTGCTGGAGCGCCTTGGTTCGGTCGAGAGCGCATCGGATGTCCGCCTCGACCTCTATGCGCAGGTGGTGCAGATGATCCTCGCCCGGCCTTTCGTGGGCTATGGCGGCGGAGCCTTCGAGCTGGCTTACCCGCTGTTCCACCAGGCACCAGTGAGTGCCGACATGGTCTGGGACAGAACCCACAACAGCTACCTGGCGCTGTGGGTCGACCTTGGACTGGTTGCTGGTTCGATCCCGATAGTGCTGCTGCTGGCCGCGGGAGTCCGCATCATTGGAGGGCTCAGCAAGGTGAGGGCGGACTGGACTGCGAAGCTTGCCGGGCTCGGCGTGCTGGTGGTGGGGGCGACGCACTCGCTGGTCGATTTCAGCCTTGAGATTCAGGCCAACACGCTATTCTTTCTCGCCATCGTCGCGACGGGGGTTGCGGGAGTGGCGCGCAGCGGTCACCATCCATCGCACTGATGCTCGATACTCTTCGCTCGCTGTTCGGCCGGAGACGGCCCGTTTCCTCTCCCGTCGAGACTCGGGCAAGGCTGACTGCGAGCGAGTGGCCGGCGGTCATTTACGCGATCGGCGACATTCACGGCTGCCTCGACGAGCTGCTGCAGCTTGAGCGGATGATCGTCGAGGATGCGGCCGACGTCGGCGAGGGCGAGCGCTGGCTGGTGACCCTGGGCGACTACGTCGATCGTGGCCCCAACTCGGCGCAAGTCATCGGACACCTGATGTCGGCGCCCCCGGCGGGCTTCCGGCGCATTGCGCTGGTGGGCAACCACGAACAATTACTGCTCGACTTCCTGGCCGATCCGGTTGCCAATGCGCAATGGATGGATTTCGGCGGGCTCGAAACTGCTCGATCGTATGGAATGCGGGACCGACCGGTCGCAGGGGGAGCGCGCGGCGCGCGCGCCATTGCCGCCGACCTCAACAGCCTGATCCCCGAGTCCCATCTCGACTTCCTGCGGTCGCTGCCGATCGGCCTTGCCGTGCCCGGGCACCAGTTCGTGCATGCCGGCATTCGCCCGGGGGTGCCGATCGACCAGCAGACCGACGAGGACCTGATCTGGATTCGCGACCCATTCCTCGAGGAGGCCGGCGACGGCAACGTGATTGTGGTTCACGGCCACACGCCGGCCAGCGAGCCCGAAATCAGGGGGTGGCGCGTCGGCATCGATACGGGCGCTTTCGCGAACGGCAGGCTGACCGCAGTGCGACTCGAGAAAGGCCGGGCGCCGACCTTTCTGAGGACCGGACGTTGACCATGGCCGGCCGCACCCGCCTTAAGCGTATTCGAAGAAGTGTATTGCCGCCCAAGACTATGTTGGGCATTTGTTGTGGCAAGGCGGCGCCGGCCGTTTGTCCGTTCTGCTAAGCGCGGTACTATGGAAGACGCTGACTTCGAACTGCGAAATCTAGTCGGGCTCCTGCGCCGCCAACTGCGGTTGATCGTGATCGTGCTGGTCGTGGCGGTGGGGCTCGCGGCGCTTGTCGTCTTCTCGCTGACGCCCAGATACTCCGCATCGGTGCTGCTGCTCGTCGATACCAGCCAGAAAAATCTGCTCGATCCGGGCTACCAGGGCGGCAGCGCCGAGATCGACAATGCACGGGTCGACAGCGAAGTCGAAATCCTGCAGTCGACCAGCATCCTGATGAACGTCATCAAGGAAATGAACCTGGTTCGCGATGCCGAATTCGGGGTGAAGCTGGGGCTGGTCGACCGGGTGATGGCGTTCCTCCAGCTGGGTCGCCCTACCCTGCCGACCGGCGACGCGGCGCTGGGCCGTGTGCTGTTGACGCTGCGGAACTCCATCGAGGTCAGCCGCCGCAACAAGACCAATCTCGTCGACATCACAGCAACGGCCGAGGACCCGAAGCTCGCCGCCGACATCGCCAATGTCTGGGCCGCTGCGTACATCCAGGACCAGGTGTCGGCCAAGGTGAACAGCAGCCTGATGTCGCGCGACGCGCTGCAGGCCCGCATGACGCAGGCGCGCGAAGCCATCGTCACCTCGGAAGGGGCGTTCGACGCCTTCATCAATACGAGCCTGTCGCAGATCGTGACGGAGACCGGGCGCTCGGACATCGCCGGCATGCGCGACAAACTGGCGGGCCTGACCTCGACGCGCGCCGCCGACAGCGAGCGCGCGGAACTCGCACAACTCAGCCTCAACCAGCGCAATTGGTCGACATTGGCCAAGACGTTGCAGTCGGAGGCGCTGGACGAACTCGATCGGCAGCAACGCGAACTGAGCGCTCGAATCCAGGTCGCCTCGGCAGACCAGACCATCGACCTGCGCGCCGAACTGGCCAAGGTCGAACAGCGCCTGGTCGATGCAGCGGCGGGGGAACTCACCAGCTTGCGGCGGAGCGTCTCCGAAGCACAGTCGCAGGAAGGCGAGGTTCGCCAGCAGCTTCGTACGGCAGTGCTGAGCAGCTCGCTGTCGCCCGACATTCTCGCCAAGATTTATGAGTTGCAGCAGAATTCCGAGTTGGCGCGGGCGCAGTACCAGACGCTGCTCACGCGCATCCAGGACATGGAAGCTCAGGCCTCGCTGCAGGTGGCAGACAGCCGCGTGGTTTCGGCGGCGCTGGTTCCGGGCCGGCCCTCGTTCCCCAACATCAACCTTACTCTTGCGCTGGCCGGGCTCACCGGGCTGGGTCTCGGGGTGGTGTTGGCGTTCCTGCGGGAGAACATCCTGGGTGGAATCCTGACAGAGGAGCAGGCCGCGGCGGTGCTGCGGATACCGATTGCGGCGGCGTTGCCGCGCGAAAAGGGCGCGTCGCGTGATGCCGGCAATATGGGTGGGCTGGCCGACCTGATGGTGACGGCGGCGATGTCCTCGTTCCCCGAGGGTATCCGGCGCGTCAAAGTCGCGATCGATCAGGCGACGCACAGGAAGGCACTGAAGGGCGGGACGGCGCGTGAGAGCGGCAAGGCCGTGGTCATCATGATCACGTCGTCGACCGCCAACGAGGGCAAGAGCACGGTGGCGCTGTCGCTTGCCCGAGCCTATGCGCTGGCACGCCGCAGCGTGGTTATCGTCGACTGTGACCTGCGCAAGCCAACCGTTCACAAGATGGTCGGGCTCAACCCATCGACGTCGCTGATCGACTACCTCAGGGACGATCACGCCGAGCTGGACCTGTCAGCGATCACCGAGAAGGACAACGCCAGCGAGGCGCGGGTCATCGTGGGGGCGCGCCCAAGCGATGTGCCCACGGACCAGCTGATCACCGGGCGCGCGTTCGCAAGGATGCTGGAAACGATCCGGGATACCTACGACGTCGTCATCCTCGATACCCCGCCTGTGGGGCCCGTGGTCGATGGCCTGTACCTGGCGCAAAGCGCGGACTTCATCCTCTTCGTGCTTCGGTCGGGCACGACCTCGCAGGCGGAAGCCAAGATGGCGCTTGCGAGCCTAAAGGATGCCAAGGCACCGGAGGCCGAGTTGCAGGGCGTCCTGAACCAGCAGGATCGTGCCAGCGCTTCGTACAAAGGCAAGTACGAGAGCTACTACTACAGCGATACGACCTGATCAGCCGCTGATCCACTCGCCGAAGCTCGGGCCGGCCGCTTCCGGTTTCCGGGCCGGGCCGAGCACCCGCTTGGCGACACGCCTTGCCCCCCGCATGACGACGTGACCCGCAGCGAAGAGCGGCACGAGGATCGCATCCAGCGGCCCGCGCACCTGGCGCTTCAGTTCGACCAGAGCCGGACGGACACCCTCGTCGTAGAACAGCCAGGTGACGAGCAGGCCACACCCATCGTAAAGCGCGCGATGGTAGGCGAGCCTGTCGGTGACGCCGGGGAGCTCGGCCATCGCCCTGATCACCCGCACGCGGGAGCGCAGCATGCGGGCTTCGTTCGCCGACATGTTGCTGGGGGTCCGACGATAGCCGGTAAGGACCCGCGGCACGCTGACGAAGTCGAATCCGTGGGCGAGCCGGAGCTGCAGGAACAGATCCTCGCAGCCCTGCAGCCCCTCATCGCGCAGGAAAACAGGATAACCGCCCATCGCCAGCGCGGCAGACCGGCGCATGGTCATGCTGCTGCCGTTCCCGACAAGATTTGAGCGCAGGTGAAAATCGAAGACGCGGCCGCTCTGGTGGTAGACCGGCGAATGCCGAAAGACCCGATCGTCGGCATCGATGAGGACGAAGGGCGAATATGCAACCGCGGCCCCCTCTCCCGCCGCCTCCAATGCCTTCACATGCTCGGCGACATGGGCGGGGTGCCAGAGGTCATCGGCGTCGAGCGGCGCAACGTACTCTCCGCGGCCTTCGGCGATGCCCCTGTTACGCGCTGCAGCCACGCCGGCATTGGCGGTCGTGATGCAGCGGATGTTGCGGTGAGTTTCGGCAAATTCGGCGACGAGTTGGGCCGTTGCATCGGTCGAGCCATCGTTGACCACCAGGATCTCGATGGGCTGGTAGGTTTGAGCAAGCGCAGACTGCAGTGTGGCCCGCAGCGTGGCCTCGGCGTTGAAGGCCGGGATGACGACCGATACGAGCGGCGCGGCTGCCGGCTTCGTCATCGCTGACTCTTGCCCGTGGCGGCCTGGACAATGGCCCGGTCGACGGCCGCGAGACAGACCTCGAGGGAGAAATCGGCAAGCGCGTGGGCTCGCCCCGCCGCAGCAAGACGGCTTCGCAACGCGGGATCGGCCGCGAGCGCGCCGAGCGCATCGGCAAGGGCGCCGGCGTCGCCGGGTGGCACGAGGATACCGTGCACGCCGTTCTCGATGATCTCCGAGACACCACCGGCATCCGCCGCTATGACCGGCCGCTCGGCCAGCATGCCTTCGACGACCACTCGGCCGAACGGCTCCGGGGCAACAGAGCAGTGGACGACGATGTCGACGCCCTTCATCAGGGAAGCGACATCCGAGCGAAAGCCGAGAAAATGGACCCGGTGGGCAACGCCGCAAGCCTGGGCCTGTCGCCGCAGTTCCTGCTCGTAGGCCTCTTCGCCGAATAGCGGGGCGCCGACCAGCAAGAGGTCGACTTCCGGCAGGCCCTTCAGTGCTTCGATGGCGACGTGCTGCCCCTTCCAGTGCGCGAGGCGACCAAAGACCCCGACGAGCGTGTTTCGGCCGGTGGCAAGCTCCTGGCGCAAGGTGCTGGATGCAGTTTCGGCGTCGATCGCGTCAAACCGCTCCGACGCAACGCCCTGGTGAATAACGGTGGTCGCGACCTTGCCACCCGAGGCGCGGAAGGACTCCGCCGTCGCTCGGGAGTTGGTGAGCACGATGCTGGCCCGAAAATTGGCCACGCGGACGGCCACCTTGCGCAGGGTCGAACTGAAATGCTCGGAGCTAAGAATGTCGCGGAGGTGCCAGATCAGCGGTCGGCGCGCCAGAAGCGAGGCAAGTGCGCCGACCACGAGGGCCTTCTGCGAATTGGCATAGATCACCGCGTAGGGGCCGGCCTGCCTCGCGACCGCAATCGCAGTTCGGACCACCGAGACGGCGCTGCCAAGGGCGGCCCATAGTCCGCTGTCGCGGCGAACCTGGATGCCGCCATCGACTACCCTTACGTCGACATCCGCTGTCTCGAGCAGCTCGCGGTATGGACCGTCGGCCAGGAGGATCATCCGGGCGGTGCGGGATCGCGATTTCAGCGTGTCTAGCAGCGACAGTTCGGCGCCGCCCAAGGCACCAGTCTGACCGATGAAGAGCACAGGCAATTCGGCTGCGGGATCAGAGGAGCCGGGCATAGGCATCCCTCACGTCTGCCGCCACCTTCGGCCAGCCGAAATGCGATGCCGCATAGGTGCTGCAAGCCTCGGCGTCCGGCAGCCGGATCCGGCCGGAAAGGGCCGCATCCAGTCCCGCCGCAATCTCCTCGGGGCTGCCGCCCTCGAGCACGAGTTCGGGCTCCAGTGCGGTCACCACCTCGGGCAATCCGCCAACCGGGGTGACGAGGACCGGTGTGCCGGCCGCGAGGGACTCCGCGGCGATCAGGCCAAAGCCCTCGAGGCTGGCGGTCGGCACGAGGCTGAGGTCCGCCGCCCGATAGGCCAGCGGCAAATCGGCTTCCGCTACGAAGCCGATAAGCTTCGCATGCCCCCCCAATTGGCCGTCCTCGATCGCCTTGGCGAGTTCGGCCTGCAGCGGGCCTCGCCCGCCGATGATCAGCAGTACGTCCGGGTGGGTGGTCTTGATCCGCGCGATCGCGGCAATCGCCGACTCCAGCCCCATGCGCCGCACCAGCCGCCGTACAGCGAAGACAATTCGGCGATCGGCGGGCCAGCCGAGCCGTTGGCGTGCCTCGGCGCGGCCGACCGGCTGACGGAAGCGCTCGGCATCGAGGCCGCCAGGGATCACCTGGATGCGGTCCGGCGCGACGCCGTATGACTCGCTCAGCACCCGGCCAAATGCGGTAGACAGGACAACACACAAGTCGGCCCGGCGATAAGTGCTCGCCTCTATCCACTGACGCATGACCGACGTCCGCTGCCGCCGCTCGGTCGCCACCTCCAGCGCCCACGGTCCGTGAAAGTGGGCGACCAGCGGGCGGTCGATCCGATCGAGGGCCGCTCGGGTGTAAAGCGCGAAATGCGAGCCAACGACCTGCGGGTCGAAGCTGGAAAGAGCCCCGCCGATGGCCGTGCGAGCGGCCAGCAACCGCTGAGGCATGGGAGCAGTACTCGCCGCAAAAGCGGTGACCTTGCCGGCGGTAGAGGCGGCGATATTGGCAGAGCCGGTCACGAGGCCGCGGACATCAAGACCGACGGAAGGGGCGGCCGCGACCAACTCGTAGAAATAGCGCGACAAGCCGCCGGCGCGCTCGGGGAACCAATCCAGACCAATCTGGAGGGTCCTCAATTGCGTGATCCGACACGCGTCTGTCGCCGGGCCAACAGGCTCGCATAGAGGGCCACATATTGATCGGCCATCCTCCCCCAGGACATGGGCTGCACGATCTCGCGCGCCCGCAGGCCTGCCGCGGCGCGTAGCGCAGCGTCGGACGCGACCTGGCGGATGACCGCTGCCAACACATGCACGTCGTCGGGATCATCGAGAACGAAGCCCGCGTCCTCAGCGACGATTTCGCTGGCTCCGGTCGACCGCGTGGTGATCACCGGCAAACCGGCAGCCATGGCCTCGGGCACGACCATGCCCCACGGTTCGTATCGCGACGGGAAGACGAGGAAATCCACCGAGCGCAACAGCAGTGGCATATCCTTGACCATGCCGACGAAATGGACCCGGTCGGCGATGCCGAGCCGCTTGGCCAGGGCGGGAAAGCGGCTGCCATCAGAAGTTCCGGCGACCACCAGATGGAGATCGGGCACACCCGCTACCGCGCTCAACACGGTGTCGAGGTTCTTGCGCTCGGTCATCAAGTCACCAACGAAAGCCGCCATGACACCTGCGGCAGGCAGGCCAAACCGGGCCCGATCGCCCACCCCTGGTGAAAACTCGGCTGCGTCGATGCCGTTCTGCACGACCTCTATGCGACCAGGCTCGATGCTGAGATCGGCAATTTCTCTGGCCAGATGGGGCGACACTGCGACGATCTGCGTGGCATCGAGGAAGGAACGTCGCTCGGCGAGAGCATTGAACCAGCCGAACAGGCCTTGGTAGGTGCCCCGCCAGCCCGGTGAGTTGGAGAAGTGGTCGGATTGGCGCCAGCCACTGTGAACGAAGTGGACGGAGTTCAGATCACCGCGAGCCCAGGTGATTGCGCCGTTCACGTGCACGATGTCCAGCCAGGAGCGGTTGGCGCGAAGCCAAAGCCAGCTTCGAAAGGCAAAGACCTGATAGCGGATCAGGCTGCTCGGCATGACGCCGTACGAAATCTTCACCCAGCGCACATGGGGGTATTTGAGCAGTTCGGGCGCCACATATGCGGCGACAAGGTAGAGTTCGTGACCTAGCTCGGCGGAGCGCAAGGCGGTTTCGTAGTTGACGCGGCCCTGGCCGTCGTTTCGCGCGAACCGGTGTGTAACGATCGCGATCTTCACCGCATCAGCTCCTCCGGTGGACGTTCGCGCGCCTGTTCCGAGTTGCTTTCACCCAGCACGATGGCAAGAGCGAAGAAGGGTAGGATGAGCATGCCCGGGCCCTGAAGCAACATATTCGTGAAGGGCTGCAGCGACAGCGTCGCGATGGCGACGGAGGCTGCCGCACTGCCCTCGATGCTGCGCCTGCCGTTGCGAACAGCGCGATTGAAAATCATCACCAGCGCTGCGATCACGATGAAACTGCCCCAGCCAAAAGTGAAGAAGATATCCAGCACGCCGCTGTCGAAGATGCCGTATTCCCCCAGGCTGCCGGACTGGTTGGTCAGTCGCGTGCCGGCACCTGTCGCGCCCATCCCACGGCCGATCGGGTTCGTGAAGGTGGCGTTCAGCAGGCCATCGATGAAGTCGGCACGGACTCTCAAGCTCGTGTCGTCTTCAAGGCTGGCGAACGTCTCGAAACGCTCCGCTACTGTGTCGGAAAACGGCAGGATGGCCAGTACCGGGACAACAACGACACCGGCCAACAGGATGGAAAGCAGCCAACGCGCTTTCAAACGGGGTGGCCCCATCAGCAGCATGGCGACCAGCCCGACCACCAGGCCGCCCCACCCAGCGCGGACCAGCGAAAGCACCAGCGTGCCTGCTGCAGGCAGAGCCGCCACCCAGCGCAGCACGCCGCTGTTCGCCGCCAGGACGATGAGAGATGCCGCCATGAAGATGGCCAGTGGGCCGGGGGAATTCAGAGTGGCAAAAACGCGTATCTCGCCCGGTTTCGGATAGCCGACCGACAACATGTCGGCGTTGATCATCCAGAATGTGTCCCATTCGGGGGCGAAGTAGTATTGGTAGAGCCCGTAGGCGCCCACAAACAAACCGGCAAACGCGAGCGATCCGAACATGGCCCTGCCGAAATTCGCGGCGTGGGCAGGCTGCGACAGGATGTAAAAGGCGACCGAAAGCGGCGCCAGCCAGGCCAGGAAGCTGTATCCCGCAGCGAATGGTCCCGATGCCATGATGCCGACGAGCAGGGCGAATATCATCATCAGCAGGAAGAGGCTGAAGGGGTAGTAGCGGTTCTCGTGCAGGTGGCGGGAAATCCTGATCACCGTCAGGAATGACAAGCTGCTCACCAGCAGCGGGGCGAGCAGTACCGGATTGAGGGTGCTGTACTCCGTCTGCCAGTCCACCAGGCGTCGAACGAAGGGCGCCAGCATCCAAAGCCACATGGTGAAATGGACGTAGTGCGCCGGATAGCGCTGGAACAGGACGAAGCCCGCCATCAGGCACATTGGCGTGAAAGCATAGTAGAGGAGCCGCGCCTGCCCTGTTAGCAGTGCGGCGAGGCAGATCAGCAGAACCCCGATCTGCAGCAGCGTCGGCGGGGTGATGACGTCCCCGAGGCTGCGTCGCTGTGCGGGGATATCGGTCATCGCCGCAACCATGTTCGGATGCCGGCCAGCGTGCCGCGCAGCGAGGCCCAATAGATGCTGCCGACGCGGTCTACGCCGCTGAGCTTGAGACGGATCACCTGCGCGATACCAGGGACCTCCCGAGAGCCAATCGCCACGGTCCAGGCCAGATAGACAGGCACCTGCCAGAGCGAAAGGTAGTCCAGCAGCGCAAGCGCCTGATTGTGGGAGGCGTTGGTCTGGGCGGCGGGAGTCCGGTATGTGCGCTTGTCGTCGTCGTGCCGCACCGCAAGATAGTGGTCGACGGCAACGTTGGGGTCGTAGACGAGCGTCCAACCCTGCTTTCTCACCTCGAGCGCAAGCTTGAGGTCGTTGGCGACCTGGGCCCCATCGCCGCGAAGCCGCCGGTCGAAGCCGTTTGAGATGGCGCCGCGGCGGAAGCTCATGTTGGCTCCCTTGAGAATTTCGACGTTTCTCGGCTCACCGACACCCTCGTGATGGAATCCGATGCACCGGCCGAACCACTGCACCCGGCCAACGACAGGGTGGTTACCCTTGCGATGAACGCCATCCCAATAGTCGCGCCCCCCTACCCCACCCAATCGACCGTCTGCCTTGAAATGCTGCTCGATCCGCAAGAGCCAGTCTAGAAAGGGCGCCGCGTCGTCGTCGGTAAAGGCTACGATGTCGCCGGCGGCGGCCTGCAGGCCGACGTTCAGGGCCGCCACCTGGCCGGGCTCATCAACACAGACGCCGCGGATGCGGGTTCTGCCTCCGGTCCGCTCGGCGAGCAGCCGCTCAGTCTCCTCATCGCCGGCGCGCCAGACGACGATGACTTCGTCAGGCACCCGCAACTGGCTGTCGAGGGCGGCGATGCATCGGCTCAGGTCGTCGACGCGCATATAGGTGGGCACGACGACGGAAATCGTCATGCGCTCCGGTGCGGTCAGAGCCTGCGTCCGTCGTTTTCTCATCGGCGACACCTGACGAACTACATTCATAGCCGCCTCCGGCTCGGAAAGAACCAGTTGAGCTGCGCGCGCAACGTGAAAAAGAAGCTGATCGCCATCGCGGCCTCAGCCAGATTGATGGTCACTGCAGCGCCCAGCGCCCCGTAGAGGAGGCAGAGTGGCGGGGCAGCTATTGCAGCCGTTGCGGCGCCGGCGAAGATACAGAGCGTGAACTGCCGGTTCAGCCCGAACGGCAGCATGATCAGCTTGCCCATGGCGGAGTTGAGAGCGCTAAGGACGATGACACCGGAGAGGATCCGAAGCACCGGCACCGTGTCGCCGAAGGCATCACCGAGCAGGATCGCGACGACGAGCGGCGCAAAGATGAACAGGCAGACCGCGATGCCCGCGCCGACCGCGGCGTGCAGCTTCAGCAGGGAAATCGCCGTGCGTCGCGCATCCTCCGCGGCTTCACCGACCAGTGCGTTCATCTTGGGATAGGCAACCATGATGATCGGGTTTAGGAGGCTGATAAACGGCCACTTCGTCCGATCCGCCCCGGAATACAACCCGGCCTGGTGGGTGCCCGAGGTGAGCACGAGGATCAGCGACAATCCGCTCGAGTAAACGTTGGTGAGGATCGCCGAGATGAACATGAAGCTGCCCTCGGCCAACTGCGAGACGGTAGCTTCAAGGGACAGTCGAGGACGTTGCAGCAGTCCCCGGCGCAGGGCAGCGTTTATCGTCAGGGCGGCAACGATGAACGAGCCGAGGCTGGTCAACCCCGCCGCGATCCAGACGTCAGATTGCTGGTGCACCAAGAGGTAGACCAGCGGCACAATGACGAGCCTCCCGAGGACGGATGCCGACATGAACTCGCGAAAGGACTCGCTGCCGCGCAGCGCCCACTCCAACGACAGGACCGACCCGACGACGCCCAAGCTCGATGCGATGATGGTCAGCCGGAGCACCGGGTCGGCGACCAGAAACGTGGTTCCCGCAATGACCGCGGCCATGGTCGGCAGGGCGAGCCCCACCTTCGCGGCGGTTGTCGCCCAGATTATCCTGTTGGCCGCGCCTGCGACCTGTCGCTGCTGGGCAATGGCGCGGGAGGCGGTGTACGCAAAGCCCCAGTCGACAATCACCCCGGCGAAGGCCGCCACGGCGAGTGCCACCCCCAGATAGCCAAAGCCCTGCACCCCCAGGACGCGCGCCAGATAGGGGAAGGTCAGCAGCGGCAGCAGGTAGTTTGCAGCCTGCCAGATCGACACCGAAGCCAGCCCCGCCCAGGTGCGCGGACTGAGCATCCCAGTCAGCCTCCTGATGTGCGACTGCACCTCGGTCACCGCTGTGCCGTCTTCGACGAGGGGTGCCGCGCCGCCGTCCTGTGTCGCCTGTTGAGCGCGTATTGAACCTCGTCCATGAAAGCCTCGCGGAAGCGATCCGACGAGAAGCGAAGCGCATTCTCCCGGCACGCGGCGGGTGAGATGGTTGAGGAGAGGCCCTCGAACTCGGCCACTGCGGCCGCGATCGCCGCGGCCGATTGCTCGTGGAAGAACACGCCCGTCCGATTTTGCGGCTTGACGACGATGGTTTCGAGCGAGCCGCCGCGGCCGTAGGCGATCACCGGGGTGCCGGCCGCCTGAGCCTCGAGGGGGGTAATCCCGAAATCCTCCTCCGCCGCGAACACGAAGGCCCTGGCGCGGCGCATGTAGTCGATGACGGTGTCGCGATCCTGATAGCCGAGAACAGTGACGTTCGGCGCCGCCGCGGCACGGACTCTCGGCATTTCGGGGCCGTCGCCGATCACGACCAGGCGGCGCTCCGGCATTGCTGCGAATGCCTCGACGACCAGGGGCACACGTTTGTAGGGCACCAGTCGCGAGGTGGTGAGATAGAAATCCTCGTGTGCGTCGCCGAGGGTAAAGGCCGTCACGTCGACCGGCGGATGCACCACCACGGCTTCGCGCCCGTAGAACTTGCGCGCGCGGCCGGCGACGAAGCGCGAATTGGTGACAAAGTGATCGACCCCGCTGGCCGTACGGACATCCCAGATGCGGAACTTGTGGAGCAGCCAGCGGGCGAACCAGCTCAACGGACCATGCTCGAGCTTGGCCTCATGCAGGTAGGTGGCCTGCAGGTCCCAGGCGTAGCGTGCAGCACTATGCAGGTAGCAGACGTGAATCTGCGCCGGCCCGGTGATGGCGCCTTTGGCTACCGCGTAGGAAGAACTGATGACCAGGTCGTAGGGTGAAAGATCGAGCTGTTCGATCGCCAGCGGCATCAGCCCCAGATACTTGCGATAGTGGCGGCGCACGAACGGCAGCTTCTGGGCGAAGGTGGTACGCGGGGTCCGTCCGCCCAGGAATGCGCGATTTTCTTTGGGAAGGAAGTCGACGACGGAGAACAGATCCGCTTCGGGAAACAGGGCGAGTATCTCGGCTAGGACGCGTTCGGCGCCGCCTTCCACTACGAGCCAATCGTGAACGATGGCTACCTTCAAGTCCCATGCTCCAGCGACGGTGGCCGTGAGCAAACCGAGTCAATGTGTCGTCACTACCGCCAGCGCGCCCTGCCACCCCCTTGCTGCGCGCTGACTGTTCACAATGTCCCAAGGCCCGTCATCTTCAACAATACGCCAAAATTCGCTTCGTTGCATTGATGTAGGTGATAACCTTAACGGCGGAGCGGTCGTCATTCGACAGCGGGCCGCTGAAGCTTCTGGATACACTGGCGATCGATCAATTATCCTGCAGGAGTAACAGCGTTGACGCGGCTACGAAGCAGACTGCAGACAATGGCAACCGACATGGCGAACGCGGCCGCCCGGCAATTGTCGCGAGTCGCCCCCTACCGGCCGATGTCAGGCGGCAAGGCGCACCTGGACGAGCAGTACGCCGGAGGGACTTGGGAATATCTCAGAGGCATCGGCGAACTGTCACGCTTCAGCGTGGTCGTCGGCTACTGCCACTTTCTGAAACCCGGCGGCAGCATCGCCGAGGTCGGCGCGGGGGACGGGATCCTGCACGACCGACTCGATCACACCAAGGTCGGCAGCTACCTGGGCATCGACATTTCGGAAGAGGCGATCGCTCGCATGGCGCCGCGGCAGGACGAGCGGAACAGTTTCGTCGCAGCCGACGCCGCGACATTCGAACCTCCCGGGACTTACGATCTGATCGTCTTCAACGAGGTGCTCGAGTATTTCGATGATCCGCTGGCTGTGGTGCGCCACTGGTCCCGCTGGCTGGCGGAGGACGGGGCGATCATCGTCTCGATGTTCTCCGGCCTCACCACGGCGCGATCCGACACCATCTGGCGGGGGCTGGCGGCTGAATACCGGCAGGAAGCGCTGACCCAGGTTCAGAATGAGGCTCGTTATCGTTGGGTGATCAAGGTTCTCAAGCCCATCGGGTTCAAGTAGACGGGATGGCTGCGCCGGAGTTCAGCGTCGTTGTGCCGACGTTTCAGCGGCGCGACCTAGTGGTCGCCCTCGTACAGTCGCTGGCCGCGCAAGAGGGCGGCATCAGCTTCGAATGCATCGTGGTTGTGGATGGTTCGACCGACGGCAGCGCCGCGGCACTGAGGGCGCTCAGCGTGCCCTTTCCGTTCAGCGTGGTGGAGCAGCCGAACGCCGGCGCGAGCAGTGCGCGCAACCACGGCGCGCGACTGGCACGCGGCCGATATCTGCTGTTCATCGATGACGACATGGAGGCGCACCCGCAGTTGCTGGCGGAGCACGGGCGCTCACATCAGGCTGGAGCCGACGTGGTGCTGGGGCACATGCCGTTGCATCCGCGGGCCCCCGACACGCTGATCGCACGCGGCGTTGCCGAGTGGACGGAGGAGCGGAAAGCCCGGCTGGAGACCGGCGGTCCGCTGACGCTTCACGATATGCTCACCGGGCAGATTTCCCTGCCCCGCGCATTGTTCGAAGAGCTGAATGGCTTCGATGGGAAGTTCACCGAGGGGGGCAGTTTCGGCAACGAGGATATCGACCTCGGCTATCGCCTGCTGCAGCGGCAGGCAAGGGTCGTCTTCAATGCCTCGGCGATCACCTGGCAGAACTATGTTGTCGGGCCCAGGCAATATATGAAGCAATGGCGGGACGCAGGCGAGGCCGACGTCATTTTCTCGCGTAAGCACCCCGATCGCGGACTGGAGCTCTTCAAGCTGAACGGCGCCGACAGCCGCCGGGCGCGCCGATACTGGCAGCCGATGGCACGGTTCCCGCGACTGACGGCACCGATCGCGGCGGCCCTCACGCAGCTTGCCTATTACGGCTTTTCGAGAGGTGGCAGGGACAGCAGGTGGGCGAAGCTGTTCTACAATGTTCGCGACATGCAGTACTGGCGGGGCGTCGCCCGCGCCGGCGGGATGCCGAAGCCGCAGCCGGTCGTCGTGATGTGTTTTCACGCCATCGCCGACCTGTCGGACGCGGGGTTCCTCGCCCCGTATGGCTTGCCTCCCGAGCTAATGGCGGCGCAGCTCGACGCGCTGCTGGCGTCGGGGCACAGCTTCATCAGTGGCGAGCAGTTGCTCCGGTACATGACCGACAACGCCCCGCTGCCCACCAAGCCCGTGCTGGTTACGTTCGATGATTGCTACACCGACCTGCTCGACGTGGCGCTGCCGATCCTGCGCGCGCGCTCCATCCCGGCAGTTGCCTTTGTCGTCTCGGGAGAGATCGGTGGCGGTAACTCCTGGGACGTTGCAAAGGGCGGGCGACCGATGCCGCTGCTCGATCTCGAAGGGCTCAAGCGAATTCGCGACGGCGGGATCGAGATCGGTGGCCACAGCCGTACGCACCCGGAGCTGCCGCGCCTCACCGATGCCGGTTTGGACGACGAAATCGCCGGCAGCCGGCGTGACCTGGAGGCCCTTGGGCTCGGCCCGATCCGGTTCTTCGGCTACACGTTTGGAGAGCACGACCAGCGCGTTCGGGCGGCTACAGCCGCTGCGGGATACGAGCTGGCCTTTGCCCTCCACGACGGATTGGCGCGATCGGGCGAGGATCGCTTCGCCCTTCCACGATTCGAGATCAAGCGGAATGATACGCCCGCCAGCTTGCGGCGGCGGATCGCCCGGTCCCGGGTTGCCAGGTGGCTTCGACGCTCACAACCGGTCGACTGACGCTTCCGCCTCGCTGAGGGCCGCGCCGATCTCCTCGATCGCCTTGCGAACCAGTTTTGGTGAGATCTCGTCTGTCGGCCTCGCCTCGAGGACCGCGCCTGCCTCGAGCACAATGCAATCCTCGCAGTAGGCGACGGTTGACTCGCGGTGGCTGATGACAATCAGCGTCTGTCCCGGGCGCCTGTTGCTGACGAGGTCCATGATCGCCCGCTCCGAAACCACATCCACAGCACTCGTCGCTTCGTCGAGGATCAGAACGTCGGGATCTCGCAGGAGCGCGCGGGCCAGACCGATGCGCTGCCGCTGCCCACCCGAGAGGCCAAAACCGGGGCCTTGCAGTTCGGTAGCGTAGCCCAGCGGCAAGGCGGAGATGAAGCCGTGCGCATCGGCACGCATGGCAGCGTCGACGATCTCA
This sequence comes from Devosia sp. P2_G7, assembly GCF_056403495.1. Lineage (NCBI taxonomy): Bacteria > Pseudomonadati > Pseudomonadota > Alphaproteobacteria > Hyphomicrobiales > Devosiaceae > Devosia > Devosia sp. P2_G7. Next base: position 76,731 of record NZ_JBFUFI010000011.1, read on the forward strand.
GCCTCACTTGCTTCCGGAGTGCCGTAGCGGATGTTCTCAGCGATCGTGCCGTTGAAGAGTTCGGCATCCTGCCCGGCGATCGCCATGCGAGCGCGCATGGCGGTCGGTTCGATCGTCGACAGCGGGACGCCGTCGATGCTTATGCGCCCGCCAGTCGGTTCGATGAGCCTCGCCAGCAAGTTGACGATCGTCGACTTGCCGGAGCCGGAGCGCCCCACCAACGCTGTACTTCGGTTGGCTCGGATGGCGAAACTCACCTCACGCAGCGCGGCGTCGCGATCGCTGGAGACATCATAGCCGAAGCTGACCTGTTCGAAGCTGATGCGATCGCGAAGCCCAGGATATGGCCCGGTGCCACCAGGCAGCGGTTCGGCGCGCGATGCATCCAACAGCCACTCGACCTCGGCGATGGAACTGCGCCGGGTGGCGATCTCGACGCCAGCCGTGCTGAGGTCGCGGATGTGCGGCTGCATGCGATACATCAGCAGCAGGAAGACGATCAGCGTGCTCAGTGCTACGCCAAGCCAGTGGGCGACGATGAAGATACCCAGGAACAGCAGGGCATAGAGCACCTCGAAGGCAGGGCCTACCATCGATGTCGCGATGGATGCGTCCAGCATGGTGCGCCGCACGTCGTTGGACGCGGCATCGAAGCGCTCCTGCTCCTCGCGCTCGCGGCCGAACAGGCGAACGAGCCGCGGAATGCCAAGGCACAGCGCGATCATGCGGTCGCCGAGACCGAGGTTAGCCGCGCTCACCTTGGCGCCGATGACATTCACGTTCCTTGTCGCCAGCGTCTGCAACAGGCGGATGAGCAAAACGCCGACCAGCGCCACGACGAACAACTGCCACTGCACCAGCCCGACGAACAACAGGAACACCGCGATGGTGACGGCGCTGGAAATGGCCCGGAACATCAGTTGGATCGCGTCGGATGCACGCCACGACTCGGTTGAGATGATGTTCAACAGGCGAATGGAGTCGGCCCGAAGCAGAAACGGGTACCCGACATTGACGAGCCGCTCGGCCAGTTGCGTGCGGATGGCGTGGCTCGCCTGGCCGTCGACCCAGTGGACGAATACGGCGCTGGCTATGCCCAACACGCCCTTGAGAACGATGCCGACAAGGATGAGCAGGGACAGGCCGACTAGCCGATACTCGGCGGGAAACCAGTCGCCGACGCCGGCCAGGAAGCCGAGCCCACTGGCCGATCCGCTGCCGCCCAGCGTTTCGAGCAATGGCATCAGCAGGCCGATGCTCAGGCCTTCGAGCGCACCAGCCAGCGAAACGAGGATTGCCACTACCGGGATGGTCCAGGCGAAACGGACAGCCAGGGGGAAGAGCGGGCTTTCCGGCGAAACGAGCACGGCAGATATTAACTTGCGCAGCAAGAGTATCCCCAGTCGAGCTTTCAACACTCGCGGCAAGCCGCTACCCTGACCTGCGTGCCGACTAAGAATGGACCAAATGGCAGACCAGTCAACATCAGCACCTGTGCAATGGCCAATCGTGCATGTCGATCTGGAAACGTCCTTAACCCGGCAGGATGTGCAGCACGTCGCTGGCGCCGGCGCGTTTATCGTCTATTGGAAAGACAATCGTCCGGTCGGCCAGTGGATCGTCGCCCCGGTGCCGACGATGCCGGATCAGCGGGCGATCATCGCGCGCGGATTGGGCATAGCGGTACCCGCTGCCGGCGTGTCGAAGGGCGCCGGGGAACCGCTCAGCCTGTCCGTCCTGATCCCGACCCGTGATCGCCCGGATGATCTGGCGAGGTGCCTCGCATCGTTCCGCGGCCAGTCTCGAGCGGCGGACGAGATCATCGTCATCGACAACAGTTCTACCGGCTCGGCCCGAGCTGTCGTCGAGACCAATCCCGGGGTGCGGTATGTGCACGAACCGCGCAAGGGGCTCGACTATGCGCGCAACGCCGGGTTGCGCGCCGCCACCTCGGACCTCGTTGCCTTCTGTGACGACGACGTGGCCCTGCATGCCGCCTGGACGGAGCGGATGGCCCTGGCCTTCGACGCACCGGAGATCGAGGCGGTGACCGGCCTGGTGCTGCCGATCGAACTCAGAACCGAGGCGCAGCGGCTGTTCGAGTTCAAGTGGCCGTTCGGGCGAGGCTTTGCGCGTATCGACTACGGTCCGGAGTTCATGACTCGCAACAGCATGCTCGGCTGCCCGGCTTCCGACATCGGGGCGGGCGCGAGCATGGCGTTCCGACGGTCGGTGTTTGCCCGGCTCGGGATGTTCGACCTGCGTCTCGGCGCTGGAGCATCGGGATGCAGTGACGATTCCGAAATGTGGTATCGCATCATCGCCGCCGGCGGGACCTGCCGATACGAACCCGGCATCGTTTCCTACCATCGCCATCGCAGCGAGATGTCGGCGCTGCGCGGGCAGATCCACGACTATGTGCAGGGCTACGTCGTTTCGCTGCTCATCCAGTTCCAGCGCTTCGGTCATTGGGGCAACCTGCGGCGGCTATTCCTGCGGATGCCCTATTTGTACGCCCGCCGCGCGACCCGCATAGTCCTCCGCATCCCCAGGCCTGACGATGTCGTGTTTAAGGATGAACTGCGTGGTTACTTTGATGGTCTGAGGTATTTCTATAAACATGCGGACAGTCCCGACGGAGTGACGCAAGCCGATGGACTCGCATACCGATCGGAGTGATGTCGCGGCACGGCCCGGTTCGGCCGGGGTGACCGTGGTTATTAACACCTACAACCATGCGCACTTTCTCGGCGATGCCATCCAGAGCGTGATCGACCAGACAGCTGCTGCATCGGCCATCATCGTGGTGGACGATGGTTCCGACGATCACCCGGAACAGGTGGTGGCCGGCTACCCGCAAGCGCGGATTATCCGGCAGGCCAACCAGGGTCTGGCGTCAGCCCGCAACACGGGTCTCGCAGCGGCCGATACCGAGTTCATCTGCTTTCTCGATGCCGACGATCGGCTGCTGCCGCAGGCGCTCGAGGCCGGCTCACGGGCGCTGGCGCAGAATGCCGACGCCGTGTTCGCATATGGTGGATTTCGCCGGATCGACGCGACCGGCGCGCCCATCTCGGATGACCTTTACTCACCGCCGGGCGAGCATCCCCACCAAACTCTTTTGCGCGGCAACCCCATCGCTATGCACGCAACGGTGCTGTACCGGACCCGGATGCTGCGAGCGGCAGGCGGCTATGACGCGGGCCTGCGGCTCTGCGAGGATTACGACGTCTATCTCAAGCTCACCGGCCTCCACCCGATCGTGAGCTATTCACAGCCGGTCGCCGAGTATCGCTGGCACGGCGGCAACATGTCCGGCGATCCCCGGCGTATGCTTGCCACCACATTGAGGGTGCTCGACCGATATTCCGGTGACGCCGGAGCCGCTGAGGGCAAGGCAGCCTGGAAGCGCTACTATGCCGGCGTCGCGCTGAAGCAGGCGGCGGAACCTGGGCGGAGTTTTGGCGAACGACTTTCGAAGCTCGGGGACAGCCTTGCCATCGCGCCTAAGCAAGTGGTGCGACGCGGGCTCAAGGCCCTCTTGTCGGCATCGGCGCTCAATCGGGCGCGGCGTCTCGTTCGCGGCGGAAGGCCGGTTGGCACCGTCCGGCTGGGTGACCTCGACCAGACCGTGCCGGTACACGGCGACTTCGGATGGGGCCGCGGGACGCCGGTCGACCGGTACTATATCGAGGGCTTTCTGGAGCGCAGCCGACAGGATGTACGCGGCCGCGTGCTGGAGATTGGCGAAGACACGTATTCAAGGCGGTATGGCGGTGCCAATGTCGTTCGGCAGGACATTCTGCACGTCCATGCCGGCAACCCCCGCGCGACCATCGTGGGGGACATCAGCGTCGCCGGCACGCTACCCGCTGATAGCTTCGACTGCATCGTCCTTACCCAGACGCTGCAGCTGATCTTCGATCTCGATACGACCGTGCGCAACCTGTATGCCGCGCTCGCGCCCGGCGGCGTGCTGCTCGCCACCGTGCCCGGCATCAGCCAGGTCGATCGGGGCGAATGGGGAGTTCGGGGCTGGTTCTGGATGATCACCCCCGCCGCCATGCACCGGCTGTTCGGGCCGGTCTTCGGCGAGGACCAGATCGCGATCGAGGCGCACGGCAATGTCTATGCGGCAACCACCTACCTGCAGGGGCTGGTGGTGGAGGAGCTGGATACCGCAAAGCTCGACGCCGACGATGCCCGCGCCTACCCAGTGATCGTGACGCTGCGGGCGCGGAAGGCATGAAGCGATCATGCTGAGCATTCTCGATCGATTTCGCGGGCGATCCGAACCGGTCATTCTCATGTACCACCGGGTGGCCACGCCGGCCGTCGATCCGTGGGAGATAGCAGTTTCCGCCGACAACTTCGCAAGCCAGATCGAAGCACTTGCCGACCGGCGCACGCTGCTGCCGATGGCCGACTTTGCCGCGCGACAGCTGGCCGGCGCCCTGCCCCGCGACGCCATCGGCATAACCTTCGACGACGGCTATGCCGACAATGTCGCCACCGCGGCACCCATCCTCGCAGCGCACGAGGCGCCGGCCACGTGGTTCATTGCCACCTCATATGTGGGACGCGAGCGCGAGTTCTGGTGGGACGAACTGGCCCGGCTTGTGCTGCTGCATCCCGGGCCTGGGCAATGGGACCTGCCGATGCTGGATCGCAATGTCGGCTTCGGCGGCGACGACGAGCTGGCAGATGCAACGCCGTGGCGCGGCTGGGATCCCCCGGTGACGAGCCGGCAGCGCGTATTCCGCGAACTCTGGGAGTCGCTGAGGCTGCTTGCGCTGCCGCAGATCGAGGCGGCACTCGATGCCATGGGGGAGCAAAGTGCCGCGGCCCCAGCGCCGCCGGAGGACCTTCCCGCAACCGCCGCGGCGCTTCGGCGCTGCACGGAGAGCGGCTTGATCAACCTGGGGGCGCACACGTCTACGCACCGGCCGCTCGCCAGCATCGGGCTCGACGGGGCGCGGGCGGAGATCGCTGAAGGCAAGAGAGCCGTGGAGGCGATCGCCGAAGCGGAGGTCGTGGGCCTCTCCTACCCGTATGGCGATTGCAACGCCGCGGTCGCCGGCCTGGCGCGCGGTGCCGGGTTCGCATGGGCGTGTACGACCCGGAGGGCGGCGATACGACGCCGGGACGACCAGATGCTGTTGCCACGTGTCGCGGTGCCCAACCAGTCAGGCGAGGATTTGCTGCGGTTCATCGATGGCCTTGAGGTAAGGCCATGAGCGGTCCGATCGTCAGCGTCGTCATCTGTTTTCTCAATGGCGCCGAGTTCCTGCCGGCCGCAATCGACAGCGTGCTGGCCCAGACGATGAAGGATTTCGAGCTGTTTCTGGTCGATGACGGTTCGACCGACGGTAGTTCAAAGATCGCGAAGGACTATGCAGCGGTTGATCCCCGGCTAAGCTACCTAGAACACGCCGGACACGTGAACCTGGGTCTCAGTGCGTCACGGAATGTCGGGATCCGTGCCTCAACCGGAGACTTCATAGCCCTGCTCGACGCCGATGATGTCTGGGCACCGGATAAGCTGGACGAGCAGCTGGCGATATTCGCCCTGCATCCGGAACTGGGAATGGTCTGCGGGGCCACCCGGTACTGGAGTTCGTGGGCCGGCGGCGATGATCGGATCGTCCCGTCCGGTCCGTGGCAGGACGTGCCAGTGCAGCCCCCTGACCCTTCGCTCCTCACCTATCCGCTCGGGGGGGCCGACGCCCCCTGCCCGTCCGATCTGCTGCTCCGGCGTTCGCTGGTGCTGGAACTGGGCGGCTTCGAAGAACATTTCCGCCGCCCCTATCACCTCTATGAGGACCAGGCCTTCCTCGCCAAGCTCTACCTGGCAGCACCGGTCTACTTCGCCGGCGAGGTATGGCTCGATTATCGGCAGCATCCGAATTCGATCATCGCAACGCTTGGCACGGGGCCGACCTACCATCAGGTCCGCCGCTATTTCCTTGAGTGGTTCGAGGCCTATCTCGCCGATCGTCCGGCGGTCGATCCACGTGTTGCGGCCGCGGTGCAGCGGGCCCTGTTCCAGTACCGGGCTCCACGGCGATACGCCGCTCTCCGCTGGCTCACTCGCCAGCGGGCGCGACTGGTTCGGCTGATTGACGCCTAACCTGGTCGAGGCCTAGTTGCCGCTGCCCGAAATGAACTCGTCTCGGGCGGTGAGGAAGATGATCCGGAAATCCAGCAGGAGGGAGGCATTCTGGATGTAGGCCATGTCGTGCTCGACGCGTTCGCGCGCCTTGGTCGGATCGTCGGTCGGCCCTCGCAGCCCATTCGCCTGCGCCCAGCCGGTCAACCCGGGTCGAACGCTGCGCCGCATATCGTAGTAGGCGACGAGCGCCCGGTACGGCCTGCCGCCGGCCAGCTGCCCGGCAACGTGCGGACGCGGGCCGACGAACGACATGTCGCCCCGCAGGATGTTGAAGAGTTGAGGAAGCTCGTCCAGGCTCGAGCAGCGCAGCCACCGGCCTATCGGTGTGACGCGTTCATCGCCGAGCACTGTTTGCGCAACACCTGAGTGATCGCACACGTCTACGCGCATGGTTCTGAATTTGTAGAGTTGGAACAGCGTGTCGTTCCGCCCCGCGCGCATTTGCCGAAACAGCACGGGCCCCGGGCTCGTCAGCCTTATCGCCAGCGCCACGCCCAGCAGCAACGGGGCGAGAACTACTATCGCTGCGATAGCCATTACAATATCAACGGCGCGCTTCAGCACCGCATAACAATGGCCAGCAAACGTCGAGGACGCCACGATCGGCATCCCGTCGCGCCACCGCAGCGGCAGTCCGCTGTGATTTGTGACGATGGGCGGCCTTGCTGGGTGTACCGAAGCGATCTGGAAGGTTGCATCCCGACGCAGCGGCTGTCGGGGATTTTGGCCAAATGATATCTCTGCCATGGGCGGCACCTCGCACCCCGGACGTCAGAAGAACCGTCCGCACTCACAGTACTTAAGGCTCCGCAACCCATATGAACTTAACGATATATTAACCAGAAGCGCAAGGACGTAATCACATCAGTGCCTTGTAACGGCCACTAAAAAGCCGACCGGCCAGCCGCCGCGGGCGCATCAAGCATCCAGGTTTTGCCAAGGGTTGGCGTGATCACGAACGATTTACGTCGCCCCGACCGGACAGGCGGAGGCGCGCGCGGGGGCGACTGGGATAATCAGACAAAACAGTTCAGCTTTTCCCCACGACAGTTGTCGTGAGATCGCGGAGCGTCCCCGGCGTGTCGTCGAGCCCGCGGTCCGGGCAGAAATACTCCGCGGTCCGTCTCTGTTTGCTCTATAGCCGAGACAGCACAACTTGGCCTGGCCGCGGCCGGGACCGTAATTGGTCGTCGCCAAGGCCCCGCGATTAACCCTGTCCCGAACTGATTGCCCGGCGCGCCCAGATTTGTTGACTTTCCGCCGAGCGAGGCGCTTACTTAACGAGGTATTAATGTACCGTGTAAGGAAAGCGCTATGAGATGGCTTATTACAGCTGCGGCGGCGCTGGTGTTGTCTCTCCCGGTGGCCGTGCCGCTTCCGGCCCTCGCCCAGAGCAGCACCATAGATGAAGTGATGACGGTCTGTACTGACGTCATCAATCTCCAGTATGAGGACGACCACAGCCGGGATGGCCAGTGCATCAAGGCCGTGGCCGACTTTCTTGGCGTAATCGGGGCCCCCTCGGCGGAGGCTGACCCGCAGATCACTGAACTGATCCTAAAGCTGGTGGAACTGTACCGCGACGATCCGGACTGCAAGATTGCCGAGACTGAATTGCCCGAGGCGATCTCGACAGCGGCCGGCAAGGTGCTCGATGCAGACGTCAAGGCCGAATACATCCTGATCGGCCAGCAGATCGACAGCTGCGATTTCTCACCGACGTCGGCGATCAACCCCATACCCGAGCCGGCCAGCAATAGCTAAGCTGCCGACCAACGAGGTTCGCGAAAAAGGCAAAGGGCCCCTCGGGGCCCTTTTCTCGTTGCGGCAGAGCCGATGGATCAGGCGCCGGTCCACGACTTCGGGTTAGCGCCCGACATGGAGATGATCCGCAGGCCGGCCTGGGCCTTGAGCTTGACCGCGTTGGTGCGGTTGTCGAGCACGAAGTCGCCTTGGCTGGTCTTGACGATGAGGATCGCGTGCCCCTCGCCCGAGCGGGTCTTGGCAAAGGCGATGCGGAGCGCGCCAGGCGGCAGCCCTAGCTTGATCAGCCGGGAACGCTTGGTGACAACATAGTCTTCGCAGTCGCCGCTGCTGGCGTTCAGCGTCCAGACGTCCTTGCCCCGATTGTCGTTCTTGGGGCGGATGGCATTGTTTACCGACAGATTGACGCGCTTGAGCGTCTGCATGGTGGCGTCGGTCATCGGTACCGAGGACTTGCCACCAGGCTGGCACTCACCGGGGTTCTTGATACAGAAAATCTTGAAACCGAGCGGTGACTGGGCGCCCGCTGCCTGAACTTCCACCGTGCCCGCCAGCATGGCGATCACGAGCGCTATTGCAACCATCAATCTGGATTTCATTCCGCCATCCCCTCATTGGGCACGGCGGCACAATGACGCTCCCGGATTTCCGGGCATTTTCAGGTATCCGGCGCATTTTAGCTAATTTGCGCCGGTCAAACTTTCCTATCAGACGTCATTTCAACGTGCTGACCACGACCTCAACAGCAGCAGGACCGAGCGGCCCTGCATCGCAGGCGTTCGCCTTGCCCTTGCTCACGCACAGTTCGCGAATGCCGCGGATGGTTGCCCCGGTCAGCATGCCATCAGGCGTGCCCTCGAAGAGACCCTGCTGCCGCAGCAGCTCCTGCACGACAAAAACGTACGCGTTCTCACTTAGGCCGCGCAATCGCGGCAATAGCATGGCGCGTCTTGGCAGATCGAGCTTCATGAACCGTTCGGCAGCCTCAGCGTAGGCGGCGGGAGACTTGCGGCTGGCGGCGTCGAGCAGCATCTGTTCGAACAGATGATCCTGCGGATCGAGCTTGGTCTCGACCTTGGCCAACATGACGCGCGCCGTCGACGGATCGCGGGCGACGCCGTCGGAGCCCTCGAGCAACAGCGCGATCAAGCGGCGCGCTGCCGCGACGTCACCGGCGTCGACCGCGGCCTTCAGCACCGAGACGGCAGCAGCGGGATCGGGGGCTATGCCATGTCCGGCGAGCAAAGCATCAGCCAGGCGCATCGAGGCGTCAGGCACGCCGGCCTCTGCGGCGCGGCGCAGCAACGCGATACCGGCGTCGGGCGGCTGCCCTTCCATGGCGCCATCGAGATAGCCCATGGCAAGCGAGAACAGCGGGGTCGCATCGCCATCGATCGCCGCCTGAATGAAGTGACTCTCGGCTTTGGGCAAATCGGGCACCAGTCCTGGTGCGCCGAGGTAGAGGGTGCCGAGTTTCGCGAGAACGCCGTGATTACCTGCCGCTGCGGCTTTCTCGAAATAGTCGGCCGCCCTGGCGCTGTCCGCCGAGGCGCTGCCGGGGCTGAACGCATCGCCCAGCGCCGCGTAAGTATCCGGTCCCAGATCGCCATCGAACTGGTCGTAGTAGGAAGCGGCCACACCGAGATCGCGAGGGACCGGCCCGCCCTCGAAATAGAGATCGCCGAGGCGACGGGCCGCCTCTGCATCGCCCTTGGCCAGCGCTTGCTCGTAGTAGGACACGATGCGGGTGGCGTCGGCACCTTGCTCGGCGAAACCGTCGCCGAGGCGCAGCAGGACATCGGCTCCGAGCTGACCGGTGGCGGTGTCGTAATAGCCGCCGGCCTTGACGATGTCGGCGGCCACCAGCTTGCCGTCGAAATAGATGTCACCCAAGCGCAGGGCCGCCGCAGTTTCTCCTCCGGCACTGGAGGCCTGGTAGTAGGCAATGGCCTTGTCGATATCCGCGGGCACCCCGTTGCCATCGCGATAGCGATCGCCAAACGCCAGCGCGGCGTTGGCCGGCACACCGTCAGGCGATTTCAGGTAGAAGGCTTCCGCCTTCGCCATGTCGGCAGGGACGAGCTTGCCTTCGAAGTAGAGATCACCAAGACGCCCCAAGGCCGCGTTCTCGCCGGCCGCAAGGGCGGCCTCGTAGTATTTGAGTGCCGCCGCACCGTCCGGGGCGCCCAGCTTGCCGTCGCGCAACTGATCGCCAACGGAAAGCAGCGCCTTGGTCGGCACGCCTCCAGGAGCGTCGAGGAAATACCTCGCCGCCTTGGTCTCGTCTTTGGCCACCAACTCGCCGTCGAAATAGAGATTGCCGAGGCGGTCGGTCGCGGCTGTCACCCCGCCCTCCAGTGCGGCCTGGTAGTAAGCCACGGCGCGGTTGCCGCCGCTTTCACGCCCCTCGCCGGTGAGCAGTGCATCACCGAGTTCGAGCAGGCGCTGCGGCGGCACCAAAGCTGGCGCCCGATCATAGTGGTCGGCGGCGCCGACTGCATTTCCGGCCGCGAAATCGAGATCACCCAGCCGTACGGCTGCGGCCAACTGCCCATCAGCCACGGCACGCTCGAGGAGATCGGTCGCCATCGGCACATCGGGACTGCCCATCAGCCCCGACAGGTTGGCCTCGGCGGTCGCAATCAGCGCCTTGGCCGGGATGCCCGCCTCGGTCTGCTCGTAATATCCGGCGGCCTTCGCGATATCCTGTGGCAGCAGAACGCCGTCAAAATAGACGTCGCCCAGGCGGGCGGCGGCGTCGGGTGATCCCGATGCGAGCGCGCGCTGGTAAAGCGCGATGCTTCGCTCGGCGCTGACTGCTACTCCATCGCCATCGCGATAGAGATCGCCGAGGGCGAGCAGCGATGCCGGGTCGGCGAGATCTCCGGCGGCGGCGAACTCGTCATATGCCCGAGCGATGTCGCGTGCCGTGCCGTTGCCCTTTAGGTGGACGTCGCCCAAGCGAGCGGCAGCGAGTTTGTCGCCGGCCTGCAGTGCGGCATCGTAATAGGCAATAGCCTCTGCCGGCGCCTCGGCCAGGCGCATGTCGGCTACGGCAATCAGTGCCTTGGCCGGAACGCCGCCGGCCGACTGCTTGTAGAAGTCCGCCGCCTTGGCGACGTCCTGCGGCACCAGTCCGCTATCGAAGTAGAGGTCGCCGAGCCGAGCGGCCGCGGTTGCGTCGCCGCGCGCCAGAGCCTCCTCGTAGAGCGCGGAGGCCTTCTCCGCATCGACCTGCCCCGTCTTTCCGTCCCGGTAGATGTCGGCCAGCTTCAGATAAGCGTCGCGCTCACCCGCATCGGCGGCGAGCTGATAGTTGTCGGCCGCCGCTACCGGGTCAGTGGTGGCCAGCAGGTCGCCCAGCCGCATGCCGGCCCGGCCCGCCTCAACCTTGCGCGCTGCCCTGTAGTATTTGGCTGCCTTGTCGACATCGACGGCAACACCGGCACCGTCGCGATACATGTCGCCGAACGCCAGCAGGGCCTTGTGCGGCACACCATCGGGCGACTGCAGGTAGTAGGACTCCGCCTTGGCGAGGTCCTGCGGCAGCAGCGCTCCGCGGAAATAGATCTCGGCAATCTCCAGGGCAGCGCCCTTCTGGCCGGCGTTCAGGGCTCGGTCATAGAGGAAGACCGCGCGCGCCGGGCTCGGTTCGACCAGCACGCCGTCGCGGAAAATGCTTGCAAGGCGCATCAGCACCTTGTCCGGCACGCGGTCCAGCGCGTTGTCGTAGTAGGTTGCCGCCCGCGCCGGATCGGCGCCGACGATGTTGCCCTCAAGGAACAAATTGCCGAGCCGGATAGCGGCGTCGGAATCGCCGGCGGCCAACCCCTTCTCATAGCTGGCGACGGCCTGCTTGGCGTCGAGCGCGACCAGGGTGCCGCTGCTGTAAAGGTCGCCCAGGCGCGTCCAGCCGGCGCCGATGCCGGCCTCGGTCGCCTTCTCATAGAAACCGATGGCCCGCTTGGCGCTGCCCTTGACGAGCCGGCCGTCGCGATAGAGATCACCAAGCCGAAGCGCCGCGTTGCCGTCCCCAGCGGCCAGGCCAGCCTCATATTCGGCTACGGCCTTGTCGGTGTTCTGCTTAACACCGGCGCCTTCGCGGTAGATGTCGCCGATCTTGGCGTGACCGCCAATCACGCCGTGTTCGATGGCCGCGGTGAAACTAGCTATCGCGCGCTCCGTGTCGTGGCCCGCGAGATAGACCTCGCCGAGCCGCATCGCGGCATCGGCTGTCCCTTGGTCGAAGGCTGCCTGGTAGTATTCGACCGCCTTGGCATCGTCGCGCGGCACCAGCTTGCCGTTGCGGTAGAAATCCCCCAGCCGGAGGAGCGCGCCGCGATCGCCGCCGTCTCGCGCCACATTCAGGTATTTGAGCGCATCTTCGGCGTTACCGGCGGCTCCCGCCATGTCGGCCAGCCGCATGGCACCGGCGAAATTCTTGAGTTCGAGAGCCTTGAGATAGTAGCCGCGCGCCCGCTCGGGGTCGGCCACCACGCTCTTGCCGGACGCGTACAGGTCGCCAAGCCGCAATGCGCCGGCGGCATCGCCCTGCGCCAGGGCCTCGTCAAAGTAGCGCGTGGCTTTGTCGATATCGGCGGGCACCAGTTTGCCGTCATTGAAAATGTCGCCGAGACGGACCAAGGCGTCGCGCTGGCCGGCGGCCTTCGCGCGATCGTAGTAGCCAAGGGCTCCGGCCGCATCACCTGCGGCGGCCTTGATATCGCCAAGCCGCACCAGCGCGGCATTGTTGCCCGCGGCCAGCGCTGATTCGAAATATTCTGCCGCCCGCGACTCGTCCTTGGGCACGTATTTGCCGTTGCGGTAGATCTCGCCGAGCGTGAGAAAGCCCGCCGGCTGTCCCTTGGCCGCGGCTCCTTCGAAGTAAGCCAGCGCCTTTGCGACATCCGCGGGGATGGCATCGCGGCCGGCGATGTAGACGTTGCCGAGCCGCAGCCCCGCGCCGGCGTCTCCGGCGTTGAACGCGGTTTCGAAGTACTGGACGGCCTTGGCGGCATCGGCGGTGACGCCGGTGCCATCAAGGTACAACTGCCCGAGCTTTACGAGCGCCTCGTTCTTGCCGGCCGCGGCGGCCTGTTCGTAGTACGCGACTGCCTTGGCAGGGTTCGCGGCAATTGCTCCGTTGCCGGCGATGTAGAGGTCCGCGAGGCGAATGGCGCCGGTGGTGTCGCCGCTATCGAGCAGCCGCTCGTAGTAGGTGATCGCACGGTCGAGATCGACCGGCATACCGACGCCTTGCCGATAGAGATCGCCCAGTCTCTGTAGCGCCGGCTGCTCACCAAGCCGGAGCGCTTCCTCGTAGTAGGCGGTGGCACGCGGGCCATCGACATCGATGATCTTGTTCTGGGCGAAGATATCGCCGAGCAGGAGGATGGCGCTCGCGTTGCCGGTGTCCCCGATGACGTCGAGCTCGGCGATCGCCTGGCAGTATTGAGCGCCCTGAGCCGGATCGCGGAGCATCTGCCGCAACTCATTCAGTGGACGCACCGTGCGCGGGGCCGGCGGGATCTGGCTGGCCTCACATCGTTCCTGGGCGCTGGCGCTCGATAGGAAGAGGCCGGGAACCACAATCATTGTGGCCAAAACAACAAATCTGCCAAGAGTCACGGCCATCGCACGCCCCTCCATTTTAAGACGACGCTAGCGCTCTATTGCACCACCGTTCCAGTCAATTTTGTCTCCGAAGCACGACCGGCTCTATCAACTTCAGGTGCCCGACCGAATTCCGGCCCGGAGGAAGGCATCATCTACAAGCTCGTCGCGACCGGCGAAGTGATCGAGGTCGCCTTCAACCCTGTGCACCCCCTCGGTGAGGAAGTAGAGTTCGTCGACCTGTTGCATGATCGGCAGCACGTCCTCGCCCGCATCGACGGCATCGAACAGGTGGTCCAGCAAGGTATCCACGGTGACCGTCGCGTCGCTGCTGTACATCGCCTCGGCCCGGTCCCCGGGCCAGTTGGCGCCGCCGCTCTCGGCAAGGTAGCGCAGCGAGATCAGGAAATAGCTGCCCTCGGCGATGAGGTCGCGGCGGAGCTCAGCGGTGTCGCGCGCGGTCGGCCCAGCCGTGCCGACCGCGCGTACGTCGGCGGCGAGCAGCGCGGGAACGTCGGTGGAAGAAATGACGCCGTAGGTGGCGCGGATCATGAAGAGAACCGCTCGCTGCGACACGTAGTGGCGGGCCGCCTCTTGCGCGAGCTCGGGACTAGCCTGCACCGGCCGCGCCGGGACGTCGGCGGCGACGGCGGGAATAGCAGTCCCGAGAAATGCCAGAAGCGCGGCGATCGCATAGTATCGCATACCAATACTCCATAGATGCCGCAGCGAGGTTCCTAACACGGGCTTGCCAGAAGCGGCGCGCGGCATGGCACAATATTGGCCGGTAAGGTTAGCGCCGGAGCCGCGTCTCCCAGGCCCAGGCGCTCGCGACCATCGCGTCGAGCCCGGGATATGCCGGAGTCCAGCCGAGCAATGAGCCAGCCAACGCACTGTCGGCCCACAGTTCGGGCGGATCCCCTGCCCGTCTCGGGGCCAGTTCGTGCGGAACCGGGCGACCGACCACGCTCTCCACGGTGCGGATGACATCCAGCACGCTGTGAGGTCGGCCGGTGCCCAGATTTACTGCGCGGGATTGGCCGCCCCTCACCAGATGCTCGAGCGCGAGGACGTGTGCAGCCGCGAGATCGGAGACGTGGACGTAGTCGCGCAAAGCGGTGCCGTCGGAGGTGGGGTAGTCGGTGCCCATGACCTTGAGCGGCAAGCCGGTGCCGGCGGCCGCCTTGAGGGCCAGGGGGATCAGGTGCGGCTCGGGCTCGTGCATCTCGCCGATCTCTCCCTCCGGATCGGCTCCGGCGGCATTGAAGTAGCGCAGCGCCATCCAGTTGAGGCCATGCGCCGCTCCGGTCCAGTGCAGCAGGCGCTCACAGGCGAGCTTGGTTTCGCCATAGGGATTGGTCGGCTGCTGCGACGTGGCTTCAGTGATGGGCAGCAGTTGCGGCACACCATAGGTGGCGCAGGACGACGAGAAGACGAAGGCTCCGCAAGCCGCGCGCTGCGCTGCTTCGACGAGGCAGAGCGTGCCCAACACATTGTTATCGTAGTAGGCGAGCGGCGCCCGCATCGAGTCCCCGACATAGGCGGAGGCAGCAAAGTGCATCACCGCCTCGGGCCGGAGTTCGGCGAAGAGCACCCGCAGGCGCTCGCGGTCGCGGATGTCGGCCTCGTGTAGCGGGCCCCATCGAACGGCCTCGCGGTGACCGGTCGAGAGATTGTCGATTACGACGGGCTCGTGCCCGGCAATAGCCAGCGCCTTGGCAGCGTGGCTGCCGATGTATCCTGCTCCACCAACCACAGCGACGCGCATCAGGCCGCCAATAGTTCACGGAAGTACGCGATGGTGCGGCTCATTCCGGCCGCCAGCTCGACCGTCGGAGCCCAGCCGAGTTTCTCGCGGGCCAGGGCGATATCGGGACGGCGCTGGCGCGGGTCATCTGGAGGGATGGGCAAGAAGACCAGTTCCGAACGGCTGCCGGTCTGCTGGATGACGATCTCGGCCAGTTCGCGCATCGTGAACTCACCGGGATTGCCGATATTGACCGGCCCGGGGACATCGCGCCCCGTCTCCATCAGCCTGACCATGCCTTCGATGAGGTCGTCGACGTAGCAGAAGCTGCGCGTCTGGCTGCCGTCGCCGTAGATGGTCAGCGGCTCGCCACGCAGCGCCTGGACAATGAAGTTGGACACTACGCGGCCATCGTCGGGCTGCATGCGCGGCCCGTAGGTATTGAAGATGCGCATCACCTTGATATCGAGCTGGTGCTGGCGGTGATAATCGAAGAACAGCGTCTCGGCGCAGCGCTTGCCCTCGTCGTAGCAGGCGCGCGGGCCGATCGGGTTGACGCGACCCCAGTACTGTTCGGTCTGCGGGTGAACCTCGGGATCGCCGTAGACCTCGCTGGTCGAGGCCTGAAGGATGCGTGCGTTCAGCCGCTTGGCGAGGCCCAGCATGTTGATGGCGCCATGAACGCTGGTCTTGGTGGTCTGCACCGGATCGCGCTGGTAATGCACCGGCGAGGCGGGACAGGCCAGATTGTAGATCCGGTCAACTTCTACATAGAGCGGGAAGGTCACGTCGTGCCGGAGCAGTTCGAAGCGCGGGTGACCGAGCAGGTGGCTGATATTGGCCTTTGTACCGGTGTAGAAATTGTCGGCGCAAATGACCTCGTGCCCATCCGCGATGAGCCGGTCGCAGAGGTGGCTGCCGAGGAAGCCGGCGCCGCCGGTCACCAGTATCCGTTGCACCGCACCGTTTCTCATGGCGCGCCTCCCCCTTATGCACCGCGCCGCCCGTGGGCGCTGGAACCAAACCTAACGCAGCGTAACCGCAGACGCTCTGAAAAGCTTGCAATATCTGTAACTTCCGGGCGGCGTGGCGCCGGCCAGCGCCACGAGGAACGAGATTTTCTATTCGCGGGTCGGCAGCGAAGGGCGTTCCGCTACGGGCGTCGCGAACAGTTGGATTAGACTAGTAAAAGCATAGGGTTTTGAGCGGCAACGGGGTATCTAGATACCAATGTGAGACCGCTTTCATGCATCGGTCCACGCCGAACAAGGAGTTCCCCGAATGAACCAGATTTCCATCCGCCGCGCGCTGGTCGCCGCAACGCTGCTTGGCAGCGTTGCGCTGGCGCCGCTAGCCATGGCGCAGGAGTTCGATGCCAACGCTACGATCCGTATCGGCTCGCTGTACGAGCCGCAGAACCTCGACAACACCGCCGGCGCCGGCCAGGGCATCAACGAGGCGTTCAACGGCAACGTCTACGAAGCGCTGTTCCAGCTGACCGATGCGGGCGCCGTGGAGCCCAAGCTCGTCGACAGTTACGCCGCCAGCGAAGACGGCCTCACCTACACCTTTAAGCTGAAGCCGGGCGTCACTTTCCACTCGGGCGATCCGCTGACCGCGGCCGACGTGAAGTACTCGATCGAGCGCGTCACCGCCGAGGCTTCGAAGAGCTCGCGCAAGAAGAGCCTCTCGACCATTGCCGGCATCGAGACGCCGGATGACCAGACCGTGGTGATCACGCTGTCGGCCCGCTCGATCTCGCTGCCCTACAATCTGAGCTACGTCTGGATCGTCAATGACAAGGCGACCGACATCACCGCGACGGAAGACGGCACCGGTCCCTATACGCTCGGCGAATGGCGCCGCGGTTCGGCGCTGGCGCTGGCCCGCAACGACAAGTACTGGGGCACCGCACCGAGCAATGGCGAAGTGATCTACACCTACTTCACCGACGCGACGGCGCTGAACAACGCGCTGCTGACCAACGCGGTGGACGTGATCACCTCGGTGCAGAGCCCGGACTCGCTGGCGCAGTTCGCCGGCAACCCCGCCTACACGGTGACTGAGGGCGCTTCGACCACCAAGGAACTGCTGGCCTGGAACGACCGCGTCCCGCCGTTCGACAACGTCAAGGTGCGCAAGGCTCTGGCCAAGGCGACCGACAAGGCGAAGCTGCTCAACTCGATCTGGGGCGACTACGGCACGCTGATCGGCTCGTTCGTGCCGCCGACCGACCCGTGGTACGTCGACCTGACCGGCGTCGATGCCTATGACGTCGATGCGGCCAAGGCGCTGCTGGCGGAAGCCGGCTACCCGGATGGTTTCGAGTTCACGCTCGATACCCCCGACTACGACCCGCATCCGATCGTCGCGCAGTTCCTGCAGGCCGAGTATGCCAAGGTCGGCGTGAAGGTGAACATCAACGTCATCACCGCCAACGAGTGGTACGAGAAGATCTACAAGGCGCACGACTTCCAGGCGACGCTGCAGGAGCACGTGAACCACCGCGACATCGTGTTCTACGGCAACCCAGACTTCTACTGGGGCTACAACAACCCTGAGGTGGTGAAGCTGATCGCCGACAGCGAGAGTGCGGCGACGACCGATGAGCAGACCGCCAAGCTGCTGGAAGCCAACAAGCTGATCGCCGAGGACGCGGCCAGCAACTGGCTCTACCTCTACCCGCAGATCGTGGTGTCGGCGGCCAATGTCACCGGCTATCCGGTGAACGGGCTGAACTCGCAGTTCTTCGCCTACGGGATCCAGAAGGCGAAGTAAGCTCTGGGTCGCAAGACCCCGGTCCATGACGACGAGGGCGCCGCACGCTAGAGTGCGGCGCTCTCATTTTTGCGAAGGCCGTCTTCCATTCTTACCTACCTCCTCCGCCGTCTCGGCATCCTGATCCTGTCGCTGTTGATCGCGGCAGTGGTGCTGTTCGTACTGCTCCGGCTGCTGCCGGGCGATCCGGCCAATGCGCTGCTGGGCGTCGGCGCCACCGAGGCGCAGATCGAGGCGGCGCGGAGCCAGGTCGGCTCCGACCAGCCGTTGACGACGCAGTTCGTGACGTTCGTCGGCAACCTCGCGCGGTTCGACCTGGGTACGTCGTTCGTCAGCAAGGCCAGCGTCCTGGGTGAGATCGGCAACCGGCTGAGCGTGACGCTGCCGCTGACGATTCTGGGGTTCGTGCTCGCCATCGTCATCGCGCTGCCGCTCGGGATCATCGCGGCGGTGAAGGGGGACCGGTGGTACGGGGCGGCGATTTCGATCGTCAGCCAGCTAGGGATCGCTATTCCGGTGTTCTGGCTGGGGATTCTGATCGTCACGATCTTTGCCATCAACCTCAGGCTGTTTCCGTCCGGCGGCTTTCCGCTGAAGGGGTGGGCCAATTTCGGCGAGGCGGCGGTAGCATTGGCGCTGCCAGTGTTGACGGTGGCGCTGGTGATCGCGGCGTCGCTGCTGCGCTACGTGCGCTCGGCGACGCAGGACGTGATCGGCAGCGACTACATCCGCACGGCGCGGGCGCTCGGCTCGGGCTTTGTCGAGGCGCTGGTGCGGCATGGCATCCGAAACGGGGCCGTGCCGGTGATCTCAATCCTTGGGATCGAGCTCGCGACGACGTTC
Organism: Devosia sp. P2_G7; assembly: GCF_056403495.1. NCBI lineage: Bacteria > Pseudomonadati > Pseudomonadota > Alphaproteobacteria > Hyphomicrobiales > Devosiaceae > Devosia > Devosia sp. P2_G7. The sequence goes on from NZ_JBFUFI010000011.1 coordinate 95,648, forward strand.
CTTGGCGCCGTGGTGGTGGAGAAGGTGTTCGCACTGCCGGGGCTCGGCTCGATGCTGCTGCTCGCCATCCAGCAGCGCGACTATCCCAACGTGCAGGGCGTGCTGTTCATTTCGACGCTGCTGGTGCTGCTGATCGGCTTTGCGGCGGACCTGCTGCAGCGCTTCATCGATCCACGGCTGCGCGGCCGGGCGGGTGCGCCATGAGCGCGGTCGTGGCAACTGCGCCGCGGTGGCGCGGGTCGTGGATGCTGTGGCTCGGCTTCGCGCTGGTTGCCATCCACGTGGCTGTGGCGCTGCTGACGCTGGTATGGACGCCATACGATCCGACGGCGCTGACCGGCGGACGGCTGGCGCCGCCATCGTGGGAGCATTGGGCTGGGACCGACCGGCTGGGCCGCGATTTCTTCACGCAGATCATGATCGGCTCGCGCATCGCGCTGATCGTCGGCTTCGGCGCGGTGGCGATCGGCGGGCTGATCGGGGTGACGCTCGGCATGCTGGCGGCGTTCGCGACGCGGCTGCTCGACGATGCGCTGGCGGCGACGCTCGATATTCTCATCGCCTTCCCTACCCTGCTGATCGCCATGCTGGTGGTCGCGGCCAGCGATACCGCGAGCCTCGGCACGGCGATCCTGGCGCTCGGCATCGCGCTGTCGGCGATCGTGGCGCGGCTGACGCGTATCCTCGCCAAGCGGGTGCTGCTGATGGACTACATCACGGCGGCGCGGACCTCCGGCACCTCGTGGCTGGGCATCGTGTTCCAGCATGTGCTGCCCAACATCTGGCCGACGCTGTCGGTGAACTTTGCGCTGCAGTTCGGCCTCGCGGCGATTGCCGAGGCGTCGCTCAGCTACCTCGGGCTGGGGGCGCCGCCGCCGAACGCCAGCTGGGGCCGGCTGCTGCAGGAAGCACAGGGGACAGTGTACACCGCGCCAATCGGGGCGATCGCGCCGGGCATCGCGCTGGTGTCGCTGGTGATTGGGATCAACCTGCTGGCGGATGGGCTGCGCGATATCGGCGACCCGACGCGGAGGGGTTCGCGATGAGCCTCCTCACGATCGACAAGCTCAATCTCAGCGTCGACGGCAAGCCGCTGGTTTCCGATCTCTCATTCTCGATCGCGCCCGGCGAGCGGCTGGGGCTGATCGGGGAATCGGGGTCGGGGAAGTCGCTGACGGCGATGGCGGCGACGGGGTTGTTGCCGCGGGCCATTGCCGCGAAGGGGTCGGTGCTGCTGGGTGGGCAGCAGGTGATCGGGGCGCCGGACCGGGTGCTCGACGGGCTGCGCGGCACGGTCGCGGCGTTCGTGTTCCAGGAACCGCTGACGGCGCTCGATCCGCTGCTGCGGGTGGGCAAGCAGGTGGCGGAGCCGCTGCGGCGGCGGGCGCGGCGCGATGGGCGTGAACTGTCGGGCGGCGCGCTGGATCGCGAAGTGCTGGCGCTGCTCGAGCAGGTGGCCCTGCCCCAGCCCGAGCGGATTGCGCGCTCGTATCCGCACGAGATTTCGGGTGGGCAGCGGCAGCGGGTGGCGATTGCCATGGCGCTGGCGTGCCGGCCGCAACTGCTGATTGCCGACGAGCCGACCACGGCGCTCGACGTGACGACGCAGGCGGAAATCCTGAAGCTGCTGGACGGGCTGGTGCGGGAGCGCGGCATGGCGCTGCTGTTCATCAGCCACGACCTGCCGGTGGTAGCGGAGATGGTCGACCGGGTGGTGGTGATGAAGGCGGGCGTGGCAGTAGAGGCCGGGCCGGTGGGCGAGGTGTTCGGCGCACCGCAGGACGACTACACTCGCTCGCTGGTGGCAGCTGCCAAGGCGTTCGACGACGCGCTGGAGGGCACGCCATGAGCCTCGTCAGCGTCGAGAATGTCAGCTTCGGCTATAGCCGCGAGCGGCTGGTGCTGAATGACGTGTCGCTCAGCATCCGCGCTGGCGCCAGCGTCGGGCTGGTGGGCGAGTCCGGATCGGGCAAGACCACCCTGCTCCGGCTGCTGCTCGGATTGACCAAGCCGAGCGCGGGGCAGATCCGGTTCGATGGCAAGAGCCTCGAGACCGGCAATGGCGGCTTCATGCGGGACTATCGCCGGCAGGTGCAGGCGGTGTTCCAGGACCCATACTCCTCGCTCGATCCGCGACAGAACGTGCTCGGCATCGTCTCGGAGCCGCTGCGCTCCCTCGGTATTCCCGGCGACCGGCGGACGCTGGTCGAGGCGGCGCTGGTTTCCGTGGGGCTGGAGCCGGGCATTCTCGGACGCTATCCGCACGAGTTCTCGGGCGGGCAGCGGCAACGTATCGCCACCGCGCGAGCTATCGTCGCCAAGCCAAAGCTGCTGCTGGCGGATGAGGCAGTGAGCGCGCTCGATCTTTCGACCCGCGTCCGCATCGTCGAGCTGCTGAAGCGGCTGGCGGCGGACATGACGCTGGTATTCGTATCGCACGATCTCGGTGTGGTGGCGGCGCTTTGCGACGAGATGGTAATCCTCGAAAAGGGCCGCATCGTCGAGGCCGGCGCCACTCGCAAAATCCTCGCCGACCCCCAACATCAATACACCCGGAAACTGCTCGGCAGCGTTCCGCGGATGCCAGCCTGAGCCACCCAAGGACGACTCGCATGACTAACTCTGATTACTTCGCCGCGCTCGATGCCTGGAAGACCAGGCGCCTCCACAACCTCAAGGCGCCGAACGGCTGGCTCAACATTATCGGCCGCTTCGTGCTCGACCCCGGCACGGCAAGCGTCGGCACTGCCGAGGACAACGACATCGTCATCTCGGCCGGCCCGGCGCACCTGGGAACGGTGACGCAAGAAGCGGACGGGACGGTGACGTTCAAGCCGACCGACGGCGAGGCCATCCACATCACGCCGAACAAGAAGAACCCGCCAAAATTCCAGCTCGGCACCCTGCTCTGCGAGATCACCACGGTGAACGGCGACAACGCCCTGCGCATCCGCGACACCGCCTCGGCGGCGCCGGGTGCCTTCCCGGGGATCGAGTACTTTCCGGCGCAGCAGGACTGGCGGATCGTCGCCGAGTGGGTGCCGTTCGAGGCGCCGGTGGAGATGGATGTCGACACCACGGGCAACATCCGCACGGGCGTCGCGGTGACGCACAAGGCGGTGTTCACGCATGAGGGCAAGACCTACGAGCTGATCGCCACGCACGGTACGCCGCAATCGCCGCAGTTCGTGATCCGTGACCCGACCTCGCGGGATTCGACCTACCCCGCCTCGCGCTTCCTGTTTGGCGAGGAGGTAACGGAGACCAGTATCGTGCTGGACTTCAATAAGGCCATCAACCCGCCCTGCGCTTTCACCGAATTCGCGGTGTGCCCGCTGCCGCCGCCGGAGAACGTGCTGCCGTTCCGCATCGAGGCGGGCGAGAAGCGCGTGCCCTATCCGGCCTAAGGCGGACCGTCAGGCGGTCTGAAGCTCGATCGGCAGGACGTCGCCTTCGGCGTCCCGCATCTGCGCCAACGTGGTGCGATCGAGCACTTCGGCGATGGCGTTGCGGACGTTCAGCATGGTGTGGCGGACCTGGCAGGTCGCCACATCGCAATCGTCGCAGGCTTCGTAGCGGGTGTGGCTGGCGCAAGGGATGGGCGCCAACGGGCCATCGAGCACGCGGACAATCGAGCCGACCTTGATCTCCTCGGGGGGCCGCGCCAGGCGATAGCCCCCGCCCTTGCCCTTGCGGCTCTGGACGATACCGGCGTTGCGCAGGTCGCCCAGGATGGCGTCGAGGAACTTCTTGGGAATGTTGTTGGAAGAGGCGATGTCGGCCACCAGTGCCAGCTCGCCGGGCGGAAACTGCGCGAGATGCACCAGCGCCTTCAGGCCATATTTTCCTTTGGCAGTGAGCATCCGTCGACAATCATCCCGGGCAATGAGCCTGCGCGAGGTATAAATTCTACCGACTAGCTATACAAGTGCCCCGTGTCGGGAGGATCAGGAGACCTGCCGGCGGCCGATCGGGAAGTAGGCGAGGCCGGCGTCCTCGACTGCCGAGGGCTCGTACATGTTGCGGCCATCGAAGATCGCCTTGCGGGTCAGCCGGGCCGCGAGCGACTGGAAATCAGGGGCGCGAAACGCCTTCCACTCGGTGACGATCACCAGGGCGTCGGCACCCTCAATGGCGTCGTTGGCAGAGCCGGCGAAGCTGATCCGGTCGATATTGCCGTCAAGGTCCAGCGCCAGCACACGCTTTGCCTCGTCCATCGCTACAGGATCATAAGCGCGGATGGTGGCGCCGCGGCGCACCAGGTCGGCGATCAGTACCCGGCTCGGGGCATCGCGCATATCGTCGGTATTGGGCTTGAACGAGAGGCCCCAGATTGCGAAGGTCAGGTTGCTGAGGTCGTCGCCGAAGCGGGAGCGGATCTTGGTGCCGAGCACATCTTTCTGAGCCGTGTTCACCTCCTCCACTGCGGCAAGGATGCGCATGGGGCGGCCCTGCTCTGCCGCGCTCCGCTGCAATGCGCTCACGTCCTTGGGGAAACAGCTCCCGCCATAGCCGGTGCCGGCATAAAGGAAGCTGTAGCCAATGCGTGGATCCGATCCCATGCCGCGGCGCACCAGCTCGATATCGGCACCCAGATCCTCGGCGAGGTTGGCGAGCTCGTTCATAAACGAGATGCGCGTGGCGAGCATGGCGTTGGCGGCATACTTGGTGAGTTCGGCTGACCGAACATCCATGACCATGGTGCGATCGTGGTTGAGGGTGAATGGGGCGTAGAGATAGCGCATCAGTTCGAGGCCGCGGCGGCCGCTGGTGCTGGCGTCGGCGCCGATGACGATGCGGTCCGGGCGGTTGAAGTCGGTTACCGCTGCACCCTCCTTGAGGAACTCGGGGTTGGAGATGACGGTGAAGTCAGGCTGGCCGAGGCGGATGCGCTCGTCGGCATTGGCGGCAAAACCGCGCTTCACCAGTTCCTCTGTGATCGCGGCGGCAACCATGTCACCGGTTCCGACGGGCACGGTGGACTTGTCGGCCACAACCTTGAAGCCGGTGAGGTGCTCGCCGATGCTGTGGGCGACGGCGAGAACGTAGCGCAGGTCCGCCGAGCCGGTTTCATCGGGGGGCGTGCCTACCGCGATGAAGAGTGCCTCGCCGTGCTCGACGCCCTCCGCGATGTCGGTGGTGAAGAACAGCCTCCCGGCGGCGCGACTGCTGGCGACGATCGCCTCGAGGCCCGGCTCGTAGATCGGCACGCGCCCGTCGTTGAGCATGGCCACCTTGTTGGCGTCGATATCGACGCAGACGACATGGTTGCCCGCGTCGGCCAGGCAGGCTCCGGTAACGAGGCCCACATAGCCCGACCCAAAAATCGTTACTTTCATTCATCGCTCCGAAGAGAACGCTCGCAGCATACATGCACGGTTCCGGCGTGCGGCGTCCATCGGCACAGCGCGCTCGGGACGGAACGAGACCCGCGCGACGCGGGGTTGGTTACCGTAGCGTGACTGCACTCTACTCGAGACTGCCAAATCAACGGCTATAGATGTGTCATACGCGCATGTCGGGAATGCGAACCGGCCGTCGCCGGCATGTACTCTGCATGAGACGCACCTCGATTTTTCAGCGACTCAGTAGTCGCCCGGCACACTCATCAATCGCTTTGCAATCCAGTTTTCATTTTTTGCTTGTGCAAAATGGTAAATTTATCATTAATCCGCGGATTGAGAGCGGCGCCCGCAGATAATGCGCGACGTCGTGTAGTCATCGACAATCTGGGGGCGGATTGATGAGTGACGCGTGGGGCGATGCCGAAGCACATTCTCGGCTCGGGCACGGGCAACATCTTACGGGCATCACGCGAACTTTCGGGCGTCGTGGTCACCCCGGCTGCTGCGATCCGCCACCACTGAATTTCTGATGCTCCTTCGCTAACTTATTGACACGGCGTCTGTGCGGTTGCCGTGGCATGGATCGGCCTGTACGACCCATATTCCGACTCCTCGCACCTGGTTTTGAGTAACGATTTTGAGCAAGCGTGTTGCACTGATTACCGGCGTTACCGGTCAGGATGGCGCCTATCTGGCCCGGTTGCTGCTAAGCAAGGGCTATGTGGTGCATGGCATCAAGCGGCGATCGTCGTCGTTCAATACCGGGCGGATCGAGGACATCTACCAGGACCCGCACGAGGATGATCCGCGGCTGATCCTCCATTACGGCGACATGACCGATGCGACCAACCTCATCCGCATCGTGCAGCAGACGCAGCCGGACGAAATCTACAACCTCGCGGCGCAGAGCCATGTGGCGGTCAGCTTCGAGACGCCGGAATATACTGCCAACGCCGATGCGCTCGGCACGTTGCGGTTGCTGGAAGCGGTCCGCATCCTGGGGCTCGAGAAGAAGACGCGGTTCTACCAGGCTTCGACGTCGGAGCTTTATGGAGCGGTACATCAAACTCCGCAGAACGAGATGACGCCGTTTCGGCCGCGTTCGCCCTACGCGGTGGCGAAGCTCTACGCTTACTGGACCGTGGTGAACTATCGCGAGGCCTACGGCATCCACGCCAACAACGGCATCCTGTTCAACCACGAGAGCCCGTTGCGCGGCGAGACCTTCGTGACCCGCAAGATCACGCGCGCTGCCGCGGCCATCAGGCTGGGCATGCAGGAGAAGCTCTACCTGGGCAACCTCAATGCGCTGCGCGATTGGGGCCATGCCGAGGAGTATGTGCGCGGCATGTGGATGATGCTGCAGCAGGAGGTTGCCGACGACTATGTGCTGGCAACAGGTGTAGCGACGTCGGTGCGCCAGTTCGTCGAATGGGCGTTCGCAGACGCCGGCATCGCTGTCGAGTGGCGCGGCGAGGGGATCGAAGAGCGAGGCTACGACACGAACGGCCGATGCCTAATCGAGATCGATCCGCGCTACTTCCGGCCGACCGAGGTGGATGCGCTGATGGGGGACCCGACCAAGGCGCGTACCAGGCTTGGTTGGCAGCACGAGAGATCGGCGCGGGATCTGGCCCGGGAGATGGTGCTCGAAGACCTCAAGCTCATGCAGAGCGCCGCAACTGCGAGTAACACCTGATGTACGAGCTGACCGGGAAGCGCGTCTGGGTCGCCGGGCACAACGGCATGGTGGGATCCGCACTGGTGCGGCGACTGGCAAGCGAGAGCTGCGAGATTGTCACCGCGAGCAAGGCCGACGTGGACCTGAGGCGGCAGTCAGAAGTAGAGCGCTTCGTCGCCGAGGCGAAACCGGACGCAGTGGTGATAGCTGCCGCGAAGGTGGGCGGCATCCTGGCCAATGACACCTACCCAGCCGATTTCCTCTACGAAAACCTGCTCATCGAAACCAATGTGATCGGCGCCGCCGATGCCACGGGGGTTGAGCGGCTATTGTTCCTCGGATCGAGCTGCATCTACCCGAGGCTGGCACCGCAGCCGATCGCCGAGGACGCGCTCCTGACAGGCCCGCTCGAGGAAACCAACGAGTGGTACGCGATCGCCAAGATCGCCGGAATCAAGCTGGCGCAGGCGTTCCGCAAGCAGCGCGGACGCGACTACATCTCGGCGATGCCGACCAACCTCTACGGGCCGGGCGACAATTTCGATCTTATGTCGAGCCACCTGCTGCCCGCACTGATCCGCAAGGCGCATGAGGCAAAGGTGAATGGCGCCCCGGAGATTATCCTCTGGGGGACGGGCACGCCGCGGCGCGAATTCCTCCATGTGGACGATTGCGCCGATGCCCTGGTGTTCCTGCTGACGCACTACTCCGCCGCAGAACACATCAATGTCGGCTCGGGGGTCGATCTCAGCATTCTGGAACTGGCGCAACTGGTCTGCCGGGTGGTCGGATTCGAAGGCAACATCGTCCACGATCTCAGCAAGCCCGACGGCACACCGCGCAAACTGCTGAACGGCGAGAAACTGCGGGCCATGGGCTGGGCGCCGCGCATCGCGCTCGAGACGGGGATCGCCGAGACCTATCGGTGGTTTCTCGCACACCGCTAGAGGGGTAAGGCGGCATGAGACTGCTCATCCTGGGGCTGAACTACGCACCCGAAAAGATCGGCATCGCGGTCTACACGACCGGCATGGCCGAGGCACTGGCCGCGGAGGGGCACGATGTGCGCGTGATCGCTGGCCAGCCCTACTACCCAGCCTGGAAGATCGGCAAAGGTCACAATCCATGGGCGTACATGCAGTCCGAGGAGAATGGCGTGTCGGTCACGCGGGCACCGCACTACATCCCGGTCAACCCGACGGGGAAGCGACGCCTGCTGCATCACGCGAGCTTTGCTGCCACGGCCCTGCTGCCGGCAATCTGGAGCGGACTGACCTGGCGCCCGGACGTTGTGCTTGCCGTGGCGCCCTCAATGGTTGCGGCGCCGGTGGCGCGCCTCGCGGCGGCGCTGGCAGGGGCGCATAGCTGGCTGCATATCCAGGATTTCGAGGTCGAGGCGGCGTTCGCCACGGGCCTCATCGAAGGGGGCGGTCGGCTTGCCGGGCTGGCGCGGTGGTTCGAGGGCCGTGTGCTGAAGAGCTTCGAGCGGGTCAGCGCCATCTCGCCTGAAATGTGCCGGCGACTGGCGGACAAGGGTGTCGCGGCCGGGCGGATCGTCGAGCTCCGCAACTGGGCAGAGACCGGTTCGGTGCGGCCGATGTCGGTGCCTTCGCCTTACCGCCAGGAATGGAACATCGAGACCGAGCATGTTGCGCTCTATGCCGGCAACATCGCCAACAAGCAGGGCATCGACATCGTGCTCGATGCCGCCCGGCAGCTGCAGCATCGGCAGGATCTGACGTTCGTGATCTGCGGCGAAGGCCCGAACCGGGACCAGCTCAAGGCACGAGCGCGTGGCTTGGGGAACGTCCGGTTCCGCGACCTGCAACCGAAGGAGCGGCTCAGCGAGCTCATGGGGCTCGCGACGGTGCATCTCTTACCCCAGCTTGCCGGGGCTGCCGATCTGGTACTACCGAGCAAGCTCACCAACATGCTCGCCTCCGGCCGACCGGTGGTGGCGACAGCAGCGGCGGGGACGGGGTTGGCGCGCGAGGTCGAGGGCTGCGGCATCGTCGTGCCACCTGGCGACGCGCTGGCCTTCGCCCACGCCATCGATCGGCTGATGGATGACAGTGCCTTGCGGGCGGCAACGGGAGCGGCCGCGCGGGCGCGGGCTGACGAACGCTGGTCCAAGGCGGCGATCCTCCGGTCGCTCACGTTCGACCTGGCGCGGCTCACCACCAGCGCTTCGGCGCCCCCGGCCCCCGTGGCGTGATATGGATACCCGGCTGGCCATAAGAACTGCCGGCCGATCGGCTGATTTGGGCAGCGAGACGCGACGTAAGCGGCTGAATGTAGCGCTGCTCATCGGCAGCTATGCAGCAGGGCAAGGCGCGATCTTTGCGGTGCAGACGCTGCTGGTAGCACAGGAAGAGCTACCGTTACTGGCCGCCTTTGGCTCCGCTTTTTCCTTCGCCATGCTCGCCAGCCTGCTCATCGATTTCGGCGCACTGACGGTGCTGGCGCGAGAGACCGCTCACGCCGAGGGCAACGAGGAGCACATCTGGTCCAGCTACTGGAGCGTCACGGGGTTCCGGCTGGCGATTGCAGCTGGAGTCGCCGCGCTCGCGCTGGCATATGCCGGGCTCTGGGCCGATGATTTCTCGCTGAACTACACGCTATGGGCACTGCCTTCGGTGCTGCTGTGGTCATTCAATGCCAGCGGCGTGCTTGATGGTCTGCGGCTAGGCGGCATCAGCGGGCTGACAGCCTCTGTGCCCTATCTGTGTTCGGCGCTTGCGCTTTCGGCGACGATCGAGGCCTCGCCTACGGTGGCCGGTGCGGTGCTGGGTAGTGCGCTGACCGCCGGCTATGTCCTCACACTGGTCGGGCAATACACGGCGTTGCGTATCGCGAGCCATGCGCCGCAGTTCGTCCGGCCGGCTGCGGGGCAAATGCTGACATTGGGTCGCGACGCCGGCACCGTGTTGCTGACCACACTGCCCGGCCAGCTGTACTTTCGATACCAGTTGCTCCTCGCCAACTTCGCCCTTGGGCCCGCTGGCGCAGCGCTGTTCATCTACGCCAAGCAGATCGCGACAGCGTTCGCGCAGGTGGTCGGCTTCGTCCAGCGCGTGGAGTTTCCCGACCTTGTGGCCCGCCTGACCAACATCCGGGGCGATTCAGCGGCGCTGGTTCTCAATGTCCGGTCTGCGGGAACGCTGGTCGGCGGCGTGGGCACCGCCGTGATGACTGCCGGTGGGCTCACGGGGTATCTGCTCCTGCCTGCCCCGCTCAGCGCGGCGGCCCTCGCGGTGGCCATGTTCGGGCCGGTGGTCGTGGCCGGAGCGATTGTTACCGCATTGGTGCAGCACCTGCAGGCTGGGCGCCAGTATGCGGCGGCAGCAACTGCGATGGCGGTGGCGGTTGGCGTCGGAGCGAGCGTCAGTGCCGCCGTTTTGGCTTTGCCGGCGATTGTGATCTTCGCAGTTGCCGACCTCGTTCTCTATGGTTCGGCGATCCTAGGTACACGAGCTGCGCTGCTCGCCCAAGCAAGGCACGCAGCATGAGGGTGGCGTACGTTTCGAGTTCGCTTTCGCGCTCCGCCGGCGGGCTCTATCACTCGGTTTCGGGGCTCGCGCGTGCGATCGCCGAGCGGGGCGTGGACGTAACTGTGTTCGGCGGCGCCGACCGCCACTTCGAGGACGATCGGCATGAGTGGGCCGAACTTCCACTTCGCACCCACCCGCTTTCGGACGTTTATGGCTTTCATTGGCGGGTTTTCGGCCGGCTGCTGTCACACCGGCCCGACCTGCTGCATCTGCATGGCATCTGGACCGCCACTTCGATTTACGGTCGCTTCGCGCAACTCGCTGGGATCCCCCTGGTGGTGTCGCCGCATGGCATGCTGGAAGGGTGGATCCTTCGCCGTCGCAGGCTGGCCAAGGCGATGCACGGGGCGCTGTTCGAGCGGCCGCTGGTTGGCGGTGGACATGTCCATGCGCTCTGCAAGGCGGAGTACGGCGCGATCGGCAGCTACATGCCCGGCTCGACGCGTCGGACGTTCATCTTGCCGAATGGAACAACGGAGGTCTCACCCATACCGGCGGCCGCGGAGCGAAGTGGGGTTCTCTATCTCGGCCGGCTGCATCCGAAGAAGCAGGTCCTCGAACTGGCTAGAGCATGGGTCCGGTCCCCGGCGCTGCGCGAAGTGACCCTCACCATCGCCGGGTGGGGCGACCCGGACTATGAGGCCGCGGTGAAGGCGGTGGCGCACGGATCGGCCAATGTGAGGGTCGTCGGCCCGCTCTACGGCCCTGCCAAAGCCGAAGCATTCGAAACCGCACGAGCGTTCATCCTCCCTTCGCTCAGCGAGGGGTTGCCGATGAGCGCGCTGGAGGCACTGCAGTATGGCTGCCTGCCGATCATCACCGATCAATGCAACCTGCCTGAGCTGTTCGCGGACGGCGCTGCGCTGCGCATCGCGACGAATCTCTCCGACTTCGAGCGCGTCGTGGCCGATGCCGTCGTGGCCCCGGAAGACGAGGTGCGCGCGCGAGCGCATTACCTGACGTCCTACGCACGCCGCTACCGGTGGAGCGAAATCGCGGAGGCGATGATCGGACACTATCGGGCGATCATCGATGTGCATACCTCGAGGCGGCGCGGAAAGGCTCACGGCTAATGCCGGCAGATGCCGACAACGGACGGCGGAGACTGCCGCGGGCGGTGTCACAGGCCGCACTGCTGGTACTCGCAGCCCTTACCGCCAAGGAGTGGACCTCTGTGCTTCTGGTGCTGCCGGTCGCACTTTGCGGGCTCATTGCCGCGGCGCGAAACGACAATGCGGAGGTGGACGCGATCGACGTTTACTGGCTGCTGTCGACGCTCTTCTTCGTGGTCCGGCCGGCGCAGACGTTGGCTCTGGGCTCGGTGACGATGTACGCCGCCAGGGCGCCGGTGCACTACGAGCCGGAAATCATCCTCCTGACGTTCGCGTCATTGTACGTCTTCTCGATCATCATGCTCGTGTTGCTGCCGCCCACCGGTCGCGCGGTCAGGACCCTGGCGGTCACACCGAGTTCGGGGCTGCTGCTGTTGGCGGCGCTTGCCGGCTTTTCCCTGATGCTGGTCTTCGGTGGCGATGTCGGCAACCTTCTCGCTCCGAGATATGAGAAGCTGGCCGATCAGATCTCACCGCTGATAGCCGTCGGCCAAGGCCTAATGATTGCAAGTGCGGCGATGATGACCGCTGCGTTGGTGTCCAGCCGCAAGCCGCGCACGCCCGATATATTCAGCTTGCTGTGCTGCCTCTCATTGTTGGCCATCGCCTTCAACCCGTTGAACACTTCGCGGTTCGGCTTGATCGCTGCCTGGCTGCCGGTTGGGCTGATCCTCATGCCGGCCGTGCGGAAACCCTTGGTGTTCGCTGCCGTGGCCGTTGGGGCGATCGTCGTGGTGATGCCGATCCTCAGCGTGACCACGCGCTTTGGCTGGGACCTGAACCGGGTGCTGAACTCCACCGAACGCGGTTCCATCGGAGAGATTCCGTATGTCGATACCTTCGACGCGTTGCTGCATGGGGTCTACTACGCCCACCATTACGGCCTTCAGGTCGGGGCGAAGATTCTCTCGATCCTGCTGTGTTTCGTGCCGCGTGGCTTGTGGCCGGAGAAGCCGATCGTCAGCGGCCTCGATATCGGCAACGACCTGTTCGTGCAGGGGCTGGTGGGGACACCGAACCTCTCGATGCCGATCGCCGGTGACTTCTACATGGACTTCGGGCTCATCGGCGTGGGGCTCGGGGCAATCGTCGTGGCGGTGGGGTGCCGCGGGCTGCTGCGTACGCAGCCGGCTATCGGGGGATACCCGGTCTACGGTTACCTGATCATCGGCGCGTTGCCGATCGTGGCGCGCGGTGCGGTCGGCGCCGTGATCCTGCTGCCGGCCTCTACATTGATCGCCTCCAGCCTGCTTACGGCACTGTCACGGCGCCACGTCGTTGCAGCTACGGCATGACGAACGACCCGCAAATCCTTCGCGGAGCCGATGTCGGCGTTGCCGCCGGTCGCCCCAGCTTCTCGCTCCGGCATCGACTGTTCCGGGCGGTCTGGGTGGTAAGCTGGACGTTACTGGCAGCCTGGACTCCGCCTCCGCTGTACCACTGGCGGCGGCTGGTACTCTTGGCCTTCGGAGCGAAGGTGCACCCGACGGCCAGGGTCTATGGCAGCGCCAAGGTGTGGTTTCCTCCACACCTGCGCATGGGAGCCGGCGCGGTGCTGGGTCCTCGCTCGACCTGCTATTGCGTGGCGCCGGTAGTGCTCGGGGACGGAGCGATCGTCTCACAGGGTGCACATCTGTGCGGCGCGACCCATGCCATCGACGAGGTGAGTTTCCAGTTGATCGCCAAACCGATCGCCATCGGCAAGGGCGCATGGATTGCCGCCGAGGCCTTCGTTGGCCCGGGTGTCACGGCCGGGGAAGGTGCGGTGCTGGGCGCGCGCGGGGTGGCGTTCAGCGATCTTGCTGCCAACACCGTCTATGTCGGCAACCCGGCACGCCCACTCCGCGCGCGACGCCGGACGGATTGAAGCCGCCGGCGGACACTTTCACCACCCCATGGCGTCATTGGCCGCTCTGAACGCGTCGGCGACGATGGCGTAGCCAGCGTCGTTGGGGTGGATCGTATCGGCCCTCAGCGAGCGCGGCACCCAGCCGTTTCCGACATCGCTCAAATCGCCGGGTGACCCATCATGGGCATCCTTGAGCGCCTGCAGCAGGTCGACGAAACACGCGCCATAGGTCGCGGCGAGCGCAGCATTGGTCACCGCGATGCCGGCAACAGTGGAGGGGGTGTCGGACGCGGCAGTGAGGATCGAGCCGACGAGATAGCGCGGATGGTTGAGGTAGGCGACCGCGGCGGCAATGTCGCCCGCCACAGTGAAGCCCGACTGCGCACCGTTCCGGCCCATCCACAACCAGGCCGTGCGATGTCGCAGGCTAAGCCCCACGTCGGTGACAAAGGGTGTGCCCGACGGACAAGCAACAGCGCTGCCGGCCGCAGTCCGGGTGAAACTCCAGTTGCCCGATGCATCCGTCGACATCGTGCCGTGCACGCCGGCAAGACTGCCGGCGAGCGCGCCAGTAAAGCTCCCGGCATCCTGAAGCACGTTGATGTTCTTGGCGGTGATCGCGACGCTGCCGGAGGCGGGCAGTTGATCTGTTGCTGCGGTGACTAGGATAGGGCGCGCATTCATGCGGGCAGCGATCTGCGTCGAGGTCTGCCCTCCGATGCCGCGGTTGCTCACCGCCCGGTCCGGGGCAAACAGGGTCGCGGCAACCGCCGGATAGGTCGTCGTCGCACCCGAGGCCCCGGCGCCGGCGGTGAGGCTGTCGCCCCAGGCTGCGACGAGGTTGCCGACCAAGGCGGACGACAGGTTCTCCACCTCCTCTACGGTCTTCGTGGCGGCGAAAAGCATTACCCGAAAGATCGTCCCATCCCAGTTGTTGGACGTGGCTTGTCCACGCCCGATCCGCATCTGGGCGGCGCCCGGGAAGGCGCCGGACGCATCGGACAGGGCGGGTTGCCCGTCGCGCGCCGCTATGAAGGCGTTCGGCGCCGCAGAAAAAGCGACGCGAAAACTGGTCGACACCTCGACCAGACCCAGGTCGAGATCGGCCTGCGTGGTGGTCGAGCCGGTGACGGCCTGCGCGCTCACCAGCAAGTGCAGGTGCTTGCCAGCGTCCCAGCAGAGGCGGATGTAATTGCGCTCGGTGGGCGCGCCGCTGGTGAAATCGATGGCCCCGTCGTCGGTCTGCCACAGGATCTTGGTGCCGCTCGCGGCTGCGGGCGTGGTGGCCTCGACGACGCCCGACAGCGCCATCGGGACGAACCCGGCGAACGGCACGCACTCCCGGCAGGAGTAATTGTCGAGACCGAAGCTGCCGCTGGCGGGGTTGAAGATAGCGCGGGCGCCCACATACATCGTGGTCGCCGCTCCGACGGTCGCAAAGGTGCAAACGGTCTCGACGAGGTCGGTCGTCGCGTTGATATGCCCGACCGAGCCCATGAAGCCGGTGCCATTGGCATTGGGCGTGATCCAGAGATTCGGGCCAAAGCCCGCTCCGCCCCCCTGACCGACCCTCGCGCTTGATAGGCCCGGCCGGGCGCAACAGCGACGCCCTGCCCGGCGAACGGACTGTTCGCGCCGTTGCTGCTGACCACCAGTTCGCCGGCCACCACGGCGTTGGTGGCTGGACCGAGCCCAGCTTGCGTCGTCGTCCAGCCGACGGTACCCGATGCGAAACTGCCATTGCTGATCAGTTCCGGGGCGCCGGGAGCGATGTAGGGACCGATGGAGATGGCGCCGGATGCTTCGCTGGCGCCGATGGCGGCGAGGAAGGCGTGTCTATCGGCGTAGTTTCGTCCCCTGAACGCAAAGCGTCCGGCGGCAAAGTCGGCGTCGAGGATCGAACCCGATCGTGACCATCCACGACCCGAGCCCATCGATGCGAGGCCGAGCCGCGGGCCTATCGCAATGGCTGCCGTTCCCATCAATAGAGCCCCACCAGATGGCCGGCACTGGTCCCCGTTGCCTTGACGCGGCGGACACGCACCGGCAGCACCGTGCCGCCACCGAGGCCGACGAAGCTCACCTCGTCGCCCGAGGCCAGCACCGCCACGAGATCGCCGGCGCTGCCGACGTAAATGGCGCGGGTCTCGGCCAAAAGATCGGCGGAGTCGCTGGTGGTGATTGCAAATCCGCCGCGGGCGGGTGCTGCGATGTCGTCGGCACGGCCCTGGTATTTCTCGCTCATGTTCTGCTCCATCAATGGAGCCGCGAGCTTAGGGCCGCGCCCAAACGCGGGGATAAGTGGCGGTCGTGGGCTAGGCCCGGCCGAACTCGTCCTCAATGCGGATGATGTCGTCCTCGCCCAGATACGAGCCGGTCTGCACTTCGATCAGCTCCAGCAGGATCTTGCCGGGGTTGGCCAGCCGATGCACCGAACCGAGCGGCAGGTAGACCGACTGGTTCTCGGTCAGCATCATCACCTTGTCGTCGATGGTCACCTCGGCAGTGCCGGTGACCACCACCCAATGCTCGGCACGGTGGTGGTGCTTCTGCAGACTGAGCTTCTTGCCCGGCTTGACGAACAGGCGCTTCACCTGGAAGCGCTCGCCATTCAGCACGGACGAGTAACCGCCCCAGGGCCGATAGGCGGTACGGTGGATTTCGGTCAGCCCATGGGTCGCCGCATCGGCGCGCAGTGCCTTCACCATCGGGCCGACGCGCTGCGCTTCAGAGAGCTTGCCGACGTAGATCGCATCTTCGGTCGCGATCACCGCGACGTCGTCGAGCCCTTCGACCGCGATGTGGGCCTTTTCCGACATGACGAGGGAATTGCGGGTGTTGGAGAGCGTGGCATTGCCATTGGTGACGACGTTGCCGGCGGCGTCCTTGCCCGACACCTTCCACACTGCGTCCCAGGCACCGAGGTCGGACCACGGGTAGGTCACCGGCACCAGAGCTACCTGCGTCGACTTTTCGAAGATGGCGTAGTCGACTGAGATATTGGGCGCGGTGGCGAAGCCGGCTTCGTCGAGGCGGATGAAATCCAGATCGGTCTTCGCGGCCGCGACGGCGGCCGCCGCGGCCCGCAGAGTATCGGGCGCCAGCGCTTCGACCTCGCGCAGGAAGCTGCCGACACCGAGCATGAAGGTACCGGAGTTCCAGTAGTAGCCGCCATCGGCGAGCATTTTCGCCGCGGTTTCGCGATCGGGTTTTTCGACGAAGCGGGCGACGGCACGCACGCCCTGATCGAGTTCTGCCCCGGCCTCGATGTAGCCGTAGCCCGTTTCTGGAGCAGTGGGAGTGATGCCGAAGGTGACGAGACGGCCGGCACGGGCGGCCTCGGCAGCCGTGGCGACGCTCCACCAGTAGTTGTCGTCGGGCTCGACCGCGTGATCTGAGGCGAGGACGTGGATTACTGCGTTGTCGCCGAACCTGCCGCGGACGAAGACGGCGGCTGCAGCGATGGCCGCCGCGGTGTTGCGCGCCACGGGCTCAAGCAGCACCGCCGAGGTCGCCACTCCGGCCTCCTGGGCCTGCTCGGCGACGAGGAAACGGTATTCGGCGTTGGTGACGATCACTGCCGGCGTATAGTGCGCGGGATCGGCCACGCGGAGCAGCGTCTGTTGATAGAGCGAGGTGGGCCCGGTGAGCGGCAGGAACTGCTTGGGGCGCGCGGCGCGCGACATCGGCCAAAGCCGGGTCCCCTGCCCGCCTGCGAGGATTACCGGTACGATCGGAGTGGCTTCAGTCATCGGTTCTAGGCCTCGGCGTAGTATCCCGCGTACTTGCTACGATATGCGGCGGGATTGCTAGTTTGATGGTTGAGAATGGTTAGGATCGGCACGTCATCCGCTTTGGCGCCGATCAGCGACGCCATCGCCGCCTTTACCTCCTGCTGGGGCGTGCTGGAGAATTTCACCACAACGGCGATAGCATCGGTCATGCCTGCCAGATAGAGGCCATCGACGACCGACCCCACCGGCGGGGCGTCCAATATCACAACATCGAAGTTCGTCCGCGCCGCGGCGATCAATCGCGCGAAGGTCTTGCCGGTCACGAATTGGTCGGTAGCGCCATCGCTGCGCCGCGAGCCGACGATGACTTTGGCCCCGCTCCCGGGATCGACAGTGAGGATCGCCTTCAGATCGGATGGGTCGCTGCTGTGGGCGAGATACTCAAGCAGCCCCCCGGAGGCCTCGATGCCGAGCAGCTTGTGGACGCCGGGTTTGCGCAGGTCGCAATCGATCAGCAGCGTCGACATTCCGGCCAGCGCGTGAGCCCGGGCGAGTGACAATGCCACGGTGGTCTTGCCCTCCCCTGGAGCGGCCGACGTCACGAGCGTGACGGAACCGGATTTTGCCTCCGTCGCGTCACCACGGGGGCGTTTGCGCACCGCCTGGTCGATGCCGATCCGCACCCGGCGGATCGACTCCGAATAGGCCGATAGTGGCGCAAGGACCACCGAGTCCGCGACGGTAAGCGTCTCCTCCCCGTTGCGCCGAATCGGCCGCTGGCGGGGCACTGCGGCGACTACCGGGGCCTTGAGGATCGCCTCGGCCTGCGCAGCGGAGGTGAATCCGCCGACGAAGTTCTCGATGAGGAAGGCGAGCGCGATGCCAAGGCCGAGGCCGACAAGGCCGGCGAGCAGGAGGATCAGTCGTGGATTGGGGAACGATGGGGTATCGGGAGGCGTCGCCTCCGCCGCCAGCCGGCTATCCGCCACCTGCAGGTAGGCCTGGGTATCGAGGTCCTTCTGCCGGGTCAGCAGCGCCTGGTACTGCGTCCGCGCGATCTCGGAGGCCTGCTGCAGCCCATAGATACCGGCAAGAATCTCCGACGGCAAATCGCTCTGGAGGATAGAGTTGCGCAGTTGTGCGCGGAGTTCTGCGAGGCGGGCCTCGGCGTTCACGACGTCCTGCCTGAGGCCGGCGACAGCCTCGGTCGTGGCCGCCACCAGTTGCGCCTCGATGGCCGCGACTCGGCCGCGCAGGTCGACCGCCAGTTCGCTCGCCTCGCTGGCATCGGCGACATCGCCGAGAAGTGCGGCACGCTGCCGTTCCAGGTTGGCGATGGCGTCATCGCGGAGGGTTGTCGCCACCGCGGTCCAATCGCGGCGGGCAAAACTGCTGGCGGCCCGCCCCAGCAACGAGCTCGACTGCGCCCTGAGGCCGTCCAACCTCGCGATTTCGTCGCGCATCTGCAGGAAGTCGGTGCGCCCTGTCGCCTCGCCGATGCGCATGATGTTCTGTTCGATAAATGCGTCGAACGCTCGTTCGGATTCGCCGATTGCGGCGCTTGCCTCGCTCATGCGGTCCTTGAGAATGGCAGCCGAAGCCAGAGTGGAGGCAACCTTCGCCTCAAGCTGCTGCCGGATGTACGTCCGCGATACCGCGTTGGCGATTTGTGCAGCGAAATCGGGGCGCTGTGACCGGGCGCTCACGGCGATAAGGAAGGTGAGGCCCCGACGCTGGACAAGGACATTGTCGCGCAGGTTGCCGAGGGCGGCGGCTAGTGTTTCCTTCGCGCTCGGCTGTACCGGGTCGCCCAGGTGCAGCACAGACCGCAACATGTCCAGCATGCCGAGACGAAAGCCGTACTCGGGGTCAGCCGCGAGATTCAGTTCTCTTGCGACCGCGAAGAGCGTCGTCTCCGCCTTGACCAATTCCACTTCGCCATCCACCCGCAGGCTGTCGGACCCGGAGCCGGTTGTCTCCGTGTCGGGATCGAGCAGGTTCTTCGTGCTGGGGTCGACAAGTACCAGTGCAGTCGCCGAATAGACCGGCCTCATCGCGAGAAGCGCCAGGCCAGCAACGCCAAGCACAAGGGCGGCCACCACAATGATGAGCCATGCTCTGCGCCTCAGGAGATCGAACGCGGTCTTGAGATCGAGGGCATCACCGTCCATGCGGCGATCCAAACGATTGGGTGCGGCAGCAGCCGTAAACGGCGGCTCCGATCTCGGCCGAATAGTCGAGCGGCAAGCCCCCTGCCGTCACGCTTACACTACGCCCCCAAGCAGTACTCGGCCGCCTTCCTTATGCTGAAAGGCGTCGTAACTAATGATTAACCAACGAAGGCGGGGAAGTCTAGGAAGTACTGGGGAACAATCAGCTTTGCTTATCGAACGGCGGTGACGTCAGAAGGGCCGAGCCTGATCGGCCGGCGGATGATCAACCCGAGCAGCAAACCGATATTAAAGGTGACGATAGCGAGCACCGTCCATCCGAGCGCGGTCAGGAGGTCCGCCTGCGCGGCGAGTGCCGCCGTGGCGGTCGTCAGCAGCAGCAGGTTTCCAACCACGATCCAGCCCATGGTGGAGTAGTAGCCGCCGGCGATTAATCCCAGTCCGCCGGCAAGCATGGCCGCCAGCACCGTCGCACCCATAGGTTCTCTCCTACACCCCGGAGAATCCAACATTGCCTGTTAAGCGAACGTTATGTCTACGTGCCGGTTTATGCCATCCACGGCAGGCCTGAGGCCCGCGAGGCGTCCAACTAACTCGCTTGGGGAAGGTGGCGGAGAGGATGGGATTCGAACCCACGAGACCCTTTAGAGGTCTGCGCCCTTAGCAGGGGCGTGCCTTCGACCACTCGGCCACCTCTCCGTCGCCGGTGGGGATAGCGGCTGGAGCCTTGCCGGGCAAGCGGTTTTTCGGGGTGCGCACATGGGCAGTAATGACCGGCCGTGCACAAATGATGCAGAACTGTCGCCCTCGGCGGCCCGCGACATTATTTGCGGAACTTTGCCATT
The DNA here is from genome assembly GCF_056403495.1 of Devosia sp. P2_G7. NCBI lineage: Bacteria > Pseudomonadati > Pseudomonadota > Alphaproteobacteria > Hyphomicrobiales > Devosiaceae > Devosia > Devosia sp. P2_G7. Next base: position 115,936 of record NZ_JBFUFI010000011.1, read on the forward strand.
GATTTGACGAACCTCGCGGCAACGATGCCGATGCTACTCGATTGAAGCTCGAGATCTCGATTTGACGGCGCGGCGACGGAGAGCAACCATGGCTTGGACTGGCAGATTTGCAGGCGCCACGGCTGTTTTGGCGCTGGCGGGGCTGGGGCCGGTTGCGGCGCAGGAGACGCTCCCCTCGCTGGTCGAGGGAGTGTGGCTCACCACAGCGCGGACGGAGCTGACCATCGCCCCGTGCGAGCCCGGATTCTGCGGCTATATCAGCAAGATCGTAATCCCGGAGACGATCAAGGAGAAGTATGGCGCAGAGCTCGAAGCCATTGATCCGGCTTCGTTTACCGACGCCAACAACAAGGACCCGGCGCTCCGTGGCCGCCCGATCCAGGGGATGCAGATTCTGACTCTGCGGCAGACCGGGAATCCGATGTTCTACGAGGGCGAGATCTATAATCCCGAGGATGGGAACATGTACTCGGGGTCGGTAGAGGTGCTGAATACCGACCTAATCCGGCTCAAAGGCTGTGTACTTTATGTGCTGTGCCAGGAGCAGGATTGGTCACGGGTGCTGACCGAGTCAGCACCCGAAACTGAATGATGCATTAACGCTGGTTGAACAGGATCTTCTGCGCTTCCTTGTCAGTGGCGGCGCTGATGTTCTGGCTCTGCTCGAGCGTGATGCCGAGCGCCCGCTGCACGGCGGGGCGATCGGTGACGCGTTGGCGCCAGGCCGCAAAGGCCGGGAACTCGGCGAGGTCGATGCCGTGGTTCTCGGAACCGCGCGACCAGTCGAAAATGGCCATGTCGGCGATCGAGTAGTCACCGGCCACGTAATCCTTGCCCTCGGCGGCCTGCTTCTTGAGCTGGCTGTCGAGCACGCGATAGAGGCGGTGGCTTTCGTCCTGGTAGCGCTTGATGGCGTAGGGGATCTTCTCGGGGGCGTAGCGGGAGAAGTGATTGTTCTGGCCCAGCATCGGGCCGAAGCCGCCGACCTGCCAGAACAGCCACTCGTCGATCTTGATCCGCTCGGACCAACTGGTGCCGTAGAACTTGCCGAACTTCTCGGCGAGGTATTTCAGGATCGCGCCCGACTCGAAGATGGAGACCGGCTTGCCCTCCGGGCCCTCTGGATCGACGATCGCCGGGATCTTGTTGTTGGGCGAGATCGCGAGGAAATCCGGCTTGAACTGGTCGCCGCGGCCGATGTTGATCGGATAGATCCCGTAGGGCAGCCCGAGTTCCTCGAGGATGATGGTGATCTTCCGGCCATTCGGAGTGGCGGCATAATAGAGGTCGATCGGCAGGGTCTGGGTGGTCATGGGTAGAGTCCGTGTCTGCTGCAGGAGGGTGACGGAACGCCACCGGGACGGGCCTCCATATATCGGCAGATGGCGATGGAAGACAACCCGCGGGAGGGAAAGACAACGGCGGAGCGTGCCCCGCCGTTGGAAAACGGTTCTGCTATGCGCGCTGGATGCGCATATGCGGTTCACCGTCGCTGGTGCGCGACGCCGAGATGCCGCGCAGGTCGACCGTCGCCCGCACGCGCTGGCGATAGATCGGCCCCATTAGCTCGGATTTCGACACGTTGACCGGGCGATCGAACTTCACGGTCACCTCGTAGTGGTTCATGTCGGCGAGCAGTTGCACCCCGATCACCATGCCGATGAACGGCTGGCTGAGATAGGTGCCCTTGACGCGCTGGCCAACCTGCACCGGGCTGACCGCGCGTTCCGGCATCGCCGCTGAGGCGGTGTTCCAGTCGCGGTAGCCGTGGCGGTGGGCGATTTCTTCCAGCGCGGCGCCCTGCCCCAGCGGATTGCCCGCCAAGGCTCGTTCGGCGCGCAGAGCCTTGGCCTCGGCCTTCAAGGTCGCGGCACTGGGAGTATCGAGAGAGAAAGTCATGTCGGTCCTCTTCAAGCAGAGGCGGATTTCTTCATGGGGCTCGCCTTGCCATGAACCGCCTCGAGAAGGGAGCGATCATGAATGCGTCACGGATGATCCGCGGCTGGACTTGACCATCGGGTTTCCCCGGCGAGCGGCAGGCGCCAGCAGCACGGCCGCTATGTGGTGGATCGGGCCAGCTTTGTCAACTTGCCCCCATTCGCTCGGCTGATGGCGAAGATCACGCGATTGCGTTGGAGTGCGGGCACCTGACAGGCTAGGGAGAACGGCATGACCGAGATCATGCTGTTCGTCGCCGGGCTCATCGCCGGCACCATCAATACGCTGGCGGGTGGCGGCTCGTTCGTGCTGTTCCCAGCGCTCCTGTTCGCCGGCGTGCCGCCGGTGATCGCCAATGCGTCGAACACCTATGCGAGCCTGCCGGGCTATGCCAGCGGCGCTTTCGGGTTGTGGCACGATATCGTCAAGCATCGCGACCGGCTGATCCCCTATTCGATCGTCTCGATCGTCTTCGGCTATGTCGGCGCGGAACTGCTGTTGCAGGTGTCGAACGCCACGTTCGTCCTGGTGGTGCCGTGGCTGCTGCTATTTGCGGTGGTGCTGTTCGCCTTCGGCGGCCGGATCAATAGCTTCATCCGGGCCCGAGCGGGCGACAGTGGCCGCGGCCGGCATGTCGGTGCGGCGCTGCTGTTCGCGCTGCTGGCCGGCATCTGCGTCTATGGCGGGTTCTTCAACGCCGGACTCGGCGTCTTGCTACTGGCGTTCCTGGCGCTGGCGGGGTTCACCGACATCCATGCGATGAACGGGCTGAAGCTGTGGATTTCGACGCTGGTGGCGCTGGTCAGCGTGGTGCGGTTCGCACTGTCCGGGTCCATCGACTGGTACCACGGCTCGATCGCGCTGGTCGGGGTGACGATCGGCGGCTATGTCGCGGCGCGGCTAGCAAAGCGGATACCGACAGGGCTGATCCGCGGGCTGGTGATTGTCTACGGGATCGGGCTGACCGGGTGGTTCTTCTGGCAGGCTTACGGGGCTTAATCCCCTACCCCTTCCGAACCCACACCGATGTATCGTGGAACGCGGCGCCGCCGAAGGGGCGGACCGGATCTGACCCGATCAGGGTGTTGATGCCCTGGCCGTTCCGGTGCGCGGAGTTGGGATGGATGCCTTCGGCGATAAGCACGCCGCGTTGCATGCCGACGAAGAACACCGCCCTCAGCGCGACTTCGCCGCGGCGGTTGCCGAGGGTGACGGGGTCGCCATCGGCGATTCCGAGTTCAGCTGCGTCGGCGGAATGGATGAAGACGGTAGGCTCGGGCTGGCGCTTCTGGCTGCCTGCGGTTTCAGCGAAGCTGGAGTTGAGGAAGCTGCGCGAGGGGCTGGTGGCGAGGCGGAACGGGGTTTCGGCGTCGACCCGCTCGGTGACGTCCCAGTGGTCGGCGAAGCGTGGCATCTCCGAGCGGTCGCAGACCCAGTTGTAGCCCTTGAGCTTGGCCACCGCGTCCCAATCGGGCTCGAAGCGGTAGCGCTTGTCGGGCCAGGCGAAGCCATCGGCGAAGCGGGCCTTCTCGTCGGGCCAGGCGCCGTCGATGAAGCCGGTTTTTTCGATCTCCTCGAGCTCGCCGAAGCCTGACCGGCGGAAGGTCTCGGCGACCATGTCCCGGTCGCTCAGGTGCATCGAGGCGTGGTCGGTGCCGAGGCGGCGGAGCAGCTCGTTGACGACCTCGAAATTGGAGCGGCACTCGCCTGGCGCGTCGACCAGCTTGGGGCCGAACAGCAGCCGGGTGTGGCCGCCGCGGCGGTAGTAGTCGTTATGCTCGAGGAACATGGTGGCGGGCAGGACGATATCGGCCATCTTCGCGGTATCGGTCATGAACTGCTCATGCACGACGGTGAACAGGTCCTCGCGCTCGAAACCTGCGCGGGTGAGGCCCTGCTCCGGGCTGACATTCATCGGGTTGGTGTTCTGGATGAACAGCGCCTTGACCGGGCCGCCGCCGTTGAGGGCCTTCTTGTCCCCGGTCAGCACCTTGCCGATCTCGGACATATCGAGCTCGCGGCCGCCAGGGCCCATGTCGACGCCGGTGATCATCGACTTGTCGAGCTTCCACGAGCCGGAATTGGAGTGGAAGGCGCCGCCGCCGTGGTGCTGCCAGGAGCCGGTCATCGCGGCGACGGAGAGCGCGGCATGCATCGAGGTGGAGCCGTTGCGCTGGCGGGTAAAGCCATAGCCGAGGCGGAAATAGGTCTTGGGGGTGGTGCCGACGAGCCGGGCGAAGGCCTCGATCTCGTCGACCGTCAGGCCCGTAATCCCAGCCGCCCACTCGGGCGTGCGGGTCGATAGATGGGCTTCGAATTCGGGCGAGAAGTCGGTGTACTTGGCCATGTAGGCGCGGTCGGCCAGGCCATCACGCAGGAGGATGTGCATCACTGCGACGGCCAGCGCGCCGTCGGTGCCGGGGCGCACCACCAGCGCCATGTCGGCCTGCTCCATGGTGCCGTTGCGGTAGATGTCGATGGCGACGATCTTCGCCCCGCGTTCCTTGCGGGCGCGGATGGCGTGGGTCATGACGTTGACCTGGGTGGCCACCGCGTTGGTGCCCCAGATGACGACGCAATCGCTGTCGGCCATGGACTCGGGGTTGGGGCCGGCCAGCACGCCGGTGCCGGCGATGAAGCCGGGCCAGGCGGTGCCGGTGCAGATGGTGTCGTATTGCAGCGAGTAGCCGCGGGCATGGCGCAGGCGCTCGATGCCGTCGCGGTGCACGTGGCCCATGGTGCCGGCGTAGAAATAGGGCCAGATCGCCTCGGGGCCGTCGGTGCGCTCGATCTCGAGCCAGCGGGCGACGATCTCGTCCATCGCTTCATCCCAGCTGATCCGCTGGAACTCGCCCGAGCCCTTTTTGCCAACGCGGCGAAGGGGATGGGTCAGGCGGTTCGGGTGATGAATCCGCTCGGCGTAGCGCGCGACTTTCTCGCAGATGACGCCGGCAGTGTACGGATCGTCCTTGGCGCCGCGCACCCGGCCGATGGTCGAGCCGTCGATCAGTTCAACGTCGAGCGCGCAGGTCGAAGGACAATCGTGCGGGCACACCGAACGGGCGGTGCGGGGCGTGGTGATGGCGTTCATGGGCGCGAGATTTATCACGCACGGTTGGGCGGCAACAGGGCGAACGATTGCCCAAGTGACGGGCCGGATTACCCAGGCAAGTCTCGGTTGCCGCAATATTGGGCAGCGCGGCGAGATGGTTTCGTTGTCTTGGGCGTCGATACGGCGGGTTCCATGCGCTGGTGGCACAGCTCCCATGCGGGCCCCTCCGTTCCCGGACCAGTGCCGGAGGCGGAGCCTTGAGCGATATTCGGGAGGATTTTCAGCATGGCCTATTATCCGCCTACCATCGATCCGGACTCGCTCGACGGCACCGACGGCTTCAACATCACCGGCGCGACGACCGACGACAGGTTGGGGACCAGCGTTGAGAACGCTGGCGACGTCAACGGCGACGGCTTCGACGACATCATCGTCATGGGCCGCGATCGGATGGGCGGCGCGGTCTACAACTATGTCGTCTTCGGTTCGGCCGAGCCGTTTCCAGCCGAGTTCAACATCACCGAACTCGATGGCAGCAACGGCTTCGCGATCGATACGGTGGACAAGCCCTGGCATGTCCAGGGGGCCGGCGACATCAACGGCGATGGCTATGACGATCTGATGGTCGGCACCACCAACGACAGCGACCAGTATGGCTACGAGGACGTCCACGTCATCTTCGGCAAGGCGGATGGGTTCGAGCCGTATTTCTGGCTCGAGGCGCTCGACGGCGAGAACGGCTTCACGCTCAACGGGCCGCCGCGATCGACCGCCAACTACACCATCGCCGCGGCCGGGGACACCAATGGCGACGGCTTCGACGATGTGCTGATCACCACGCAGTACGAAGCCCGGCTGCTGCTCGGCAAGGCCGACGGTTTTGCCGCGGATGGGATCGTCACCGATGCCACGACGCCGATCTTCAACTCGACCCAATGGGGACACGCACCGCCTGCCGGCATCGGCGACATCAACGGCGACGGGTTCGGCGACGTCGTCATCGGCGAAGCGGTGATCTTCGGCGGCGCCGGCGGATTTCCTGCCGGGCTCACCGTCGACATGCTCGACGGCAGCAACGGCTTCCGGCTCGATCCCAACGTCAATCGCACAGTCGCGGCGGCGGGAGACGTGAACGGCGACGGCATCGACGACTTCATCGTCGGCAATCCCTACGCCAAGCCGCATGGCCACATCGATGGTGGCGAGGCCTACGTGGTGTTCGGCAAGGCGGACGGGTTCGATGCCTCACTCGACCTCGAGGTGCTCGACGGCAGCGACGGCTTTGTCATCCGCGGACCGACGCTGTCGGGACTCGGGGCAGAGGTGACGGGCGCCGGGGACGTGAACGGCGACGGCTTCGACGATGTGCTGGTGCAGACCGGCTATAGCAGGGCGCACGTCGTGTTCGGCCGGGCGACGTTCCACACGCCGGGCTTCGACGTCGACGACCTCGACGGCCGCGACGGGTTCGAGATCGACAGCTCCGACCCCTATTCGGGGGTCGAAAACGTTGCCGGGCTCGGCGACTTCAACGGCGACGGCTTCGCCGACCTCGCCTTCGGCAACAGCAACGCCAGCCCGGGCGGCCTCTATCTCTCCGGGACCACCGCGGTGGTGTTCGGGTTGAAGCCCACCGAAGCGGTGACGCGGATCGACGCGGCGGGCGACCAGACGGTGCGTGGCGGGGTCGGCAACGACGTGCTGATCAGCTATGGCGGCGACGACCACCTGATCGGCGACGTGGGCAATGACTCGCTCCGGAGCGTCGCGGGCGCGGACACCATGGAAGGCGGGCTCGGCAACGACGAGTACTTCGTGTTCGCCGACCGCTCCGACACCATCATCGACACCGGCGGCATCGACACGATCCGCGCGACGACGCACTGGGACCTCACCGGCAATCCCGAGATCGAGAACGTGGTGCTCGCCGATGCGGGCGACTGGCACGTGAGCGGCAACAACCTCGACAACCGGCTCGTCGGCGGCTTTGGCGACAACGTGCTTTCCGGCGGCAATGGCGATGACCGGCTCGAAGGTGGTGGCGGCGACGACATCCTGATCGGCGGCTTTGGCCGCGATGTACTGATCGGCGGCGCCGGCACGGACCGGTTCGATTTCGCCAGCTACCAGAGCGAACCGACGGTGGGGCGCGACGTGATCGTCGATTTCGAAGCCGGCGAGCTGATCAACCTCGCGGGCGTCGACTCGAACGTCTGGCGCAACGGCAACCAGGCGTTCACTTTCATCGGCAACGGCGAGTTCACCGGCAAGTGGGGCCAGTTGCGCTACGACTATTTCACCTTCACCAACGGTGAGGTCGTGACGATCGTCGAAGCCGATACGGATGGAGATGGGGAGGCCGATTTCGGCCTCGAACTGCGCGGCCAGCATGTGCTGACGGCGGCTGACTTCATTCTCTAGGGAGAAATTCCATGGCCTACATCATGGGCACCGACGCGCCCGAGACGCTGACCGGCACGAACGCCAACGACGCGATCCTGGGATTTGCCGGGGATGATCACATCCTCGGGCTCGACGGCAGCGACCAGTTGTTCGGGCATGGCGGCGCCGACCTGCTCGAGGGCGGGCTCGGGGACGATATCTACCAGCTTATCGACGATCGCTCCGACACCATCATCGATATCGGCGGGTGGGACACGATCCGCGCGACGGTCGGGATCGATCTCGAGGATTATCCCGAGATCGAGAACCTCACGATGGCTATCGACTATTCGGGCCGTCACTTGCTGGGCAACGGGCTCGACAACGAGCTGATCGACTGGGGCGGCAGCAACCGGCTCGACGGGCGCGACGGTGACGACTACCTCAACGCCGGGGCCGGCAATGACCTGCTCATCGGCGGGCTCGGCACGGAGTTCATGCTCGGCGGACAGGGCCGGGATCGGTTCGATTTCCGCAGCGTCGAGGAGATCGGCACGGGCGAGACGACGCGCGACGTGATCTGGGACTTCAAGCCGACCGCGGATAAAATCAACCTCGGGGCGATCGACGCCAACGAGCAGTTCTCCGGCAACCAGGCGTTCCAGCTGCTTGGCTTCGCAGAGTTCACCGGCAAGGCGGGCGAGTTGCGCTGGGTGTACGAGCAGCGCGCCGACCTTTCCGCCGTAACGCTGGTCGAAGGCGACACGGACGGTGACGGCGTGGCGGATTTTCAGATCGAATTGAATGGCCGGCTGCCGATGTACGCAGCCGACTTCATTCTCTAGGTGGCTGGGCCCAGGCCCGGCCTACTCTTCGGCGCGGATCTTCTTCAGCTCGGCATTGTAGATGCGCAGGCTGAGATAGATCGCGAACATGAAGCAGACGATCCCTGTGACCTGCGACAGCGGCAGGCCAGCGAAAAGCGGAACGTGCTTGGCAACGATCAAAGCAACAACGAGCATGAGGACAGACACGACCTCAGCAGAGCGGAACAGCATGGCTCCCCTTTACCTTCATTTCGAGATGCGCTGACGCTCGGCGCGGAATGGCGCCTCGTGGGAGCCCCCGCAATCACGTTTACGGAAAATCGCAAAAGGTTCCATCAACTTTTGCGTTATTCGGTATTTTCGTCAAACAGGCTGGCGCGGAAGCCACAGCTCCCGCGCCGCGCCCGGATCAGCTGACGAGCTTAAGCCCGACGATCCCGGCGATAATCAGGCCGATGCTGGCGAGCCGCAAGGCCGTGGCCGGCTCCTGGAAGATCATGATGCCGAGCACTGCAGTGCCCACTGTGCCGATGCCGGTCCAGATGGCGTAGCCGGTGCCGACTGGCAGCTCACGCAGCGCGATACCGAGCAGCACGACGCTGGCGACCATCGCCGCGACGGTGATGGCGGTCGGCCCGAGTCTCGTGAACCCTTCGGTGTATTTGAGGCCGATGGCCCAGACGATTTCCAGCAAGCCGGCAGCGATGAGATAGACCCATGCCATGGGAGTTCTCCTTTGTCGCGGGCCGTCCCGCTGATGATCTGGTGAGGCGCCGGGGCCGTCCCCGGCGCCGGTTCATATAGGGTTCATCTGCGATCTTGTGTAGGAGGGTCATGGATCGCACCCGCCGGGGGGCCGGGCGATCTCCATGTCAAAAGCATAGCCGAGGACGCGTATGCAAAAGATGATGAGGCGAGCCCCCCTCGCCTGCGCAGTGGCTGCGCTTGGCCTTCTGTTACTTTCCGCCCCCACGTTCGCAGCCAGCGGCAAGGCGCTCGGCGTCATGCCGGCGGCGGTTGTCGAGACCAAGACCGACAGCAGGACGATCACCGTGGGCGCTGACATCTTCATCGGCGACCGGGTGGTCACCGGCGCCAATGGCCAGGTGCAGATCAAGTTCTCTGACCAAACCGAACTGGTGGTCGGGCCGAACTCGGCACTGCTGATCGAGGACTATCTGCTGCGCGAGGACGAATCGGCCGGCAAGTTCGCCATCAACGCGCTGTCCGGCACGTTCCGCTTCACCACCGGCCGGGCGCCGAAGGACCGCTACCTGATCGAGACCCCAACGGGGACGATCGGCGTGCGCGGCACGGCGTTCGATTTCAACGTCGATGACGCCCACACGCGGGTGCTACTGTACCATGGCGCTGTGGTGCTCTGTAACCTCGACAAGACCTGCGTGACGCTCGACGATACCTGCGAGCTGGGCGAGTACGACCTCGGAAAGTCCGAGATCCTCGGCCACACCGACGAAATCAAGGGTGCCGCGCGCGAGGACCTGAAGGGCGACTTCAAGTACGCGCAATCGCAGGCGCCGCTATTGGGCGAGTTCCGTATCGACCAGGCCAAGGAGTGCTTCCACAAGGGCTTCGTGAACACGACGCCGCAGAGCCTCGTCTATGGGCAGAGCGATTCGACGCCGAAGCCGGCGCCGGAACCGGACACGGGCGACGATGCACCTCCGCCTCCGCCTCCACCTCCACCTCCACCTCCTCCTCCTCCTCCGCCTCCGCCGCCCGACGACGGCTTTCCGCCCGAGTGCTATGGCGAGAATGGCGAGTTCTACTGCAACTGAGATTGGAGCCGCCGACTCGAACGAAGTCGGCGGCCGCTCCGTTGACTTCTGCGCCGCGGGACGCAAGCTCTTGCCTGCGATGCGGGCTGCAGCAGCACGATCCGGATGCCGTGCACTGCAAGGCATGCGGGCACCCGCTCAACATCCCGAACGACGGCAATTGAGGCTCAGCGCGACAGGGCGCGGATCTCGGCATTGGCGCGGCGCAGCCGCTCGGCGAGGCTGGCGCCAACCGCCAGCACCAGCGCGGAATGGGCGGCTGGTGCATTGGCCTGGAGATCATCGAGCGCGTCGCGGTCGAGCACCAGAGCGCTGCCGCTGCTGGAGGCGATGACGTCGGCGGTGCGCGGGGCGTGGCCGAACAGCGCCAGCTCACCAAACGCCGTGCCGGCCTCAACCGTGCTGACCCGGTGGCTCGGGGCGTTGCCGATGCGAACCGAGATATCGACGTGGCCTTCAGTGAGGAAGAACAGCTCGTCGGCGCGCGCGTTCTGGGCGATGAGCTTGTCGCCCGGTTCGAAGCGCTGCAGGCGCAGGCGCTTCGACAGTTCGGCCAGCATGGCTTCGTCGAGAGTGGCCAGCAGGTCGAATTCAGTCAACGGCACCGCGGTGTCCGCGGGGGTGCCACCGGCCTGCTCGAGCAGCCGGTCCTCGAAGTACTCGAGCGCCTGGTCAACGGTGGGGAAATGGATGTCCTGCTCGAAGGTGTGTGGGATCTCGCCCGAGACAGAGACGACGGCGAAGCCCTTGCCGGCCTCCTGCAGCGTGCGCCGGGCGGTGTTGAGCAGGGTGACGGCGACGCCGTCGATGCGCAGCACGCGCGTCACGTCGAGCACGAAGTAGTAGGCGCTCCCCATGTCCTCGACGATGCGGCGGGTGACCCGCTCGGCTTCGATGAAGCCGAGTTCGGCCTGCAGCTCATAGACGGCGATCAGGTGGCCGTAGCGATCGAGCTTCTTGGCCTGCTCGTGCCGGCGGACGCGCTTCGAATGCACCTCATCGGAGCGGTAGACACGGCGGAGCGGCGCTAGGCCGCCACCGCGATCCTCGAACAGATGCAGGCGGAAATTGGCGGAAATGTCCTCGCAGACCTTGACGCCGCGGGCGCTGTTGCCGACCGCATCGAGGCGGGGCGAGAACGTGCCGATGCCGAGCTGGCCGGGGAGCACCGCGGCGATGCCTCCCCCTACCCCGCTCTTGGCCGGCAGGCCGACGCTGAACTGCCAGCCGCCGGCGTAGTCGTACATGCCGCAGGTGTTCATCACCGAGAGCACGGAGCGCACATTGTCGGTGGAGATGGCGCGCTGCCGCGTCACCGGATTGACACCGCCGTTGGCTAGCGTAGCGCCGATCATCGCCAGGTCGCGCGCCGTGACCAGCAGCGAGCACTGGCGGAAATAGAGGTCGAGGTGTTCGTTGACGTCGCCCAAGATCATCCCGGCGTTGAGCTCGAGATAGGCGATGGCGCGGTTGCGGTTCCCGGTGATGGTCTCGGAGCGATAGACCGCTTCGTCGAGATCGAGCATCCGACCGGTAAAGCGCTGGAAGATGTCGAGGATGCGCTGATAGCGCTCGGCGTGGTCGGCGCCCCTGATCATGGCGCTGGCGGCGATGGCACCGGCGTTGACCATCGGGTTGAACGGGCGGTTGTTGCGCTCGTCGAAGGTAATGGAGTTGAACGCCTCGCCCGAAGGTTCGACCCCGATGTGCCGCAGCACTTCCTCGCGGCCGTGATCTTCCAATGCCAGGGCGTAGATCACCGCCTTGGAGACGGACTGAATGGTGAACAGTGCGCCAGTGTCGCCGACTTCGTAGACAAAGCCGTCGGTGGTGGCGAAGGCCAACGAGAACTTATCGGGATCAACTGCGGACAACTCGGGGATATAGCTTGCCAACTGCCCCGTTTGGTTGGGACGATGCCGCGCATAGAGGTCGTTGAGATATTGCCATACGGGCAGTTCTTTTGGCGAAAGCCCGGCCGCCCGCAGATCGACTTGCTGCATACAATTGACTCGCATGTGCCTAAAGCATAATCAGACTAATCACTATGCTATGTTTTGAGCAATAGCGCTTGCGGCTAAGCCGCACGGCAGCGGCAGGATGGCCGCCGACGGGGGCAAAATGAGCATTATCAGGAAGATGACAGCCGTCGGGCTGGCAGTTGTTCTGACGGGGGCGGCGCTGCCGGCGATTGCCGCGAGCGGCACGGCGCTGGGCGTCGATCCACAGGCCGAGGCCGACACGGCGGGCAAATCGCGCACGCTGACGGTGGGCGCCGATATCTTCATCGGCGACAAGGTGAACACCGGCGCCGCGGGCACGGTGCAGATCAAATTCTCCGATAACACCGAGCTGGTGGTCGGGCCGAACTCGTCGCTGCTGATCGAGGACTACCTCCTGCGCGACGACCAGTCGGCCGGCAAGTTCGCCATCAACGCGCTGTCCGGCTCTTTCCGCTTCGCGACCGGCGGCGCGCCCAAGGACCTCTACAGCATCAAGACGCCGACGGGCACGATCGGGGTGCGCGGCACGGCGTTCGATTTCAACGTCGATGCGGAAGGCACCGAGGTGCTGCTATTCCACGGCGCCGTGCGCCTGTGCAATCTCAACGGGACCTGCGTGACGCTGGACGGCACCTGCGAGATGGGCACCTACGACCTGACGCAGTCGACCATTCTTGGCTCGCCCGACGACCTCACTGGCGAGCAGCGCGAAATCCTCAAGGCGGCGTTCCAGTTTGCCGAGATCCAATCGCCGCTGCTGCGCGAGTTCTGGGTCGACAACGCGCGCCAGTGCTTCAACAGCGGGTTCGTGAACGACACCCCACCAAGTCTCGTGGAAAATCACGAAAGCAGCCCGCCGGCCGACACGTGCGACTGCGGTTGCGGCGAGGGCTTCGATTACGAAGGTGAAGGCGAGGGCGGCTGCGACGCGCGGTGACTGTCACAGCTCGTCGAAGGGCACGCCGCCCCTCGACTTGCTGTCTCTCGGGCTCTCGACGATCTGCACCACGACGCGCTCGGGTGGGACGTTGAAGTTCTTCACCACGGCGTCGGTGATGTCCTTCATCAGCGCCTTCTTGGATGCGGCGCTGCGTCCTTCGACGATGTGAACGAGAACCTCGGGCATCAGATCAGGCTTTCTTCGAGGCTGCCTTCTTGGTCGCAGCGGCCTTCTTGGACGCCTTCCCGCCGCTGTCCTGAGCCTTCCCGCGCTCTTTGGCCTCGGCTTCGCGTATCTTGGCCACGGACGTACCCATGTGGCCCCAGTTCTTGTTGTCGACCTCTTCGATGACGACGAAGGTGTATTCCGGTTTCTTGTTCAGAATCCGGACCAGCATCTCAGTGGTCTCTTTGTAGATCTGCAACTTCTGTTCGTAAGTAGCACCGTCAGTGATCTCGATACGGACGTAAGGCATGGTTTCCTCCCCCAAAGCCAAGGGGAGGATGCGGCAGCCGAGGTACGTTCGTCAACCGAGAGGATCGTAGCCGGCCTTCTGCTTCTTCTTGCGCGGCACTGCGCCGGCCTCGGCGGGCGGCTCGCGCTTCTCGCGGTTCTTGTATTTCGGCTTGCCCTTGTCCTTCGGATTGGCCTTGGGCTTCTCGGTGGGCTTGCGGTTGAACAGCACCGGTTCGCGTACTGCCGGCGCATCGTGCTGGACCGGCGGGGTGATCTCGCGGGCTGGCTTGGTGGCGAGCTTGGCGCCCTTGTCGCTGCGGACCTTGTAGCGCGGACCATCGTCGCGGGCCGGCCGATCCTCGCGCGGCTTGTAGCGCGGCGCCTCGTCGTCACGCTTGTTGAAGCGCGGGGCGCTGTCACGATTGTAGCTCTTCTTCGGCGGCGCCGACGGCGGGCCGGAAGCGGCAATGGTGGTATTGTTCTCGATCGTTCCGCCGACGCGGGCGATGGCGGCCGCGAAGGCATCGGCCTTGTCGGCCGCGATCTCGAAGCGGGTCTCGCTGTCGAGAATCTTGATCGAGCCGACATCACGTTTGGTGACGTCGCCGGCCTTGCAGATCATCGGCAGGATCCACTTGGGATCGGCGCGGCGGTTGCGGCCGATCGACAGGGTAAACCAGCGGCCGTTCTCCATCGGCGGCGCCTTTTCGCGCGGGCCTTCATCCTCGAAACGCTTGTCGCGGCGCGGTCCCTTTTCGGCGAAGGCGCCAATCGACTGCTCGGACACCTCCTCGGGCGCCGGGCGGGCGGCGAGCTCGCGACGGATGTAGGCGGCGGCGAGTTGCTCGGGGGTGAGGCGGGCCAGCAGCTCGGCGACGAAGGGGGCCTCGATGTCGTTCGGGGCGGTGACGGCGGTCGCCGTCGCGATGATCTGCTCGCGATTGCGGGCGTCGATCTCGGCGATGGTCGGGGCGCCGCGAGTGGTCGCATCGAGATTGGCGGCGCGCAGCACGCGGGCGGCGGCGCTGCGGCGGTGCACCGGCACGATCAGCGCGCAGATGCCCTTGCGGCCGGCGCGGCCGGTACGGCCCGAACGGTGCAGCAGGGTTTCGGGATTGGACGGGACGTCGGCGTGGATGACCAGATCGAGATTGGGCAGATCGATGCCGCGGGCGGCGACGTCGGTGGCGACGCAGACCCGGGCGCGGCCATCGCGCATCGCCTGCAGGGCGTTCGAGCGCTCGGCCTGGGTCAACTCGCCGGATAGGGCCACCACCGGGAAGCCGCGGTTGGCGAGGCGGGCGGTAAGGTGCTTCACCGACTCGCGGGTGTGGCAGAAGACGATGGTGTTGGAGCTGTCGTGCAGCAGCAGCATGTTGATGACCGCATGCTCGCGCTCGTCGTTGCGGACGACGACCTGCTGGTACTCGATATCGGCGTGCTGCTCGCCGGCGCTGGTGGCGACAAGGCGAAGCGCATCGCGCTGGAAGGTCTTGGCCAGATCGGCGATGGCGCGCGGCACGGTGGCCGAGAACATCAGGGTGCGGCGGGTTTCCGGCGCGGCATCGAGGATGAACTCGAGGTCTTCGCGGAAACCGAGGTCGAGCATCTCGTCGGCCTCGTCGAGCACCACGGCACGGACCTTGCCGAGGTCGAGCGCGCCTTTCGAAATATGATCGCGCAGGCGCCCCGGGGTGCCAACGACGATATGCGCGCCTCGCTCGAAGGCCCGGCGCTCGGTGCGGATGTCCATGCCGCCGACGCCGGCGGCGATCTGCGCGCCGGTATCAGCGTAGAGCCATTCGAGTTCGCGCTGCACCTGCATCGCCAGTTCGCGGGTCGGGGCGATCAGCAGCGCCAGCGGGGTGGCGGCGCGCTCGAACTTGGCGGCATCACCCAGCAGGGTTGGCGCGATCGCCATGCCGAAGGCCACGGTCTTGCCCGAGCCGGTCTGCGCCGACACCAGGAGATCGCGCTCGGCGGCCTCGGGCGCCAGGACGCTCAGCTGCACCGGCGTCAGCGTGTCATAGCCGCGGGCGGTGAGGGCGGCTGCGAGCGCGGGGTGGATGGTCTCGGGGAGGTTCACGGGGTGGCTTTCATGGGGCGGCAGGGTGCCCGCTAGCAAAACAAAAGGGCCGCCCGGAGGCGGCCCTCGGAAAATCGTGGTCTGGCCGAGATCAGCCGACGATCTCGTCGTCGGTGAAGAAGAACTTGATCTCTTCCTTGGCGGTCTCGGGAGCGTCCGAGCCGTGCACCGAGTTCTCGCCCATGCTCAGCGCGAATTCCTTGCGGATGGTGCCCTCGGCAGCGTTGGCCGGATTGGTGGCGCCCATGACTTCGCGGTTCTTGAGGATGGCGCCCTCGCCTTCGAGGACCTGGACCACGACGGGCGACGCAATCATCTGCTCGACGAGCTCACCGTAGAACGGGCGCTCCTTGTGCACGGCGTAGAAGCCCTCGGCCTGGGCGCGGGTCATGTGGATCTTCTTCATCGCGACCGGGCGGAGGCCAGCGTCCTCGAACTTGGTGAGGATCTTGCCGATCAGGTTACGGCGAACCGCGTCGGGCTTGATGATGGAGAAAGTGCGCTCGATGGCCATGTGTCTGGTCCTTGGAGTGGGTCTGAATTGGAGTGCGGCCTTCTAACGGGAAGGCGTGACGGGCGCAAGACGGGGTTTGACAGGCATATTGGCAATGCTCGCCCCGGAAGCAGAGCGAGAGCGCGAACGGCAGTTCAGGCGAACATCGATCAGATGGCCGGCGTGCTGTCGGGTGACGCTGGCGCTGGAGTGACCACATCGAAAAACACAGCGAGCCGCCCCAGGATCAGCACAACCAAAATGGTGGCTCCCGCCGCAATGGAGAGCGCCAGCCAGATATGGGTTGGAGCAACTGCCGCAAATGCGAGCGTCAGGCCCACACAGATCACAAGTGCAACCGTCACCGGATCGATAATGCTGATCGGACGCCGCCTGGCCAGCTCTAAGAGAATGCACGCGCTGAACAAGCCAGGGATACAGCCCAGAAAGAGCCCCGCCCCGATAAGAATTGGGGCGGCCGGCACCATGACCACCAGATACTGGAGGTCACTGATGGCAAACGGCCCCGGACTTGCCAGCACAAAGACCAACGCCGATGCGGGGAACGCCATGAAAGCAGGGGCAAAGACCATGCATAGGACGAATATGCCGGTCGGGCTTTTAATAACCCATCGTTGCACGCCCGAAGCTCCATAGAGTTGCCGAGACGCAACCTAACAAGCTCGGACCGGTATGAACAT
The DNA here is from genome assembly GCF_056403495.1 of Devosia sp. P2_G7. Classification (NCBI taxonomy): domain Bacteria; kingdom Pseudomonadati; phylum Pseudomonadota; class Alphaproteobacteria; order Hyphomicrobiales; family Devosiaceae; genus Devosia; species Devosia sp. P2_G7. The sequence continues at coordinate 132,613 of NZ_JBFUFI010000011.1, forward strand.
CCCGGCGAGTATTGCGAGCCCGGGCCCTACTCCTTCGGCACCGGTGGCACGAAGTCGGAAGAGTTCCGCCCGATGTCCACCCTCCCCTTGGCCCCTATCTCGCCACCGGGGCTGAGCAGTTGCACTTCGAGGGCGGTGACGTCCTCGGGCGCAAGACGGGGGATTCGCGCACTCGTGCCGTCTGACACCACGGTCAAACGGGAGTAGGATGGCAACAGTCGGCTCAACCGGAGGAACAAATGTCTTCTGTGGGGTCTGCACATTTGCCGCATGGCGATACCACGACCACCGGGCGTGGCAGCCGGATATGGACCGACAGGCGGGTCCTGGTCGGCTCCCTTATCGTGGTGGTCGCCCTGGCGATCGCACTGACTGACTATGCCGGGTACGGCTACGCCTGGTCACATTTCTCGAGGAGCAGCGAGAACAACCCATCGGCAACTTCGGCATCGACGAGCGAGGTGTTCGGCAGCCTCAAGTCGAAGTTCAGCGACTACAATACTTACTCACGCGACATCTTCCTGATGGAGGAGCGCAGCAAGGTCGATGCGCCCTACCTGTCGACCATCGCGAGACTGCTGGAGAATACCGCGGAAAGCGGAGGCGCTGGCCCGATGATCGGCGCTTTCCTGGATCTGCGGAAGGCGCTCGACCTCGAGCAATCCTGCACCGCCGGCTATCCGTGGTCGACGCTGGTCTGGAGCGCAAGACGCGACATCGATACGATGGCCGATGGCAGCAAGCTGGTCGCGCTGGACCTGTTTTTCTGCCTGTTCACGGTGCCAAGGGACGAAAGTGGCATCGTTCGGTACCCGATCGCCACGGTCACGCTCACTGCGGACGAGAGCCGGCAACTATCGTCGATCTACCCCCATATCGGCGCCGACGACGCGAGGAATGCGTTGCGCTGGCTACAGGCCGTTGTGAGGGGCGAAGTCGCACACCTCAAGCGTCTTCTCGAGCTGCGGAACGCGTCGACATCGTCATTGTCAGGAGAGATCGACGACCGGCTGCAACAGTATCTGCGGACCAACCAGGCTGCCTTTGAGCACGGCGTGGCGATGACGCTGACCCGGGCCCTGCTGCTGGCGGTTCTGATTGTACTGGCGGTTGCGTCGCTGAAGCTCGCGCACCGCGACCGATCGAAATGACAGGGCCCGCGAGCCGGCGTTGCCTGGCTCGGCGCCCTACTCCGTCGGCACCGGCGGCACGCAGTCAGGCGAGTTCGGGGCGATGTCGACCTTGCCAGTCGCCTGCACCTCGCCACCGGGGCTGACGAGTTGAACGCTGAGCGCTGACACGTCCTGGTCTGCGGTGATGGCGCTGGAGTGGTTCACCTTCACCACCTGCATGGTGCAGACCTCGGCGGTCGAGACGATCGGGATCGTCACCGTCGCGGTGCCGGACTCCACCAGGTCGACGCTGCCGTTGCCGGTCTGCTCGCAGGCGCCGCCCTCGTAGCTGAAGCTCAGCGAGACCAGTTCGGCGTCGAGCCGGCAGGCCTTCAGGTCGTTCAACGGGGCGAGCTCTTGTGCCAAGGCGGCGCCCGTGAACAGGCAAAGGGCAAGAGTGGCGAGGATCGGGCGCATTGGACTTCTCCGGTTTCTCGGTCTATTGGGACGGCTTCGATTTGCCCCTATCCCTTTCCTAACGCATTCCGCGCGCCGCGGATGCATCGGCCGCGCCATGTTGACCATTACCGATCTCAGTTACCGCATCCAGGGCCGCCCCCTGTTCGAGGGTGCCTCGCTTGTTCTCCCAGACGGTTCCAAGACCGGCTTCGTGGGCAAGAACGGCACGGGCAAGACAACGCTGTTCCAGCTGATCCTGGGGCAGATCGCGCCTGAAGGCGGCACCATCGAGGTCAACAAGAAGGCCCGCATCGGCGCGGTGGCGCAGGAAGCGCCGGCGAGTTCGATCAGCGTGCTCGACGTGGTGCTGTCGGCCGACAAGGAGCGCACGGCGCTCTTGGCCGAGGCCGAGACGGCGCATGATCCGCACCGCATCGGCGACATCCACACGCGGTTGGCCGAGATCGACGCGCATACGGCCGAGGCGCGTGCCTCCACCATTCTCAAGGGCCTCGGCTTCGAGAAGGATCGGCAGATGGCTCCGACTTCGGAGCTGTCGGGTGGCTGGCGCATGCGCGTGTCGCTTGCCGGCGTGCTGTTCAGCCAGCCCGACCTGCTGCTGCTTGACGAGCCGACCAACTACCTCGACCTCGAAGGCACGCTGTGGCTCGAGAAGTATCTCGCGACCTATCCCTACACCGTATTCATGATCAGCCACGACCGTGACCTACTCAACAAGGCGGTGAACTCGATCGCGCATCTCGAGCATCGGAAATTGACCTTCTACAAGGGCAATTACGACACGTTCGAAGAGACGCGCCGGATGCAGATGGAGCTCAACAACAAGAGCCGCGAGAAGACGCTCGACCAGATCGCGCACCTGCAGAAGTTCGTCGATCGCTTCAAGGCCAAGGCCACCAAGGCCAAGCAGGCGCAAGCGCGCGTCAAGATGATCGCGAAGCTGAAGCCGCCGGCGGCGATGTTCGACGAGAGCTCCTCGCCGTTCAAGTTCCCCGATCCGAAGAAGATCCCGGCGTCGCCGATGATGACCTTCGACAACGTGTCGGTGGGCTATGGCGACAAGGTGATCCTCAGGCACATCACCAACCGGATCGATCCGGACGACCGCATCGCGCTGATCGGCGTCAACGGCAACGGCAAGTCGACGTTCGCCAAGCTGCTGTCCGGCGATTTGAAGCCGATGGGCGGCGAGATGCGGAAGGGCAAGGGGCTGGAGATCGCCTATTTCGCCCAGCACCAGCTCGACAAGCTGAAGCCGGAGCAGACGCCGTTCGAGCATGTCGTAGACCTGATGCCGTACGACAGCGAGGCCAAGCGCCGCAGCCGCGTGGCGCAGATGGGGCTCACCACCTCGCGCATGGACACCAAGGTGAAGAACCTGTCCGGCGGCGAGCGGGCGCGCCTGCTGCTCGGGCTCATCACCTTCGGCGGGCCGGGGATGCTGATCCTCGACGAACCCACGAACCACCTCGATATCGACAGCCGCGACGCGCTGGTGGCGGCGCTCAACGACTATTCGGGCGCCGTACTGATCATCAGCCACGACCGCCACCTGATCGACGCGACGGTCGACAAGCTGTGGATCGCGCAGAACGGGACGATCGAGGAATTCGACGAGGATCTCGACACTTACCAGCGGTTGCTCACCTCCAATAGCAATGGCAAGGGCAAGAAGGGTGCGGCCCAGGCAGCACCGGCGATCGAGGATCGGAAGGCGTCGCGGCAGGACGCGGCGGCCAAGCGCGCCGAAGTGGCGCCGCTGCGCAAATCGATCAAGGACCTCGAGCAGAAGCTCGGCCGGCTGCGGACCGAATTGGCTCGCGTCGATGGCTTCCTCGCCGACCCCAAGACCTATGACGGCGCGCCCGAACGGGTCATCCTGCTCGGCAAGGACAAGGCGCGATTCGAGGGCGAGATCGCCAAGATCGAGGAGAGCTGGCTGACGCTCAGCGAAGAGCTGGAGCTGGCAGAGAAGGCGCAGGCATGAAGCAGATGACGGCCTCCGAGATTGTCGGCCTGCTCGGGCTCGAGCCGCATATCGAGGGCGGCTTCTACCGGCAGACCTTCGCCGACGTGCCCGGCGCTTCAGGCCGGCCCCTCTCGACGCTGATCTACTACCTGCTCACCGACCGGCAGTCCGGCGCCTGGCACCGGGTGGATTCGGCCGAGGTCTGGCACTGGTATGCCGGCGCGCCGATGACGATCGGCATCTCTCGCGATGGCAAGAGCGTGACCGAGCACAAGCTGGGCAACGATCTGATCGCCGGCGAGCGGCCGCAGGTGGTGATCCCGAGCCATGCGTGGCAACAGGCGACGTGTCTCGGCGACTGGTCGCTGGTCGGCTGCACCGTGGCGCCGGGGTTCCAGTTCTCGAAGTTCGAGCAGGCGGAGCCGGGCTGGGCGCCGGGGGTGTAGCGGGCTCGGCGTAATCTGTCGGTGCCTTCTCCCTTGTGGGAGAAGGAGCTGACTGATGGCACGGGGCCTGCCCTACCCCTTCTTCGCCCACTTCCCGTTGCCGTCCTGCTGCCAATACGTCACCTCGTTGCCGTCGCGCAGCGCTTTCCACGCCGCGCGGGCTTCGGTGACGGCGTCGGGGTCGTGGCCGGAGAACATGTAGACCAGCCGGACATAGCCCTCGCCCGATTGCGGCACGGCGCGATCGACGAAGAAGCGGACCTGCGCCTGGTTGGGATTGTGCGGGCGGGTGGTGATGAGGATGCGCTGCAGGTCGTCGGCGTCGCCGCCGGCCAGCGAATGCGGCAGGAAGCTGTCGTCGCGATAGGTCCAGAGCAGGTTGTCGAGCGCCTCGGCCCGTTCCTCGCTGCCCGTTTCGACCACCACGTTCCAGCCGCGCTCCAGCGACTTTTCCAGGAGCACCGGGATCACCCGTTCGAGGGGCTGGCTCTCCAAGTGGTAGAACAGGATCTCGGCCATCGGCTCAGGCTCCGTCCGGTTGCGGGATCGTGGCGCCATGCCTGGTCGCCAGCGCCACCAGCGTATCGGCCAACAGCCGCGCCGGCCGGTCCATAGCGCGGACCGGGATGTTGGCGAGTCCGGCCGCCGGCTGGCGGAAACCAGCGGTGCCGGCACGGTAGGGGCTGAGGCGGGTATCGAGCGGCGTGCGCAGCGCCAGCAGCACGCCGCCACCGCCCGGGGATGGCGCCACTTCGACCACATCGGCCCAGGCGATCGGCGCATCGGTAACGCGGCGATCGAAGACGCCGTTCTCGTCGATGATAAGCACCGGCCGTTGCAGCCGCAGGTCGCCGACGATCACCGCGCCGACAACGAGGAAGAACACCGCCACCGCCAGCGTCGGTAGCGCCAGCAGCGTCAACTCGACGCTCGGCGCCATGCCGAGCGCGCCGACGAGGCTGGCGAGCAGAAGCGCGGTCGGCAGCAGCGCGACGAGCCCTGCGGCGATCGCCAATGCTGCGACCGGCGACAGCCAGAGGCGCGACGGACTGGCGGTGAGCGGCAGGTCGGGCAGCGTGCCGGTCATTTGGCCTCGTAGTTGTCGCGCACCAGCCGATCGAGCAACGCCACGCCGAAGCCCGATGCCCAGGCGGCGTTGGTCTCCGATGTCGGCGAGGCCAGCGCCACGGCGGCGATATCGAGGTGCGCCCACGGCACGTCGTTGACGAAGCGGGCGAGGAACTGCGCGGCGGTGATCGAGCCGGCGGGACGGCCGCCGGAGTTCTTGATGTCGGCGAAGCGGCTCTCGATGAGCTTGTCGTAGGCGGAGCCCATCGGCATGCGCCAGAGCTTTTCGCCGGTGGCGAGGCCGGCGGCGAGAAGCTTGGCCGAGAGTTCGTCGTTGTTGGAGAACAGCCCGGCGTGATCGTTGCCGAGCGCTACGCCGATGGCGCCCGTGAGGGTCGCGAGGTTGATCATGAACTTCGGCTTGAAGCGATCCTGGGTGTACCAGAGCGCGTCGGCGAGGACGAGGCGACCCTCGGCGTCGGTGTTGACGATCTCGATGGTGGTGCCGGACATCGCGGTGAGGATATCGCCAGGGCGCATCGCGGTGCCCGACGGCATGTTCTCCACCAGCCCGATGACGCCGACGGCGTTGACCTTGGCCTTGCGGCTGGCAAGCGCATGCATCAGCCCCGTGACTGCCGCCGCGCCGCCCATGTCGCCCTTCATGTCTTCCATGCCGAGGCCGGGCTTCAGCGAGATGCCGCCGGAATCGAACACCACGCCCTTGCCGACGAAGGCGATGGGCTGGTCCTTCGACTTGCCGCCGTTCCAGCGCATGATCACGAGGCGCGGCGGGCGGGCGGAGCCCTGCGATACGCCGAGCAGCGAGTTCATGCCGAGCTTGCGCATGGCCTTCTCGTCGAGCTGCTCGATCTCCACGCCAAGTTCGGCGAGCTTGGCGGCTTCGGCGGCAAACTCGAGCGTGCCCAGCACATTGGGCGGCTGGTGGATCAACTCGCGGGCGAGCAGTGTGCCCTCGGTGGTGGCCTGCCGGTCGGCAATGGCCTTGTCGGTACCGGACTTCTCGGCGACATGGAGCGTAACCGCCAGCGAGCTATCGCCATTGTCCTCGGCCTTGACCGCCTTGTAGCTATCGAACTTGTAGTGGCGGAGGCGCAGCCCGGCGGCGAGTTCGGCGATGCCCTCAGGCGTCGCCGCCTCCTCGTCAAGCAGCACGGCGGCCTTTTTCACCTTGAGGCCCATCAGCTTGCCGGCAAGCGAGCCGCCGCGGTCGGTCCAGGCGGAGAGCCCGGCACCCTGCCCTGCCTTGCCGCTGCCCAGCACCAGCAGGCGGTCGGCGGCGACGCCGGCAGGCGCCAGCAGATCGAGCAACTGGCCCTGCTTGCCCTTGAAATTGCCCGCAGCCGAGACTTTCTGCCAGTCGAGCCCGGTGGCGGCCCAGACCTCGGCCGCGGCGCCGGCGGGTGCGGCGTCCTCGGCGGCATAGACCACCAGCGTGCCGGTTGCCTTCAACGGCAGGGCGGCGGTCTTGATCTCGATCCGGTTAGGCATGGGGCAAAATACCTTATGGCAATGGGGCGGGCGCGATTGCCCGCGACGTCGATGATCGACTGATAGCGGCTACGCCGGTCGCGTCAATCCCGCAACACCCCGGGGGGCAACGCCTCGCCCTCGCCCCGTTTTCCTTGCAAAGGGACCGGCGGGGCGGGCAAGGTCCGCTTGGTTCATCGCGCCGGGGGCAGTCCGGGGGGTGGGCGCGCGTCGGAACTCGTCTCTGATATGACTCGGCTAGGCAGTTATCTCTTCAAGCTTTTTGCCGCCGAAGCCGCAGCGCTTTTCGGGGTCGCGCTGACTATTCTCTACCTTGCGCAGACGCTCAGAATCGTCGAGGTCGGAGCGGTGCGCGATCGCGGGCTGCTGACGCTTTTGTGGCAGACGATCCTGGCGCTGCCGCCACTCTCCATTGCCTTCATGTACGTCTGCATAGCGGTGGGACTGGCCCGGGCCCTGCGCGCCCTGCAGGGGTCACGCGAGCTGCACATCATCCACGTGTCGCAGCGCTTGCCGGTGCTGATCCGCACGGTGCTGGGCTTTGCTACGGTCGGCACGCTGATCGTGCTGGTGCTGGCCCACGTCATCGAGCCGCTGGCGACCAGCGAAGGCAACCTGATCCGCGTGAAAGCCGCGGCCGACCTGGTGGGCCGCTCGCTGGTGCCGAACCGCTTCGCCGAACTGGGCGACGGGGTGACCATCACGGTGGGCGGCCGGGGCGCCGATGGGGAGATCACCTCGTTCTTTGCCGACGACCGGCGCGATGCCGAAACGCGGCGCACCTATATCGCGGACTCGGCGCTGATCACCGCCGACGAACTGGGCTACGTGCTGCAGTTGCAGCAAGGCACGATCCAGTACCGCACAGCGGACGGGAAGTTCTCGGAGATCTCGTTCGACCGCTACGACATAGCGCTGGAGCGGCTGACCGGCGACGCCGATACCGGCGACGCGCGCGGCGACCAGAGCACCTATGGCACGCTGGTGCGCGGCTTCACCACAGGCGAGTGGCCTGCCGAAAAGCTGCGCCGGTTGGCGGAACGTACCTCCGACGGTTTCCGTGTGCTGGCGCTGTGCCTGTTCGTCGCGGCCATCAGCGGCTTTCCCTCGGGCCGGCGCAAGGAACCGCTGCTGCCGGTGGAGATCACCGTGCTCGGCGCCGTGCTGTTCGAGCGCACCCTCACCTCCTACGCGCCGCTCAGTGGCTGGATGCGGGAGCCGGTCGGGGTGATCGTTCTCACCATCATTTCCATCGCCATCCTGATCTACCGGCTGCGCGTCTTCGTGCCCCTGCCCCGGGAGGCGCACAGCACATGAACCGCATCGACTGGATCGTCGTCCGGCGGCTGGCCGGCAATGTCGGGCTGACGCTGGCAGTGCTCTACGGCATCGTGGTGCTGGTCGAATCGCTCAACACCCACCGCTTCTCGGCGCTCGCGGCGGTCGGCGGGTTGCCGCTGGCGCTGACGGCGGTCGTCCTCTCCTCGGCCCGCTGGGTCATCGATACGCTGCCGCTGACCTTCCTTGTCGGCACCATTGCTGGCCTGCTCAACCTGCAGGCGACCCGCGAGATGACGGTGATCAAGGCCTCGGGCATGTCGGTCTGGCGGGTGATGGTCGCGCCGGTCGCGGTCACCCTGCTCGGCGGCGTGCTGATCACCCTGGTGGTCGACACCGGGGTGATCCAGTTCAACCGCAGCCTGGCGCCGAGCAGCGCCGCGAACGGCACCGTCAGCCGAGCCGGAACGCTATGGCTCGATGAGCGGCAGGGCGATCTCCACTACATTCTCGAGGCCGGCTATGTCAGCCCCAGCGGCGAGTCGCTGGGCAGCGTCAACGTGTTCCTGATGGATACGCCGCGCGACCGCATCGAGACGCCGACCGCCGAGCTGCGCAATGGCGAGTGGGTGATGCCGGGGGCCATCCGTTTCCGCTCCAACCAACTGCCCGAAACGATAGCGGATTTCCGCCTGCCCACCGGCCACAGCCCCGGCGACATGCGGGCCCGGATCGCCTCGGTCAAGGACATGACGGTGTGGGAGCTGGCGAGTACGCTGGCGGCGAAACTGAGCGATTCCAAGGAGCGCGCCGAGACGGAAACGCGGTTCCTCAGGCTGCTGGCGCTGCCGCTCACCTTGTGTGGCTCCCTGGTCATTGCCTTCGCGTTTACGGCCGGTTATCGAAGGACCAATAAGTATGGTGGGGCGGTGCTTTATGGTATCGTCCTTGGCGTCTTGGTTTATGTCGTGACCGAGATGGCGGGACGCGCCGGGGGCGCCGGCGTGATGCATCCGGCCATAGCAGTCGCAGGGCCGGCAGTGGTGGCGATCGTTATCGGAGTGACGGTGCTGCTGAACAGGGAAGACGGGCGGACGTGAGCAAGATGCGCCGCGACCGGGGGATGGGGACGCGCCTGCGCCAGTTTGGTGCGGTGCTTGCGCTCGCCCTCGCGGCCGGTCTTGCCGCCACTCTTCCCGCTGCAGCCCAGTTCCTCCCAGAAGGCTTTTTCGCAACGCTCCCCGAGCCGGGCGCGCCGGCCAAGGTCGAGGCCAACGTCCTCTCCTATGACAAGAGCAGCGACGTGATCAGCGCGCAGGGCCGCGTGCTGATGCAGTACGAAGGCTATGCGATCGCCTGCGACGACCTGCGCTACGAGCAGAAATCGGGGGACCTGAACTGCGTCGGCAACGTGCAGGTGCGCGATCCGGCGGGTACCGAGTATACCGCCGACAGCGTCGAGGTGACGGGCGGGATGAAACAGGCGTTCATCCAGTCGCTGACGCTCACCACCGTCGACGGCGCCATGGTGACGGCGAACGACGCGCACTATTCGGCCGAGCTGGAAACCGTACTCAACCAGGCGACCTACAGCCCCTGCGGGCTCTGCATCGACGCCAAGGGACACCGGATCGGCTGGAAGGTGAAGGCCACCAAGCTGATCCACAACAGCGAGACCAAGACCGTCTACCTGGAACAGCCGTCGCTGGAAGTCCTGGGCATCCCCGTTGCCTGGCTGCCGTGGCTGTCGCTGCCCGATCCGACTTCCAAGCAGAGCAACGGCTTCCTGTTGCCGAGCGTCAATTACAAGGCCGCTTACGGCGCGCGGATCACCGCGCCCTACTTCATCAACATCGGCGAAGATACGCAGATCCTGCTCTCCCCCTCGCTGATGTCGCGGCAGGGCTTCCTGATGGCGGCCGAGTGGCGGCAGCAGTTCGACTACGGCTCGTTCACGGTAAAGGGCTCCGGCCTGTACCAGCTCGATCCCGGCGCCTTCACCGAACTCGGCAACCGCGAGTGGCGAGGTGCGATCCAGAGCTCGGGCCGGTTCGAACCGGTAGCGGACTGGACCGTGGGCTGGTCGTACAGCGCCTTCTCCGATGCCGCCTATTTCGACGATTACGACTTCAGCACCGCGAAATGGCTCACCAACGAGGTGTATGCGACGCACCTCAGCGACAACTTCTACGCCGATGTGCGGCTGCAGCAGTTCCTGAAGCTGGGGCAGTACGGCACCAATGCTGCGGCCAACCTGGCGCAGGATCAGCAGGCGACGGCGTTGCCCAACGCACGCGGCAACGGCTATTTCGACCTCGGTGACTGGGGCCAGGTGCGCGCCAACGGCAACCTGCTTGGCGTGCAACGCGGCGAGAACTCGTCCGCAACCTACGGTACGAAGGACTATGTCTTCGGCTACGAAGGCAGCAAGACCCACGCATCCGGCGAGCTCAGCTGGCAGAACCAGATCGTCGCTCCGGGCGGCGTGGTGGTGACCCCGTATCTCGGGCTGCGGGCCGACGTCACGAATTACGACAGCGGCAGCCAGGGCGACCCGCCCGTCGGTCTGCCCGAGCCCTCGGACCAGTTCCTGTTCACGGCAACGCCGATCGCGGCCCTCGATTTCCGCTGGCCGCTATTCGCCAGCAACGGGCTCGACACGCACCTGCTCGAGCCGATCGCGCAGCTGGTCTATCGCGGCAGCGACACCACGCTGGTCGGGGTCACCAACGACAACGCGCACAGCTTCGTGCTCGATGACACCAACATCTTCTCCTACGACCGCTTCACCGGCACCGACCGGCAGGAGACAGGACTGCGCGCCAATGTCGGCGCTCGCTACCTTGCCAACTTCTCCGGCGGGCAATGGCTGGAAATCATCGCCGGGCAGAGCTTCCACCTCGCCGGCGTCAATGCCTTCGGCGTCGCTGATCCGGTCAATACCGGGGTCAGCAGCGGCCTCGAGGATGAGGCCTCCTACGTCGTGCTCGGCGCGCGTGGCTCGCCTTATGACGGGGTCACGCTCGGCGCCAAGCTGCAGATCGATCCGGACGGGCCGCGTGTCGCGCGGGCCGGTGTCGGCGGCAGTTATGCCTTCGGCCCCTACTCGGTGGGCAGCGACTATGTCTACCTGCCGGCCGACGCGGCGATCGGCGTGCCGGTCGATCAGCATGAAGTCACTGTGCGCGCCAGCGCGCCGCTGCCGATGGACTACTGGCGCGCCAATGGCAGCTTCTCGTGGGACATCGCATCCAGCGAGTGGCTGGAGGCACGCGGCGAGCTGCTTTACGATGACGGCTACTTCCTCGCCGGCGGCTTCGCCCAGGCCAACGGCCCGACCCACGAAACCCCGGACTCGTTCACCTTCGGCGTGCAGTTCAGGCTGAAGGGCCCCGGAACCGACTTCGGCATCGGATACTAGGCTCGGCCAACCGATTTTGGCCGTATTCTTCCAACATTGAGATGGCCGAGCCGGGGGCGATCCGGCGGCTTCCAGAGAACTGAATGGTGACGACAATGCTCCGCTTCATCGCTGCAATGCTGATCGGCCTTACCCTGAGCGTCATGCCGGCTTTCGCCGCGACCAAGGTGACGGTCAATGGCGTGCCGATCTCGGATATCGAGATCGCGCAGCGCACCAAGCTGCTGGCCCTCGAGGGCGGCGGCGGCAGCAAGAAGGCGATGGAGCAGCTGATCGACGAGCAGTTGCAGCTGCAGGAAGCCAAGCGCATGAACATCGTCATCTCCGACCAGCAGGTCGACGACGCGTTCACGCAGGTCGCCCGCAACATCAAGGTGTCGAGCGACAAGCTGAACCAGATCCTGCAGCAGGCTGGCGTCAGCAAGGACACCATGCGCGCCCGTCTCCGCGCCGCCATCGCCTGGCAGCAGGTGAGCCAGATGGTGGTGTCGTCGCGCGTGAAGGTCTCCGATCTCGAGCTCGACAAGGAGGCCTCAGCCAAGCTCGACCAGGCCTCGAGCTACGACTACATCCTCAAGGAAGTGCTGTTCATCAGCTCGACCGGCAATGCTTCGGCCCGCACCGGCCAAGCCAACCAGTACCGCAAGGCCTTCAAGGGCTGCGATAGCGCCGTGCAGGTGTCGCTGAACTTCACCGACGCCGCCGTGCGCGACATGGGCCGCCGTCATGCGACGCAGTTGCCTGATGCGCTGGCTGCCGAACTCGCCAAGCTGAACGTCGGCGGCATCACCAAGCCGCGGGTGACCGAGGCAGGTGTGTCGATGCTGGCCATCTGCGCCAAGAACGAGGCGCGCGACACCACCTTCGTCAAGAACAAGCTGCGCAGCGAACAGGGCGGCGAAGCGATGAAGGCCGAAGCCGAGAAGTTCAAGGCCGAGCTCAGGAGCAAGGCAAAGATCGTCTACAACTAACGGACCCTTGTCATCCCCTTGAGAAATCGAGGGAAACTACGGTCTTTGACTTAGCAAGTCTGTGCTAGAGGGCGCTAGGCTTGGCGTGCCGAACCGGCTACGCCAAGCGGCCCAAACCTGCGAGGACGCCTTGGTCGACAACCGTTTGCCGCTTGCCGTCACCATGGGAGAGCCTGCCGGGATCGGGCCCGACCTGATCCTCAGGCTCTATTCCAAGCGCGCCGAGCTGGGCCTGCCGCCCTTCATCGTCTACGGCCACATCGATTTCCTGCGCACCCGCGCCGCACGCCTGCACCTCCCGGTGTCGGTGGTTGAGAGCACGCCGCTCGAGGCCAATTTGCGCTTCCCTGACGCCCTGCCCATCGCCCATGTCGAGGGTCTGGTCCCCGACAAGCCGGGCGATCCTACCTCGCTCTCCGGCAAGGTGGTGATCGAAGCGATCAGCCGCGCCGTCGAGGCCAGCCTCACCGGCGCCTGCCGGGGCATCGTCACGGCGCCGATTCACAAGGCTGCGCTGTATTCGGCGGGCTTCAAGTATCCGGGCCATACCGAGTTCCTGGCGGCACTTTGCGCGCAGGGCGGCGTAGTGCCGACGCCGGTGATGATGCTGGCGCATGACGGGCTGCGGGTGATCCCCGCGACCATCCACGTGCCGATCAGCCAGGTCCCCTCGCTGATCACCTTCGACCTGGTGGTGAGCACCGGACGGATCGTCGCGCACAGCCTCAGAACCCGCTTCGGCATCGCCCAGCCCCGCATCGGCTTTGCCGGCCTCAACCCGCATGCCAGCGAAGGCGGCAATATCGGCACCGAGGACTTTGACACGGTGGGGCCGGCCATTGCCCAGTTGCAGCACGAGGGCATCGAGGCCGAGGGCCCCATGCCAGCCGATACCCTGTTCCACCTGCCCCACTGGCGCCGCTTCGACGCAGTGATCGCGATGTATCACGACCAGGCGCTGATCCCGATCAAGACGGTGGCCTTTGACGAGGCAGTGAACGTAACGCTGGGCCTGCCGATCGTCAGGACGTCCCCAGACCACGGCACGGCCTTCGACTTGGCCGGCAGCGGCCAGGGGTCGGATGCGAGCTTCCTCAACGCGATCAGGCTGGCGGATCAGCTGACCAACGGCATGCTGCATCAGCAGAACGCGGCGCAGTAGAGGTTCCGCACACAGATCTCTCCGTCATCTCTCCCCTCGCGGGAGAGATGACGATTTCTTGGGCTTAGCCCTTCGCTAAGTCCTAGAAATCGCTAGAGAGGGGATAGGCGTTGGCACGGTGGCTCCGCACCCTCTCTCTTGCGAAATCTAAGGCTTAGCCAAACGGCTAAACCTAAGATTTCGCTTTCTCCCCTGCCTAGGGGGGAGATGGGGCCGGTGACTCCCTCCCCTACTGCGGCTGCTTCTCCAGCCAGGCCAGCATGTCGGCGATTTCCTTTTCCTGGGCGGTGATCACGGCCTGCGCCATTTCCTTGGCCCAGGGATCATCGCCATGCGCCAGTTCGGCCTTGGCCATGTCGATGGCGCCGCGATGATGCGGGATCATCGAGCAGATGAAGGCGACGTCGATATCGGCCGCCGTGCCGCCGGCGGCCATTTCGGCGTTCATGGCATCCATGCCGTCCATCAGATCGACATGTGCCGCGTCGGCGCCGGCGGCGTGCTGCATGGCCATGGGGGCCGACGCCTGCTGCGCGTTGGCGAGGCAGATCGCCGGAAGGTCGGCCGCTGGAGCCGCGCCATGGGCGCCATGATCCTGCGCCATGGCGGGAACGGCGAACGCCAGCAGCAAAGCAGCGGCGAGGGTGAACTTGTGCATCTTCATCTCCTTCGAAGTCAGGCCAACGAGAGTGGCTATGGGCGGTTCCTGCACCTTCCCATCATGGCAAGGTCAATACCCGTTCTGTGCGCCATTTGCCTTCGCCGATAAATCCGCTATCCCCCAAGCATGCAGATCGACAATCTACCGCCGCTTCGCGAGGTTATCGCCGCGCACGACCTGAGGGCCAAGAAGGAGCTCGGGCAGAACTTCCTGCTCGATCTCAACCTCACGGCGCGCATCGCCCGGGTCGCCGGATCGCTCGAGGCGGTAACGGTGATCGAGGTCGGCCCCGGCCCCGGCGGCCTGACCCGCGCGCTGCTGGCGGAGGGCGCGAAGAAAGTCATCGCCATCGAGCGCGACGAACGCGCCCTGCCCGCGCTCGCCGAGATCGCCGCCGCCTACCCTGGCCGGCTTGAGGTGATCGCTGGTGACGCGCTGCAGATCGACTACGCCGCGCTGGCCGACGGGCCAACGCGCATCGTCTCGAACCTCCCCTACAACATAGGTACGGAACTGCTCACCCGTTGGCTGACCGTCGAGCAGTGGCCGCCGTTCTTCGAGAGCCTGACGCTGATGTTCCAGCGCGAGGTCGCCGAGCGCATCATCGCCAAGGCCGGCGACGATCACTACGGCCGGCTCGGCGTGCTGTGCGGCTGGCGCACCGAGGCGCGCATCGCCTTCAACGTCGGGCGCGAGGCCTTCACCCCGCCACCCAAGGTGACCTCCAGTGTCGTGCACCTGAAGCCCAAGGCAACCGCCGACGGCGTGGCCGTGCGCGATCTCGAGGCCGTCACCCGCGCCGCCTTCGGGCAGCGCCGCAAGATGGTGCGCCAGAGCCTCAAGTCGCTCGGAGTGCCGATGGAGCCATTGCTGGCTGCAGGCGGGCTGAAGGGCGATGAGCGGGCTGAGGTGCTGCCGGTCGAGACGTTCCTGAAGCTGGCGAAGGCGCGGCGCTGATGGGCGGTGCCATCGCGCTGATCGGGGCGTTCCTGGCGTTCTGCGTACCGGTTGCAGTGCCTCTGTTCGCGCAGCGTTGGCGGACGCTGGGGATTGTCGTGGCGCTTGGCGCGCTGTTCTTCGCCTATGTGAGCTACGACCTCACCAATCCAACCGGCATGACGCAACTGCTCGGGCCGTTCACCTTCGGCCTGATGCTATTCGGCTTCGCTGCCGGGGTAATCGCGAAGTTCGTGATGCTGTTGGGGCGCCGGTAGTTTCGGCTCCATCGCCTTCTCCCACAAGGGGACAAGGCGCAGACTGAGAGTACGGCGCTCAGCCGCTGACCGTCGGCCGCGTGACGTTGCCTTCGCCGCTCACCTCGATCTCGGCTACCGACACCGTCCGCTTGAGGATAGTTGCCGCCTTCACCAGCAGCGCAGTCTTCACCTCGGACGGGCTCATCTTGTCGTGGGTGTTGGCCCACACGCGCAGCGTCAGGTTGTGGTCGAACGTTTCGCGGGAGCGGATCTCGCGCAGCAGCACCTTGACCTTGGCCTGGGTCCGATCGGCGAAGGTCGGATGACGCTGCATTTCGTCGATGCTGCACGCTTTCACTTCGAATGGCATGCTCAAGTCCCCCGCCCGGGTAGGTTCTGCCCAATTCCGGGGTTCCGGAACCATGGCGCGCAGACCATCCACAGCTGGACGTGGTTTATCCACACCCGTCTGCAGCTAAAGTTAAGGCAATACCTTAAGCGTGCTGCCGCTTGATGACAGCGGATACAGCGCGCGACCTCTGAGCAAAGCTCCTAAAGAGAGTCGATCTGGTCCTGCAAGTCCTTGACGAACTTATCCAATTGGATGAACCGCGTACGGGCGAGGCGCGCCGCGGCGAGGATGGTGCGGACGCGCGAGGTGGAATCCTCGAGATCCTCGTTGACCAGCACGTAGTCGTACTCGTTGTAGTGCTGCATCTCGATGCGGGCGTTCTTCAGCCGCTTGTCGATGGTGCCGGCGCTGTCCTGGGCGCGACGCTCGAGGCGCTTGCGCAGTTCCTTGATCGAGGGCGGCAGGATGAAGATGGTCACCATGTCGCTACGGCACTTCTCGTAAAGCTGCAGGGTACCCTGGAAATCGATGTCGAACAGGATGTCGCGGCCGGCCGAGAGCCGCTCTTCGACGCGCGAGCGCGGCGTGCCGTAGAAGTTGCCGTGGACTTCGGCGCTCTCCAGCAGCTCGCCGTCCTCGCGCATCTTCTTGAAGGTCGGCACGTCGATGAAGTGGTAGTGCTTGCCGTCGATCTCGTCGGTGCGGCGGGCGCGCGTGGTCACCGAGACCGACAGCGCGATGTTCGGGTCATCCTCGAACAGGGCGCGGGAAATCGAGGATTTGCCTGCGCCGGATGGCGAGGCGAGAACCAGCATCACTCCGCGGCGCGTGAATTCCATTCGTGCTTCGTCCTCTTGCCCTGCGCATAGCACTCGGCCGCTTCGCGGCACTCGCCGGGTTACTCGATATTTTGGACCTGCTCGCGGAGCTGATCGATCACGGCCTTCAAATCGAGGCCAATGGCAGTCAGGGCCACGTCGTTGGATTTGGAGCAGAGCGTATTCGCTTCGCGGTTAAATTCCTGTGACAGGAAGTCGAGCTTCCTGCCCACCGAGCCACCGCCGGCGATCAGCTGGCGCGCTGCGGCGATGTGCGCCCCCAGCCGGTCGAGCTCCTCGCGGACATCGGCCTTGGTGGCGAGCAGCAAGGCTTCCTGCGCCAGCCGCTCGTCGGAGAGGGTCGGGCTGGCCTCGCTGAGATCGGCGACCTGCTGGCGCAGGCGGGCGAGGATGGCATCGCGGCTGCGGCCGGGATGGATCTCGGCGGCCTTGGTGAGCGCGGCGATCTCGTCGATGCGCTCGCTGAGGATGGCGGCGATGCGAGCCCCCTCCTCCCGCCGCGCGGCGACGAGGCCGGTCACTGCCTGTTCGACGGCCGCGAGGATAGCGGTATTCACCGCCTCCTCCTCATCGGACGAGAGCGCGGTCTCGTGCTGCTCCAGCACGCCGCGCAGCGCCAGTATCCCGTCGAGCCGCGGCATTTCGGCATCGACCCGGCCCCGCAACCACTTGAAGCCTTCGAGCACCGCTTCCAGCGCCTGGTGATTGACGACGACGCGGCCGCCCTCACCCTCGCGGTCGACGTTCAGCGACACGGTCAGCGAGCCGCGGGTAATGGACTTGCCGATCAGCCGCCGGATCTCGCTCTCGAGCGCATCGAAGCCGGCGGCAAGGCGCATCCGCAAATCGAGGCCGCGGCCGTTGACCGACTTGATCTCAACGGTGAAGCCGACGCCCGGCAGCGCGCCGGCGGCGCGGGCGTAGCCGGTCATGCTGGCGAGTGTCGCCATTATTGCGCGGGCTCGACGGTCTCGCCGGCGCCCTTGGCCTCGTCGGCCTCAAGCGCTTCCCTGGCGGCCTCGGCATCGGCTTCGGCGGCTGCCTTGCGATAGAGCGTCACGTTCTTCCTGTGCTGGGCATAGGTCTCGGCGAACAGGTGTCCATCGGCCGGGTTGGCGCTCTTGGCGACGAAGTAGAGGTCCTTGGTCGCGGCGGGGTTGGCCACGGCCTTCAGCGCCGCTTCGCCCGGATTGGCGATGGGGCCGGGCGGCAGGCCGTCGATCTGGTAGGTGTTGTAGGCGGTCTTGGCCTTCAGCTCGGCCGAGGTCGGGCCGCGGTTGAGCACGGCCTTGCCCTCGGTCACGCCGTAGAGAACGGTCGGATCGGTCTGCAGCCGCATGTTCTTCTTCAAGCGATTGATGAATACCGCCGCGACCTGCGGGCGCTCGGTCTCAAGGCCGGTTTCCTTCTCGACGATGGAGGCGAGCGTCACCAGGTCCCCGGGCGTCTTGATGACGCTGTCGATTGCCGGGTCGCGCTTGGCCCAGATCTCGTCGAGCGTCTTCTTCATCTCGGTCTGCATCTTTTCGAGCACCGAGACGCGGGTGTCGCCGGGGAAGAAGTCGTAACGGACGGCGAGAAGCGTACCTTCCGCCGGCACCGGGACCGGCTCGCCGGTGAGGTTCGGGCCTTCTGCATTCAGCCGCTCGGCCACCTGGAACGAGGTATCACCCGGAATGACGTTGACGAAGAAATCGAGCGGCTTGCCCTCGGTCAGCTCGGTAAGAATGTCGGCCATCGAGGAATTGGGCTTCAGCGCATAGACGCCGGCCTTGAGGTCGCCCTCTTTCTTCAGCGCGCGGGCGCCTCCCCAGAACAGCCATTCGGACGGCAGCAGCTGGCCCTGCGGGATCAGGCCCTGCTCTTCCAGCCGGCGCGCCGTCGTCATCACCGAGGAGCCCTTTTCGACGGTGAAGTTCGCCTCGGTCTTGACCGCGCCGGGTGCGTAGAACTGGCTCGCGCCGTAGAGGAAAATGCCGACGAGCACGAGGATGCCAATGACCACGAGCGTGAGCAGCGCGTTCAACACGCTCAGAAAGCCGCTACCACGCCGCTTCTTGCGTGCCCGCTTCTCGCTGCGCTCGTTGGCCATCGGTCGAACCTCCACAAACGCGGCACTATCGCTGGAAAAATGACATCAATACGAACCCGGCGCCGTAGCGGGCGCCCGGGTCCGGTCGCTTAGCTCGCCTTGCGGAAGATCAGCGAGGCATTGGTGCCGCCAAAGCCGAAAGAGTTCGAGAGGGCAATGTTGACCTCCTTCTTCTTGGGCTTGTGGGGCACCAGGTCGATCACCGACTCGATCGACGGATTGTCGAGGTTGATGGTCGGGGGCACGATGCTGTCGCGCATGGCGAGCAGGCAGAAGATCGCCTCGACCGAACCGGCCGCGCCGAGCAGGTGCCCGATGGCCGACTTGGTGGAGCTCATCGCCGCCTTCGGAGCCGCATCACCCAGCATGCGGGTGACCGAGCCGAGTTCGATCTCGTCGCCGAGCGGCGTCGAGGTGCCGTGGGCGTTGATGTAGTCGATCTCGGAGGGATCGATGCCGGCGCGCTTCACCGCCATCTGCATGCACCGGAAACCGCCATCGCCGTCCTCGGAGGGCGCGGTGATGTGGTAGGCGTCGCCCGAGAGGCCGTAGCCGATGACTTCGCCGTAGATCTTGGCGCCGCGGGCCTTGGCGCGCTCGTATTCCTCGAGCACGACGATACCGGCGCCCTCGCCCATGACGAAGCCGTCGCGATCCTTGTCGTAGGGACGCGAGGCCATTTCGGGGCGGTCGTTGAAGTTGGTCGAGAGCGCCCGGCAGGCGGCGAAGCCGGCGATCGAGATGCGGTTGACCGGCGATTCAGCGCCGCCGGCCACCATGACGTCGGCGTCGCCCAGCATGATCAGGCGGGCGGCGTCGCCGATGGCGTGCGCACCGGTCGAGCAAGCCGTCACCACCGAGTGGTTCGGGCCCTTGAGGCCGAAGCGGATCGAGACATTGCCCGATGCCATGTTGATGATGCGGCCCGGGATGAAGAACGGGCTGACGCGACGCGGGCCCTTCTCATGCAGGATGATCGAGGTCTCGTAGATGCCCCCGATGCCGCCGATGCCCGAGCCGATCAGCGTACCGATGCGGTGCTTTTCTTCTTCGGTCTTCGGTTCGACCCCGGCGTCTTCGATGGCCTGGGTAGCCGCCGCCATGGCGTAGATGATGAAGGGATCAACCTTGCGTTGATCCTTCACGTCCATCCACTCGTCGGGGTTGAACTTGCCGTCGGCGCGGTCGCCCAACGGGATTCGGTGGGCGATCTGGCAAGCGATATCGTCGACCTGGAAGTCGTCGATGCGCTTGGCACCGCTTTTGGATGCGAGAATGTTGGCCCAGGTCGGTTCGATCCCGCAGCCCAAAGGGCTGACGATCCCCATCCCGGTGACGACGACGCGGCGCAATTCCATCGAAGAAGAGCCGTTAGCGGTCGGCGATCAGCCGACAGCCTTGGTCAGATAGGCGACGGCGTCACCGAAGGTCTGGATCGATTCCGCGGCATCGTCCGGGATTTCGACGTTGAACTCTTCCTCGAAAGCCATGACCAGCTCGACCTGATCGAGCGAGTCAGCGCCCAGATCATCGATGAAGCTGGCCTTATCGACGACCTTCTCCGCATCCACGTTGAGGTGTTCGACCACGATTTTGCGGACGCGATCAGCGATATCGCTCATATTTGACTTCCCTTGTTACCAGTCAGGTTGTTCGTTCGTACTCGGGTCTCAGGCGCCGGAACTGTCCGGACCCACGACCTTTGCCGCCGGTAGCGGCAGACTGTAGGCGCGGCGTCGTACCCTCGCAAGTACGGGCCAAACCCGAAATCAGGGGCGGAGGTAACATACTTCCCCCGCCATTGCCATATTGTGCAAGGCCCGGTTTCCCCAGCCTTCGGCACTGGCAATAGGATTAAAGCATCACCATGCCGCCATTGACGTTCAGCGTGTGGCCGGTGATGTACCCCGCTTCGTTGCTGGCGAGGAACACCACCGCGGCGGCAACCTCGTCGGCGGCACCGAGCCGGCCGGCCGGGACCTTACCCAGAATGCTCTCGCGTTGCTTGTCGTTCAATTCGTCGGTCATGGCGGAGCCGATGAAGCCCGGCGCCACGGTGTTCACCGTGATGTTGCGCGAGGCGACTTCGTAGGCCAGCGCCTTGCTCATGCCGATGAGACCGGCCTTGGACGCAGCATAATTGCCCTGCCCCGGGTTGCCGACGACGCCGACGACCGAGGTGATGCCGATGATACGGCCGAAGCGCTGCTTCATCATTCCGCGTAGCACGGCGCGGGTGAGGTGGAACGCAGAGGTAAGGTTCACTGCCAGCACCTCGTCCCACTCTTCGTTCTTCATGCGCATGAAGAGGTTGTCGCGGGTGACGCCGGCATTGTTGACGAGGATATCGATGCCGCCCAGCGCCGCCTCGGCCGAGGGGATGAGCTTATCCACCGCGTCGAGATCGGAGAGGTTGGTCGGCAGGATCGGGTGATCACCGCCGCCCAGCAGGTCGCGGGTCTCCTCGAGCGCACCGACGCGCGTACCACTCAACGCGACGCGCGCGCCCGAAGCGGCCAGCGCCTTGGCGATTTCACGCCCGATGCCGCCCGAGGCGCCGGTAACGAGGGCGCGTTTGCCCGTGAGATCAAACATTTGCGGACTCCTCAGGAGAAACTGATTCAGGCGCCGACTTCGGCGAGGAAGGCGTCGACATCGGCCGGAGCACCGATCGACACCGCCGGGGTTTCCGGCGCGATGCGCTTGGCGAGGCCGGAGAGCACCTTGCCCGAGCCCAGCTCGACCAGCTGCGTCACTCCGCCGTCCTTGACCAGCCAGTTGACGCACTCGGTCCAGCGGACCATGCCGGTCACCTGCTCGACGAGGCGCCTTTTGATTTCTTCGGGGTCGGAGATCGGAGCGGCCAGTACGTTGGCGACAACAGGCACCACCGGCGTGTTGACCGTCACCTGGTTCAGAGCGTGCTCCATAGCATCGGCGGCGGGGCGCATCAGGGCGCAATGGAATGGCGCGCTCACCGGCAGCGGCAGGGCGCGCTTGGCGCCGGCGGCCTTCAAGAGCTCGATGGCGCGGTTCACCGCGCCGACATGACCGGAGATCACCACCTGGCCGGGGGCGTTGTCATTGGCGACGCCGCAGATTTCGCCGTCCTCGGCGTCATTGGCGGCGCGCAGCACGGTTTCGAGGTCGAGCCCGAGGATCGCCGCCATGGCGCCCTGCCCGACCGGCACCGCCTGCTGCATGGCCTGGCCGCGGATCTTCAGCAGCCGCGCTGCATCGCCGAGGCTGAACGCGCCGGCGGCCGCCAGCGCCGAGTATTCGCCCAGCGAGTGGCCGGCGACATAGGCGGCGTGATCTCTGAGGTCGAAGCCTCGGCTCGCCAGCACGCGGGTGACCGCCACTGACACCGCCATCAGCGCCGGCTGCGCATTTTCGGTCAGCCGCAGCGTCTCGTCCGGGCCTTCGAACATGATGGCCGAGAGCTTCTGGCCAAGCGCGTCGTCGACTTCGGCGAAGACGTTGCGGGCTTCCTGGTAGGTATCGGCGAGGTCCTTGCCCATGCCGACGGCCTGGCTGCCCTGGCCGGGATAGGTGAATGCGCGCTTGGTCAAGTTGGTGGCCTCCGCTGTTGTTCTTGGTGCTTGAGGCCGAGCCTATGCCCCGCCCGGACAGGCGTCCAGTTGGCGGCGGCGTGTGCCGGAGGGGTGAGGCAATGTCAAGGCGGCTAGTCGAACTTCACCGCCGCCGTGTTGGCGCCGCAGAGCAGTACACCCACCCTTTCGCCGGGCGCCGGCACGTAGCGGCCGGAGAGCACGGCGGCCATCGCTGCGGCGCCGCCGGGCTCCACGGCGACACGCAGCACATCCCAGATGGTTTTCTGCGCCGCGACGATCGCCTCGTCGGTGACCAGCACCGAGCGGTCGATGAAGCCGGAGAGGGCGAAGCTCAAGTTGCCGATACGGCGGGCGCCGAGGCTGTCGGCGGCGACGCCGCTCACCGGCACGTCGACGGGACGGCCCGCTTCGATGGCGTTGTGCAGCGTCGGCGCGTTCTCCGGCTCGACCCCGATGATACGGACGCGGCCAGCCGCCGCCGCGGCGATGCCACCGATCAAGCCGCCGCCGCCGACAGCGACGAGCAGCGTATCGAGCCCCGGGGCCTGCTCCAGCCATTCGAGCCCGACGGTGCCCTGCCCGCAGAGCGTTTCGAACATGTCGTAGGCGTGGACCTCGAGCAGGTCGTTCTCGAGGGCGAACGCATGGCTCGCCTCGTAGGCATCGATATAGCTGTCGCCGCCGATGGTGATCTCAGCGCCATACTGGAGGATGCGGTTGATCTTGGCCTGCGACGAGATGAGCGGCACGTAGATGTGGGCGGCGATGCCGAGTTTCTGCGCCGCATAGGCTACGGCCGCGCCGTGGTTGCCGCCGGAGGCCGCCACCACGCCGCGCTCGGCGCCGGGACGGATCAGCAAGTTGGCGAAGGCGCCGCGCGCCTTGAACGTGCCCGAGTGCTGCATGAATTCGAGCTTGAGGGAGAACGGCGCACCATCCAGCCCGAAATCCGCTGCTGGCGCTTCGATCACCGGGGTGCGCCGGATGTGGGGGCGGATCACCACTTCGGCCGCGCGCACGGCATGGCGATCGGGAGCGGCAGGCGCGACGGTATCGATGGTGGTCATAACGGTCCAGACAAGGTTAGCATCAGTGGAGCCGACGGCTTGCCTAGCGCAAGATGGGGCGACAATGAAAGGGGCCGCACGATGGGGAAGACCAACGCCGAATGGCATCAGGCGCACCGGATGCCGACCAACCCGACCAAGCAGCAGCGGGCTGAATGGCACTACCAGCACGCGCTCAACTGCGGTTGCCGGGCGCTGACGCCGTCGATCACGTCGCTGCTGGTGTCGCAGGGTTATGAAGTGCCGAAGGTACGCGCGGCCGGCGTCGCAGGCTGAGGACTCAATCGAGCGGCGGTGTCTCGCGCTCGGACGGCGTTGGGCCCGGGTTCAAGAGCGGATCGCGCCAGACGGGCATTCCAGGCAACTGCCCTTCCGGCAGTTCCCTGATCGGCTGGTCGGTGTCAGGGAAATCGGGGGACACCTTGTCGGGCGGCTCGGCGGGCGGAAGGGGCTTCTTCGGATCGGTCATGATGTTCTCCTCCTGGTATTAAGGAGGCATCGGCTGATTTGTTCCCGGAGCGGCCCCACGGGTCTCGGCCGGATCGCTTGCGTTCCCCGCCCTTTTCCCCTATAGCCCGCCTCACATTCGTTCGGCCGGGGGCTGAACGGAGGGTTTGTTGTTTCCTACAAGTGCGACGCTATGCGCTCGCGGGTCGCAACAGATAGGGTTCGCCCGTCCTCCCGTGTTCCCGCTCTTTAGAAGACTGCTTTGGTGCCTTTCCGGCTTCAAAGGGGCTCCGCGCCGAGTGGGATGTGTTGTGAACCAACTTGAAGGAAGGCGCTTATGGCCCTTTACGAACACATTTTCCTGGCTCGCCAGGACGTTTCCCCGACGCAGGTGGAAGAGCTGACGACGGCTTTGACCGAAGTGCTCACCAACGGCGGCGGCAAGGTTACCAAGAACGAGTACTGGGGCCTGAAGTCGCTCTCGTACCGCATCAAGAAGAACCGCAAGGCGCACTACACCCTGCTCAACATCGACGCTCCGCACGCTGCGATCGCCGAGATGGAGCGCCAGATGGGCATCAATGAAGACATCCTGCGCTTCATGACCATCCGCGTCGACGAGCTGGAAGAAGGCCCCTCGGCCATGATGCAGAAGCGCGATCGCGATGACGACCGTGGCGACCGTCCGGGTGGCCCGCGTGGCGACCGTGGTGGTTTCGACCGCGGCGACCGCCGCCCGCGCCGCTTCTAAGAACTCGGAAGGATAAGCCAAATGGCCATCAAAGACCTGACCACGACCACGGCCCGCCGTCCGTTCCAGCGCCGCCGCAAGACCTGCCCGTTCTCGGGCCCGAACGCGCCGAAGATCGACTACAAGGACGTTCGCCTGCTGCAGCGCTACGTGTCCGAGCGCGGCAAGATCGTCCCCTCCCGCATCACTGCGGTCTCCGCCCTGAAGCAGCGCGAACTGGCCAAGGCCATCAAGCGCGCCCGCTTCATCGGCATCATGCCCTACGCCGTTCAGTAAGAACGGTTCGGGATTGGTTGGGGCTGCCGATCGTCGGCGGCTCCTAACCGTTCACTCGTGAACGGGACAGCATAGGAAAGCATCATGAAAGTCATTCTCCTCGAGCGTATCGGCAAGCACGGCCACATCGGCGACGAAGTGTCGGTGAAGGACGGTTTTGCCCGTAACTTCCTGCTCCCGCAGCAGAAGGCGCTGCGCGCCACCGAAGCCAACCGCAAGCGCTTCGAGCGCGATCGCGCCGACATCGAGAAGCGCAACCAGGAGCGCCGCGAGGCCGCTGCCGGCATCGCTTCGGGCCTCAACGGCAAGTCGGTGGTGATCATCCGCCAGGCCGGCGAAACCGGCCAGCTCTACGGCTCGGTGTCGTCGCGCGACGTCGCCGACGCGCTGATCTCGGACGGCTTCACCGTTTCGCGTTCGCAGGTCGACCTTGCGAACCCGATCAAGACGGTCGGCGTTCACACCGTGCCGCTGCACCTGCACGCCGAAGTCGCCGTGACCATCACCGTCAACGTCGCTCGTTCGGAAGACGAAGCCGAGCGTCAGTCGAAGGGTGAAGACCTCACCGCGATCAACTACGACGACGAAGCCAACGAGGCCTTCGCCGCCGGCCAGGCCGAAGTCGGCTCGGCAGCCGCCGAAGCCTTCGGCGACGAAGAGTAAGAACGTCTCACAATCGAATGCGGAAGGCCGGGAGCGATCCCGGCCTTTTTGTTTGTCCGCCGGTCGCTACATCCCCGCCGGACAGGGGCGATCGGCGCGCCGTGTGTCGCAGGCGGAGGCCTTAGCGAGGTAGGCAAGCGCCGGCTGTTCCAGCTCTTTGGTGGAGGCGGCGCGGTAGGCATATTGCACCACATAGAGCGCGTCCGCCCCGGCGATCGCCTTGAGCCACATGGCCTCGGGCTTGCCCGTTCCGGGATTCAGCGGGCAGGCATAGTGCCAGAGCGCGAACGCGAAGCCGTTCGTTTCCCCGGCATCGAGCTTGCTCACCGAACTACCCTGGCAGGCGCCCTGCCAGTTCTGGCCCAGGTTGCGGGCGAAGGCGCCCGGGTCGGCGTCGTCTGCGTCGTGCAGGATTTGCACGGTCACCATCGTCGACCAATTTTCGACGGTTTCGCCCCTGGGAACGAACTCCATCATGTCCATCGTCCCCTGACGAGTCTGGAACCCGATCTCAAATCCCTCCGGCAGGTTTGTCAGCAGGTTCTCGGCGCTGAGTTGCGCCTGAACGGGTGCAGCCGCGAGTGCCAACCCCGCGGCCACTGCCAAGACTGATAGTACATGACCCAGTCGCATCGACTTCCCCTCCAACAGCCCGTTGGTAGGATGCTCGACGGCATCCGCGGCGGCAAGTCTATGCTGCCCCGACGCCCATGCGCGCCAGTAGCCGGTCCTTGCGGATGAACTGGTGGTAGAGCGCCGCGACGATGTGCAGCGCCAGCAGCCCCAGCATCAGTTTGGAGCCGATGCCGTGGACCGTCCGGGGCAGCACCGTCTCGAGATCCGGCAGCACGGCGCTGCCGAGGATCGCCGGGAGTGCGCCCGAGAGCACGATGGTGGCGATGCCGCTCGCGGCGGATTCCAGCACGATCGCGTAGAGCGCGATGTGTACCGCCTTTGCCATCCATTGCTGCCAGGCCGGCTGATCGGCCGGCAACGCCGGGCGGCGGTCGGCGGCCAGCCACCAGACGATGCGCAGGAGAGTGAGGAGCAGCGCCCCTACCCCCAGCGGAATGTGCGCGCGCAGCAGCGCGAGCTTGGCTGCGGGATCGGTCTGGCCCGCGGCCAGCAGGCCGGTCACGAACAGCATGAGGATCAGCAGCGCCGTCAGCCAGTGGATGGCGACGGCAATCGAACCGTAGCGGTTGGCAGTGCTTTTGACCGACATCGAAATCTCCTTGCGTCGGGCTCCCATCCGCAGTTACATAGCACACTATACAACTGCATAGCAAGCTATTCAAATGACCTATGTTCGCGAGACCTCTGCTGGCTATCTCACCAATTGGGCGGCGCGGCTGTTCGCCAAGGCGATCGAGCGACGACTGGAGGGCGGCAATTCCGGACCGATGCCGGTGTTCTTCGCCCTGCAGGACGGGCGCGCGATGACGCAGAAGGCCCTCGCCCAGATGGCCGCGGTGGAGCAGCCCACCATGGCCAATACCCTTGCCCGGATGGAACGGGACGGGCTGGTGAGGCGCACGCCGGACCCCAATGATCGCCGCAGCGCACAAGTGTCGCTAACCCCGCTCGGCCTCGAGCGCGCAAAAGCTGCTTTCGTCAGCGCTGTGGAAGTGAACCAGCTTGCGACAGCGGCCCTGACGCCCGAAGAGCGGCCCCTGTTCTACGACATGCTGCGCCGGATAATCGCGACGCTGGACAAGGACGGCGACTCGCCCGCCTGAGGGACGCTCCGATTTGCAATGCGCGCGGCATGGCTCCGCCTTGGTTTCCCCCGCTTTCAACACTAACCACAGGCGTCGCGGTAGTGACCCGATTCGGTCACCGCTGCGTCACATTTGATACTCGTCGCGGCGTCTGCCGCTGGTAAAGCAAACCTTAACGAGCGGGGGAGTATCCGAGTCGCTATGGCCGACAACAACGTGCATCGCCTGCGCCCGGAAGACGAAAAGGGCTTCCGCCTAGCGCCCCACAATGTGGAGGCGGAGCAGGCTTTGCTGGGTGCAATCCTCGTCAACAACGAGGCGTTCTACCGGGTCAGCGACTTCCTCGTGCCCGAACATTTCTACGAGCCGATCCACCGCACCATCTACGAAGTGCTGGCCAAGATCATTCGCGCCGGGAAGACCGCAACGCCGGTCACTGCCAAGACCTATCTGGGCGAGCAGCTGACCGCCGAGATGACCATGCCGCAGTACTTGGCGCGACTGGCGGCGGAAGCCACCACGGTCATCAACGCCGCCGATTATGGCCAGTCGATCTACGATCTCGCCATCCGCCGCAACCTGATCCAGATCGGCGAGGAGATGGTGCAGGTCGCCTACGACTCCGATGTCGACGCGACGGCCAACAAGCAGATCGAGGAAGCCGAAAAGCAGCTGTTCGATCTCGCCGAGAAGGGCCGCTACGACGGCGGCTTCCAGAGTTTTTCGCAGGCGCTAACCGAAGCCATCAAGATGGCGGGCGAAGCCTATGGCCGCGACGGCACGCTGTCGGGCACCGCTACCGGCCTCACCGATCTCGACCGGCTGATGGGCGGCCTGCAGCGCAGTGACTTGATCATCCTCGCGGCGCGTCCTGCGATGGGCAAGACCTCGCTCGCCACCAACATCGCCTTCCATGTCGCCAAGAGCTTCAAGGGCGAAGTGCTGGCCGACGGGCATACCAAGACCGTCGATGGCGGCCATGTCGGCTTCTTCAGCCTCGAAATGAGCGCCGAGCAGCTGGCCACCCGTATTCTCGCCGAGCAGGCCGAAATCTCGTCGTCCGACATTCGCCGCGGCAACATCCACGAGAGCCAGTTCAACCGGCTGGTGGATACCTCGAACCTGATGGCGCAGGTGCCACTTTACATTGACGACACCGGCGGTATCTCGGTGGCACAGCTCGCCGCCCGGGCCCGGCGCCTCAAGCGCCAGAAGGGCCTCGACCTGCTGATCGTCGACTACCTGCAGCTGCTTTCGGGCTCGTCGAAGAAATCGAGCGAGAACCGCGTGCAGGAACTCACGGAAATCACCACCACGCTCAAGGCGCTGGCCAAGGAACTCGAAGTGCCGATCATCGCGCTCAGCCAGCTGAGCCGACAGGTCGAAAATCGCGACGACAAGCATCCGCAGCTTTCGGATCTGCGCGAATCCGGCTCTATCGAGCAGGACGCCGACGTGGTGCTGTTCGTTTATCGCGAGGAGTACTACCTCAAGAACAAGGAGCCCAAGGAGGGCTCGCCGGAACATCTGGCGTGGCAGGGCGAAATGGAAAAAGTGCATGGCCGCGCCGAAGTGATCATCGGCAAGCAGCGTCACGGCCCGACGGGCACCGTGCAGGTCAGCTTCGAGGCGCAATACACGCGCTTTGGCAACCTGGCGCGCGCCGACTACCTGCCCGAGAGGATGGAATAGTGATGGCGGCACCGGCCATTGCGACCGGTTACGGCGGGCGGCTGACGGTCGACCTGGGTGCGCTGAAGCGCAACTGGCAGGCGCTCGACAAGGTGAGCCGCGGGGCACTGACCGGTGCCGTGGTGAAGGCCGATGCCTATGGCACCGGCATCGCCCAAGCCTCGCGCGCCTTCTATGAGGCCGGCGCGCGCTTCTTCTTTGCTGCCACCCCTGACGAGGGCATCGCCGTCCGCGCTGCCCTCCCCGAGGACAGCCACATCTTCATCCTCGACGGGCTGTTTCCCGGCTCGGCGCCGCTCTATGTGGGCGAGCGGCTGATGCCGTGCCTCGCTTCGATCCCCATGCTCGAGGAATGGCTGCAGGCTTGCGTCGCCTCGAACCAGGCGCTGCCGGCGGCGCTGCATTTCGACACCGGCATCAACCGGCTCGGCTTCCGGCTCAACGAAACCTCGATCGTCAAGCGGCTGGTCGACTCGATCGGCTATGCGCCGCAGATGATCATGAGCCATCTCGCCTGCGCCGATACCCCGGCGCACGAGAAGAACCGCACGCAGCTGGCCCTGTTCACCTCGGTGATGGCGCAGTTCCCCGGCATTCCGGCCTCGCTCAGCAACTCGGCCGGGCTGATGAGCAACCGCGACAACCATTTCCAGATGGTCCGCCCGGGCATCGCGCTCTATGGCGGCCGCGCCGTTGCCGGCCGGCGCAACCCGATGGCGCCGGTGGTGACACTCGAGGCGCCGATCCTGATGACCAAGGACGTGAAGACCGGTGAGACGGTCGGCTATGGCGCGCTGCAGACCATGTCGCGCGACAGCCGCCTCGCCATCGTGGCGCTGGGCTATGCCGACGGCTTCTTCCGCTCGCTCAGCTCATCGAACAATCACCGCGGCACGCATGTGGTGATCCGTGGCCAGGCCTGCCCCGTCGTCGGCCGCGTCTCGATGGATATGATCGGCGTCGATATCACCGATCTGCCGCAGCCGCCCGCGCCCGGCGAGATGGCTGAAATCATCGGCAAGCAGGTGACGGTGGACGACCACGCCGACGCCGGCAACACCATCGGCTACGAAGTGCTGACCAGCCTGAAGGGGCGCTACACCCGGCAATACATGGAGAGCGCGCCCAACTAGGCTCTGTCGGCTTGGAGTCATGCCGCACAGTTGGCGCGGCATGACAGACCGGTCGCTGGGAAGCGTAACCGAGCCAAAACGCGAGGCCGGTACGCAGGGCCCACGGGCCATAGTCCCGTCACCCAACTCAGGTGACGGGACTATGCTTATTTGCGGCCGTGCTTGGTCGGGTCGACCAACTTGTAGGTCATGCCCGGCTTGGGCGTCGGGGGAAGCGGCTCGCCACGAGTGACGGTGCGCTCTTCTCCGGTGCGCCCGCCACGCGGGCCGATCTGCTCGTACTGGCCGGAGCGCTTCGCTTCAGTGCCAGGCTTCAGGGGAGGAGTTGCCATGTGTCCATTCTCCTTTCTCAGCGCCTTGCAAAGGTTGGCCCTGCGACGCTAAGAGTGGAGTTGCTTAGACACCAACCGAGCGACTTTCGTCTCCGAAACGGCGACGCTGAACCGCTCGGTCAGAATGCAAAAGGCGGACGCCAGGAATGGCGCCCGCCTTAATTCTTAATGGAAGTTAACGAAGCTGTCTAGTGTCTAGCTTCTCTTCACAAGCGCAGCGAAGCTAACATTTCTGAATCGGTTCGTCAAGAATGATGAGACAGCGATGTTGTCGCACTGGCGGCGACCTTGTGGGTTCCGCATGAGCGTTTGTTTCGAGCGCCATCGAGGAAGCGAAGCGTCGTTCGCGGCCCGCGGCGATGAGGCTGGGCAGCGCGGCACATACCCGGCACTACGCTGGACGCGCAGCGCCCTCGACTTGGTCGGTCTCGACGACGCGAATATCGGCAGCGCGAAGCTTCTCGAGCACCTGCACCTGCCCGATCAGCGGCCAGGTGTCGAAGCCCAGCAGTTCCAGCGGTCGCCACAGGGAGACGCCGCCGGCGATGGCGAGGCTCTCGCTCACGACCAAGCGGATGTACTCGGGCAGGAACGACATATAGCCGACGGTCGTCGAGAGCAGCACGCAGACGGCCAGCAGCACGAGGCCGATGCGCAAGGCCTCAAACCCCGAGCGACGCAGCATCTTGAGCTGCCACCGGCTCTCCTCGATCTGCTCGTCGCAATATCCCCGGATGGCCAGCCCGACGCTCTCGCCATCCGCGGGGCCAGGCATGGCGAGGGTTACTCTTGGTGGCGGATCGTGCCGGCGGAGGCCGAGATCCTCGACTTCCTCGATCAGCCACTGGATGCCCGGGATTCGAGAGTATCTCCCCTCGTATGGCGCTATCGCCGGCGCCTCGAAGAGGTCGGCCTGCCGCCTGAGCCGCACGGAGATATCTGGAGAATCCATCCGCACCACCATTGATCACGGCGAAGCGTAGGTCGGCGACCTTGTGGGGAGGTTTCGGCGAACGGCGTAAATTCAAGCGAGTTTGGTCGGCGCCAACGGGGTAAGTCCAGCCCCGTCGGCGCCTGCTGCTTCTAGCCGACGGGCGGGCCGAACCAGGTCGTGAGCGCCTCGGCAAGGCCTTGCCGGCCTCCCTCGCCCACCCAGGCGACGTAGCCATCGGGCCGAACCAGCACGGCGGTGGGAGCGCTGACCGCCCCAACCACCGGCAACTCCCACGACCCCGAGTAACTGGCGTCGACCAGTTGGACCCGATCGGCCCACGGCGTGATGTCCAGGTCGCCGGGCGCGCCGAAGTTCAGGAGTACTGGCCTCGCGCCATGCAGAAGGCTGAACACCCGAAGCGGGCCGCCAAAGGTGACGATATCGAGGTCGGGCATGCGACGGCCGAGCAGCGGATGGCCCTCGCCGAGGTCGTAGTGAATCCCCAGCCCCGTCAGCATTCCGGCGAAGCGCAGCCGCGGCTCCTCCATGCCGAGCAGTTCGGCCATGGTGTCGCGCACCGCCTTCGTCCGATCGTCCTCACGGCGCAGCGCGACCGAGGCCATGGTGTGCTGCAGCACGCGTGCACCCACCGGGTGACGTTCGGCGTGATAGGTGTCGAGCAGGGTTTCAAGCGAGGTCCCCCTGATCACCTGGGCCAGCTTCCATCCGAGATTGACCGCATCCTGCACGCCGGTCTGGAGACCCTGTCCACCATCGGGCGGATGAATGTGCGCGGCATCGCCCGCGACCAATACCCGTCCCTTCCGGTAGGAAGCGGCCTGCCGGGCCGCATCGGTGAACCGGCTGATCGAGGTGGGACTGTGGATCCCGTAATCGGTGCCATAGACGGCAATGAGCGCCTCCTTGAGATCGTCCAGGGTCGGCTCACCCGCCTCCCCCAGCTGCCGCTCGGTCACCATGACGCCGACCGGCCCTTCATCCGCATAGACGATCTTTCCATCGCGGATCTGGTAGTTCACCCGGCCGATGGAGTGGAGGCCGATGGCATCGCGGCGGATGCCCCATTCCGGCGGCAGCTCGGCAAGCTCGGCCTGCGCAATCAGATTGCTGACGGTGGGATCCGATCCGGGGAATTCGATGCCCGCCGCCTTGCGCACGACACTGCGCCCGCCGTCGCAGCCCACGAGATAATCCGCCCGCAGCGACCGGCCATCGCTGAGCGCGACGTCCACGCCGGTGTCGTCCTGCGTGCAGCCGGTCACCTCGACGCCGCGATAGTTCGTCACCGCCAGCTCGCCGACCCAGCCGCCGAGGATGCGCTCGATATGCTTCTGCCAGAGCCCGAGCGTGTAAGGGTGGCGTGTCGGGAAGGCGCTGATGTCGAGCATGACCCCGGCAAACCCGGTCACTTGCACCTCCTGTCCCTCGGCGAGAAACCGCTCGACAATGCCGCGCTGATCCAGCACCTCGAGAGTCCGGGCGTGCAGCCCCCCTGCCCGCGAACCAAGCACATCCTGGTCCAGACGCCGCTCGACGATGGCGACATCGACGCCGGCCAGCGCCAGTTCACCCGCCAGCATCATCCCCGTCGGACCGCCTCCGGCGATTACCACTGCGTGCTGTGTCATCCCTCGCTCCTGTTGCTTTGGCCAAGGGCTGCGGAACTTACGCAGAAGTCGACGATTGCCAATTCTTGAACTGAACTTATTTCACCCCAGATAAGGATTACCGGGCCGGCTGTGTTCGCCCGATGAACTCGCGCATGAGCGAGGCAGCAGATCGGGCGCCACGACGTAAGCCTCCCTCACAAACGAGGGATGACGTCGCGAAAGCGCCGAGGTCGGAAGTCCGTGCAGGAGCAGCACGGCGGGCATCAAGGCCTATGTTCCTGTTTTGTTCTTGACTCGCGTTTTGCCTCAATGGTTCCTTGCTTCTCCCTAAACGGAGGACCATGAGATGACCGATCTGCCGCAGCTGTCGATGTTTGCCAGCGAAACCCGGCCGTTCAAATCCATCAAGGTGCCACCGCGGCAGGGCCGCGACCCGGTGTTTTTCGCTGTGCTGGTGGGCGGCAGGCTGCGGCCGGCGCTGCAGGCCATCGTCACCGATCAGCAGCGGCTGCACGGCATTTCGGCCGCGCTGCTGCCGGCGACGACGCTCCACATTTCACTGGTCGGCGTCGGCTTCTACCAGGAGCTGTCGGGGCCGGATCTCGCGACCGCAATGGCGACCGGCGACTCGATCGGCTTCACGCCGTTCGACATCGCCTTGACCAAATTGATGAGCTTCAAACGCCGCGTCGGCGCGCCACCGATGGTGCTGACGCCCGGATCAGATACGCCACTGGTCGACCTGTCACGCCTGCTGCGCTGGGGCATTCTTGAGCGCGGCTTCGAGGCCCGCTCGGACCCGAGCGAGGCCTTCCACCTCACCCTCCTGTACGACCGCGTCAGCGCCCCCGAAACGGTGCTCGAACACCCGCCAACCCTGCGCGTCGAGGGCTTCGCGCTGGTGCGGAGCTTCTATGGACAAGGCCGATATGAGGTAATCGGAGAGTGGCCAAGGGCCGACCGCGACACGGCAGCGGTTGCTCGCCCCTGATCACTCCCGATCCCTCGACCGGCACCACAGGTGCCGAACACTCGATGCGGCACCTCCTCCTCTGACGGGGGAGGATGGCTGGAGGTGAGCGGCGCCACGACGCCGAGATTTTTGAAGATCGCGACCCCGCTCGACCACCGCGCATCCGGAAGCCGCTGGCTGTCGGATGTCTCGGCACCATCGTTCACTCTTCGTTCTTGCCTTCGCGCCGATACTCCGCTACCTCTCATCGCCTATCGGGGCATCTCATGGCGCGTACCAAAACCTCCTATGTCTGCCAGGCCTGCGGCGCGGCAACCACACGCTGGCAGGGGCGGTGCGAAGCGTGCGGCGAGTGGAACACCATCGTCGAGGAGATCGTCGATTCCGGCGTCGGCGCCGGGCCGAAATCGGCAGTTGCCGGCGGGCGCCCGATCGCGCTGCTGCCGCTGGCCGGTGAAACCGAGACCGCGGCACGCGTCGTCACCGGCATCGGTGAGCTCGACCGGGTCACCGGCGGCGGCTTCGTGATGGGCTCCGCGGTCCTCGTCGGTGGCGACCCGGGCATCGGCAAATCCACGCTGCTGCTGCAGGCCGCCGCGGCGATGGCCGAGCGTGGCCGGCGCGTCGTCTATGTCTCGGGCGAAGAAGCAGTGGCGCAGATTCGGCTCCGCGCGCAGCGGCTGGGGCTGGGCGATCGCGAAGTGCTGCTGGCGTCCGAAACCAATGTCGAGATCATCCTCGCCACGCTGCAGAACGGCCCTGCCCCCGACCTCGTAATCATCGATTCGATCCAGACGCTGTGGACCGACCGGGTCGAGAGCGCGCCCGGCACGGTGACGCAGGTGCGCACCTCGGCGCAGGCGCTGACGCGCTTTGCCAAGAAATCCGGCGCCGCCGTCGTGCTGGTCGGCCATGTCACCAAGGACGGGCAGATCGCCGGTCCGCGCGTCGTCGAGCACCTCGTCGATGCGGTGCTGTATTTCGAAGGCGATGCCAGCCACACCTTCCGCATCCTGCGCGGCATGAAGAATCGCTACGGCGCCACCGACGAGATCGGAGTGTTCGAGATGTCGACGCTCGGCCTGCGCGAAGTCGCCAACCCGTCCGCCCTGTTCCTCGACCAGCGCGACAAGGACGCGGCAGGCTCCGCGGTGTTCGCCGGCATGGAAGGGACGCGCCCGGTGCTGTGCGAAATCCAGGCGCTGGTCTCGCCCTCGCCGCTCGGTACACCACGCCGTGCCGTCATCGGCTGGGACTCGTCGCGGCTGTCGATGGTGCTCGCCGTGCTCGAAACGCGCTGCGGTGTGCGGATCGGCGCCAACGATATCTATCTCAACGTCGCGGGTGGGCTGAAGATCAACGAAACCGCGGCTGACCTCGCGGTGGCGGCGGCGCTGATTTCCTCGCTCACCGGCTCGCCGCTGCCCTCGAGCAATGTCTATTTCGGCGAGATCTCGCTGGCCGGCGGCGTGCGGCCGGTGGCGCATGCGGCGCAGCGGCTGCGCGAGGCGCAAAAGCTCGGGTTTCAAGGCGCGGTGACCGGCCGGCTGGGCAAGGGCGACGTGCCCAGCGGCATCGCCGTGGGCGAATATGCCGAGCTTGCCGAGCTCATCGGACGCATCGCCGCTCGCGGCCAGAAGCAGGCGGCGGAGTAGCGGTTTGGCCACGCTTCGTGCTTTCCGTGAAGATCGGCTATGCGGCGCTTCCTCGACGCTTGGCTTTGCCACGATTAGCGGTTACACGGGATTTTGAAGCGGGTCGCACGGGCGGATTTTCTACATGTTGACTGCATTTGACGTCGGCATCGGCGTTCTCGTCCTGATCTCGGCGATCCTGGCTACGGCCCGTGGCTTCACGCGGGAAGTGCTGTCGCTCGCCACCTGGGCGGGCTCCGCGGCCATCGCCGCCTATGCCTATTTCAACCACAAGGAAATCGCGCGCGGCTACATCGCCGAGCCGATCGTGGCCGACATCGTGACGGTGCTCGGCACCTTCATCGTGGCGCTGATCATCCTCCATCTCATCACTATGCGGATCGCCGATTTCGTCGTCGACAGCCGCATCGGGCCGCTCGATCGCACGCTGGGCTTCATCTTCGGCGTCGCCCGCGGCGTGCTGATCGCCGTCATCGTAGTGATCTTCGGGCTGTGGCTGATGCCGTCGAACCTGCCGTCCTGGGCGGCCGAATCGCGCTCGCTCCCGATCCTCAAGAATTTCGGCGATAGCCTCATCAGCCTGTTGCCGCCCGACCTCGAAAAGCAGGTCACCGATATCCTGCAGCGTGGCGCCGGCGGCGGCACAGGCGATGACACCTCGCCCGACGATGTGCCGACGCCCGATGCCGACGTGCCCAATGAAGAGGGCACGGACCAGCTGGAAAACGACGCGCCGCTCGAGCCGCCCGCCGATGGGGCTGCGACCAACACCTGATGAATTTCGGGTGAGCGCATTGCATATCTGTGACCGGGGCCGCATTTGCGGTCCCGTCTTCTTTGGCCCGCTCTGAACCCGAGGTGCCCACTTGACCCAAAACGCCAAGCCGATCGCGGAATGGGACCATGATACGCTACGCGAGGAGTGCGGCGTGTTCGGCATCCTCGGCCATCCGGAAGCCGCCACGCTTACCGCGCTCGGGCTGCATGCCCTGCAGCATCGCGGCCAGGAAGCAGCTGGTATCGTCAGCTTCGACGGCAAGCAGTTCCACTCCGAACGCCAACTGGGCCTCGTCGGCGATCACTTCACCGATCCCGCGACCGTCGGCCGCCTCCCCGGCCACCTTGCCATGGGTCATGTGCGCTACTCGACGACCGGCGAAACGATCCTCCGCAACGTGCAGCCGCTATTCGCCGAACTGGAAGTCGGCGGCATCGCCATCGCCCACAACGGCAACTTCACCAACGGCCTGACGCTGCGCCGCCAGCTGATCGCGCAGGGCGCTATCTGCCAGTCGACCTCGGACACCGAGGTGGTGCTCCACCTCATTGCCCGCTCCAAGAAAGCTGCCTCGTCCGACCGCTTCGTCGATGCGCTGATGCACCTCGAAGGCGCCTTCTCGCTGGTCGCCATGACCCGCACCAAGCTGATCGGCGCTCGCGACGCCAACGGCATCCGCCCGCTGGTCCTCGGCGATCTCGACGGCAAGCCGATCTTTGCGTCCGAGACCTGCGCGCTCGATATCATCGGCGCCAAGTTCGTGCGCGATGTCGAGAACGGCGAGGTGGTGATCTGCGAAATCCAGCCGGATGGCCGCATCACCATCGACTCGGTGAAGCCGTTCGCGCCCAAGCCCGAGCGGATCTGCCTGTTCGAATATGTCTACTTCGCCCGGCCGGACTCCATCGTCGCCGGCCGCCCGGTCTATTCGGCGCGCAAGCGCATGGGCATCAACCTCGCCAAGGAAGCGCCGGTCGAGGCCGACGTGGTGGTGCCGGTGCCCGATGGCGGCACCCCCGCAGCGATCGGCTTTGCGCAGGCGAGCGGCATCCCGTTCGAGCTCGGCATCATCCGCAACCACTATGTGGGCCGCACCTTCATCGAGCCGACGCAGTCGATCCGCGCCTTCGGCGTCAAGCTCAAGCACTCGGCCAACCGCGCCGAGATCGAGGGCAAGCGCGTCGTGCTGATCGACGATTCGATCGTGCGCGGCACCACCTCGGTGAAGATCGTGCAGATGATCCGCGAAGCCGGCGCCAAGGAAGTGCACATCCGCGTCGCCAGCCCGATGATCTTTCACTCCGACTATTACGGCATCGACACGCCGGACCCGGAAAACCTGCTCGCCAACCAGCATCCCGACCTCGAGTCGATGTGCCGGTTCATCGGCGCGGATTCGCTGGCGTTCCTCTCGATCGATGGGCTCTACGACGCGGTCGGCGGGGTGAAGCGCAATCCGCTCAGCCCGCAGTTCACCGACCACCACTTCACCGGCGACTATCCGACCATGCTCACCGACCTCAACGGCCGCAGCAAGAACGACCCCAAGACGCTGTCGCTGATGAAGGAAGCGAGCTGAGGCCTTCTACAAGGCCCATGTGTCTCGTTTGCTGATCCAGTCGTAAAGATCCACCACCCCTGTCCCCTCCCCTCAAGGGGGAGGGAGACGCCTACACTGACATCGGTGTTTTGGTCTCCCTCCCCCTTGCGGGGAGGGGACAGGGGTGGGGGCTCTTGCCGCACTGGCTTGACGGGACCATCCGCCGCACCGCCGCCGGAAATTCTACTTTCGCCACGACGCCCCTGTGTTTAGAACCGCGCCGAAGCCAACGGAACCCGCACGCATGACCACCAACTCCCTCGCCGGCAAGATCGTCCTCGTCACCGGCGCGTCGCGCGGTATTGGCTATCATGCCGCGCTCGAGGCGGGACGGCGCGGCGCGCACGTGATCGCGGTGGCGCGCACGGTGGGTGGGCTCGAAGAACTCGACGACGAGATCCAGAAGGCCGGCAGCTCGACAACGCTGGTGCCGTTCGACCTCAGTGACGGCGACGGCATCGACCGGCTCGGCCACGCCATCTTCGAGCGCTGGGGGCATCTCGATGGGCTCGTCGCCAATGCCGCCATGCTGGGCGAGTTGCGGCCCGTCGCTCATGTCGAGCCCAAGGCGTTCGACAAGCTGATGGCGCTCAACGTCACCTCGAACTACCGGCTGATCCGCTCGCTCGACCTGCTGCTGCGGCAGTCCGAAGCCGGCCGGGCGGTATTCGTCTCAGCCTCGTCGGCGCGCTCGGCGCGGGCCTTCTGGGGCCCCTATGCCGCGAGCAAGGCGGCGGTCGAAGCGCTGGCCAAGAGCTACGCCGCCGAGATCGGCGGCACCACGCCAGTGCGGGTCAATGTGTTCTATCCCGGCGCCGTGCGCACTGCGATGCGCGCCCAGGCGATGCCGGGCGAAGACCCCGACACGCTGCCGCGCCCCGCGGCGCTGGCGCCCAAGCTGATCGACATGATCGAGCCCGGCTTCACCGAGAACCGCATGCTGTTCGACTGGGAAAAGTCGGAACTGACGGCGCTTTAGGGCAGCCGCGTCACCAGCACCTTGTCGATGCGGCGGCCATCGAGGTCCAGCACCTCGAAGCGCCAGTGGCCGCGCTCGAAGGTTTCACCGACATCCGGCAGGTGATTGAGCTCGGCGAGCACGAACCCCGCCACCGTCTCGAACTTGGCGTCCTTCGGAACCGGCACACCCAGGTGCGCCTGGAACTCGTCGACCTGCATCCAGCCCGAAACGAGGAAAGATCCGTCCTCGCGGGTGACATAGGCCTTCTCGTCGCCTTCCTCTTCCTGGAACGCGCCGGTGATCGCCTCGAGGATGTCGCCCGGGGTCACGATGCCTTCGAAATGGCCGTACTCGTCGAACACCAGCGCCATATGCACCAGTGATCCGCGCAGCGCCTTCAGCACGTCGAGGGCGCTCGAACGGTCCATCACCACGGGCGCCTGCTTCACCAGCGTGCGCACGTCGAGCGGCGTGGCGGAGAGCACGTTCTCGACCAGGTCCTTGCGGACGATCACGCCGACGATCGAGTCCACCGCCCCGTCCTGCACCGGCAACACCGAGTGCCGGGTCGCGCGGAGCTTCTCGATCATCTCCTCCTGCGTCTCGCTGAGGTCGATCAGTTCAACATCGAGGCGCGGCGTCATCAGCCCGCGGGCCGAACGATCGGCAAGGCGCATGACGCCCGAAATCATGTGGCGCTCTTCGGTCTCCAGCACGCCCGCATGCTCAGCCTCGGCAATAAGGGTCTTCACCTCTTCGTCGGTGACACGCTCGTCGGTCTCGCCGCTCTGGCCGATCAGGCTCAGCACCAGCCGGCCGGAAATATCGAGCAGCCAGACCAGAGGGGCGGCGACAGAGGCGATGAAGGCCATGGCCGGCGCAACACGCGCCGCAACGCCCTCGGCATCGCGCAGCGCGATCTGCTTGGGCACCAGCTCGCCGATGATCAGCGACAGGTAGGTGATGATGATGACGACGATGCCGACGCCGAGCGGCGCAGCGATCGAGGGGTTGATGCAGGCGCCGATCAGCGTGTCGCCCAGCCGCTCGCCCAGCGTCGCGCCGGAGAAGGCGCCGGAGAGCACGCCGACGAGCGTGATGCCGATCTGCACCGAAGATAGGAACTTGCCTGGGTCCTCCTGCAGCTTCAGCGCCACCTTGGCGCCGCCCTTTCCTTCAGCGGCAAGAACCTTGAGGCGCGCCGGGCGAGACGAGACCACCGCCAGTTCGCTCATTGCAAGCAGGCCGTTGACCAGCGTCAGGACGGCGACAATCAGGATTTCGAGGAACAATGTCGTTTCAAAGTTGCGGCCCCGCACTCAGCATCGGGTCGCTTTGGAGGCGCGGAGTATAGCGAGGATCGGCGAGGGTGCAATGCGGGGTGACGGACTTCCCCACGCAGGGACTGGGGCCCAAGCCAAGGCGGCCCTCTATTCCGTGCGTTCCTCTGGAAGCACGGTCTCAAGCATTTCCCTGATGCCTTCGATCCTCCTATCAGCCCCTCGCTGCATCAGGGTAACTTTTACTAGACAGCCCGCTACCTGCGCCCAGAGGTCACCGCTTTCTACGTCTTCTGTTCCACCCACGACTTCTCTCTTTAGCTGGGTGTAGACAGAGAACCGAGTCTCAGTCTCGCGGATCGGTCCAGACTTAAGGTCGGTCACTCCAGGCGGCGGACTAGCCAACTCCATTGCGACGGCTTCCCGGAGCAGAGGTTTCAGCAGATCAAGATCGCTAGCGAAATCTCTCGCCGCAACTAGCGGTAGCGGTTCAACCAGATGCGAGTAGGTTAGTACCAGCCTTCGATCAGCACTTAAGAATGCAGCATCCAATTTCTGTGCTCGACCTGAGAACGCCGGGCCGATCGCCTCTAGTTCTGTCAATGAGGCCGGGCCAAGCTTCGACAGAGCACCGATCCTTTG
Organism: Devosia sp. P2_G7; assembly: GCF_056403495.1. NCBI lineage: Bacteria > Pseudomonadati > Pseudomonadota > Alphaproteobacteria > Hyphomicrobiales > Devosiaceae > Devosia > Devosia sp. P2_G7. The sequence goes on from NZ_JBFUFI010000011.1 coordinate 173,283, forward strand.
AAAGACGACCGGGCGACTGCAACCCCCGATCCATATGCTGTCTTGGTCAGCATACGCCTCGGAGTATCCAAATATGATCGGGATGAGGAGCCAAGTCGCCCACGGAAGTCGTCCGTGACTATTCATACGCCGGTTGTCCAATCGTAGCTTGGTCAAACAACCTTTCATACGAGGGAAGGCGCCGGTCAAGCTAGCTAAGGAGCATTGACGGGTGAAGGACAGCCCCTCAGGGTCAGGCTAGGGCGTGAGCCGGCCCTACTTCTCGCTCTTGTCGAACGGGTTCTTCCCGCCGCGCACCCACAGCCGGATAGGCGTTCCCGGCATGTCGAAGGCGTCGCGCATGCCGTTCACGAGATACCGCTGGTAGGCGTTGGGCAGTGCCTCGGGGCGGCTCGCGAACAGGATGAAGCTTGGCGGCCGGATCTTGGCCTGCGTCATGTAGCGCAGCTTCAGGCGGCGGCCGGAGACGGCCGGAGGCGGATGGCTCTCGGTCATGCCGGCGAGCCAGCGGTTGAGCCGCGCGGTCGAAACGTGGCTGTTCCACTTGGCTTCGATGGCGAAGATCGCCGACATCAGCTTGTCGATGTTACGGCCCTGCAGCCCGGAGATGGTCACCAGCGGGATGCCCTTGAGCTGCGGCAGGTAGCGCTCGAGCTGCTCGCGCAACTCGCTCAGCGCCTTGTTCTTGTCCTCGATCAAGTCCCACTTGTTGACCGCGATCACCAAGGCGCGGCCTTCGCGCTCCACCAGATCGGCTAGGGTCAGGTCCTGCTTTTCGAACGGGATCTGCGCGTCGAGCAGCAGCACGACGACTTCGGCGTACTGGATCGAGCGGAGGGAATCGCCGACCGCCAGCTTTTCGAGCTTCTGTTCGATGCGCGCCTTGCGGCGCATGCCGGCGGTATCGACCAGGTTGATGGTGCGCCCATTGTATTCCCACGGCACGAGGATCGAATCGCGGGTGATGCCGGCCTCGGGGCCGGTCAGCAGCCGTTCTTCGCCGACCATGCGGTTGATCAGCGTCGATTTGCCGGCGTTCGGGCGGCCGATGATGGCGACGTTGAGGAATCGCTTGGGGTCCCAACGCTTGGCCGGCCCCTCTTCGGTCGAGCCGTCGTCGGGCGGCAGGTCGACATCGACCTCCGGCATCAGGTCTTCGGACAGCGCGGCGACGCCGGCGGCCTTCTCGGCGGCTGCATCGACAGCCTTCGAGACGATCGCGTGTAGGTCCGAAAGGCCGAGGCCGTGTTCAGCCGACAGCGCCACGGCCTCGCCGAAGCCGAGGTTGTAGGCTTCGAGCAGGCCAGGATCTGCGGCCTTGCCCTCGGCCTTGTTGGCGATCAGGTGCACGTCCTTGCTGGCTCGGCGCAGCACTTGTGCAAAACGCTCGTCGAGCGGGGTCACCCCTGCCCGCGCGTCGATCATGAAGAGGATCACGTCGGCATCGCGGATGGCGATCTCGGTCTGCTGGCGCATCCGGTCTTCAAGCGAGCCGTCGGTCTTGTCCTCATAGCCGGCGGTGTCGAGCACTTTGAAGCGCAGGTCGGCGATGCGACCCTCGGCTTCGCGGCGGTCGCGGGTCACGCCCGGCGTGTCATCGACGAGCGCGATCTTGCGGCCGACCAGCCGATTGAACAGCGTCGACTTGCCGACATTGGGACGGCCGACAATGGCGACGGTAACGGTCAAGCGAGACCCCAGTACTAGTAGGCCGACGCGAACTTAGTTCGCGGGAGCGGCAGGTGCGTCCGCGGCCGGCGCGGGTTCGGTAGCCGGAGCCATGGCGGGTGCCGCTTCCATTGCCGGGGCGGCTTCCATGGCAGGCGCGGTTTCCGGGGCCGGGGCGGTGTCGAGCGCCGGGCCGTCGCCGACCGATGTTTCCGCGGGGGCAGCAGCGGCGGGATCGACCACGACAGGCGTTTCGGCGGCGGCCGCGTCGGCGACCGGAGCGGCAACGCCCTCGGCGACCAACTGGGCCAGATAGATGTTCAGGCGGCCGCGCAGTTCCTGGCTGGCCTGCGGATCGCTCACCGCATCCTCGAAGCTCTGGCGAGCCCCGGCGAGATCGCCGGCCTTGTACTTGACGAGACCGATCGCCTCGCGCGCGGCATTGCGCATCGGGCTGGTGCCGCTGACGAGACCGCCGACGCGCTGCTCGACCTGGGCGACATCGCCGCCGTCGACGAGCAGGTTGGCGGCGAGAACGAGCGCCAGCTCGCGGACGTGGGCGTTGGATTCGCTGGTCGACAGCGCATCATAGGCGGCAACCGCTTCGGCGGTCTTGCCGCCCTGTGCCAGCAACGCGGCCTCGCGGAAGCGCGCCAGCGTCGGATAGCCGCCATGGCCGGCGGCGATCACGTCGTCGAGCGCCTTCTTCGCAGCGGCGGCATCGGTGCCGTCGGCGAGCGTCAGCGCTGCGTAGAACTGATCCGAGGACTTCGACGAGTTGGAGTTCTGCCACCAGCTCCAGCCCTCGTTGACTGCAACGATGAGCACGATGGCCACGGCTGCGCCGATTACGTAGGGGCCGAAATTGCGCCACAGGCTGCGCATGCGATCGCTGCGCAGTTCCTCGTCGATCTCACGGATGATGTTTTCGTTGGACATGTAGCTCAAGCGGAACGGGGGTCGAATTCGGCCGCACCATAGTGAGGCGACCGCGCGAATGCAAACGCCCTGCGCACCTTGCTCCCAGCGGGTCACGAGCGCGTGAGGGCGCACATGCGAGATGCGATCTTAACAGCTCTGCAACCGGCATAAGCCAAGCTTTCGTCAGCGCCAATGCAGAGTATATCAAGATGTTGCTTCGTGTTTTACTTCTTGTTGCCTGCCTGGTCGTTGCAACGCCAGTCGCCGCCGCCGATGTTTCCATAGTCATCGATATCTCTGATCAGCATATGCGCGTCCTGGTAGGGGGCGAGCCGACCTACAGTTTCGACGTTTCCACCGGCCGCAAGGGCTATGCCACGCCCAAAGGGCGCTATGGCGTGCAGCGGATGTACAAGAAATACCACTCCAAGAAATACGACTGGGCCCCGATGCCCTACTCGATCTTCTTTCACGGCGGCTACGCCATCCACGGCACCAGCGAGGTCAAGCGCCTCGGCCGCGCCGCCTCGCACGGCTGCGTGCGGCTCTCCACCGAGAATGCCCGCCAACTCTACCGCCTGGTGCAGGAGCATGGCAGCGGCAATGTGAGTATCCGGGTGAAAGGCTAGTTCGACGGCTCTGGCCTCGACAGCACGTACCACGCGCAGCCGGCGAAAATCGCCAGCACGCACAGGTTCAGCAGCAGGCCAGGCCGCGCGCCGATGAGGAAGGCCGTGTAGCCGAGCACCATGCCGATCGCGGCCAGCACCTTGGCGCGGCGCGGAATAGCGCGCTCGGTCCGCCAGGCGACGATCATCGGGCCAAAGCGCTGGTGCCGAAGCAGCCAGTTCTCGAGCCGAGCCGAAGAACGCGCGAAGCAGCCGGCGGCGAGAATGACGAAGATGGTGGTCGGCATCAGCGGCAGGAACGCACCGATGATGCCCAGCGCGAGCAGCAGGAAGCCGGCGGCGAGGTAGGCCAGGCGCACCATGCGAGAGCTATGGACGGACGACGCTGCCCGGGCCGGCGGCGAGCCAGCCTCGACGATTTCCTCGGGTTCCGGGATTACTCCCACTCGATCGTGCCGGGCGGCTTCGACGTCACGTCGTAGACCACCCGGTTGATGCCGCGCACTTCGTTGATGATGCGGGTGGCGGCGCGGCCGAGGAAGTTCATGTCATAGGGGAAGAAGTCCGCCGTCATGCCGTCGACCGAGGTCACGGCGCGGAGCGCGCAGACGAACTCGTAGGTGCGGCCGTCGCCCATCACGCCGACGGTCTGCACCGGCAGCAGTACGGCGAAGGCCTGCCAGATCTTGTCGTAGAGCCCGGCCTTGCGGATCTCGTCGAGGTAGATGGCGTCGGCACGGCGGAGGATATCGAGCTTCTCGCGTGTCACGCCGCCCGGCAGGCGGATGGCGAGGCCGGGGCCAGGGAACGGATGGCGGCCGACGAAGCGATCGGGCAGGCCGAGCTCACGGCCCAGCGCCCGGACTTCGTCCTTGAACAGCTCGCGCAGCGGCTCTACCAGCTGCATGTTCATGCGCGCCGGCAGGCCACCGACATTGTGGTGCGACTTGATGGTGACCGAGGGGCCGCCCGAGAAGCTGACGCTCTCGATGACATCAGGATAGAGCGTGCCCTGCGCCAGGAACTGCGCGCCGCCGATGCGCTTGGCCTCTTCCTCGAACACCTCGATGAACAGTCGCCCGATGGTCTTGCGCTTGGTCTCCGGGTCCGACTCGCCCTCGAGCGCGCCGATGAATTTGTCAGCGGCATCAACATGCACGAGCGGAATGTTGTAGTGATCGCGGAACATCGAGACGACTTCGTCGGCCTCGTTCATCCGCATCAGGCCGTGGTCGACGAACACGCAGGTGAGCTGCTCGCCGATCGCCTCGTGGATCAGGATCGCCGCCACCGAGCTATCGACGCCGCCCGAGAGCGCGCAGATCACCCTGCCCTTGCCGACCTGGGCGCGGATCTTGTCGACGGCGCGCTGGCGATAGGCCGACATGGTCCAGTCGGACTTCAGGCCCACGATGTTGTGCACGAAGTTGGCGAGGAGTTTGCCGCCATCCGGCGTGTGCACCACCTCGGGGTGGAACATCGTGGTGTAGTAGCGCTTGCGCTCATTGACCGCGATGGCGAACGGGGCGTTCTCGGAGGTGCCGACAACGGTAAAGCCCTCGGGTAGCTCGGTGACGCGATCGCCGTGGCTCATCCACACCGGATAGCGCCCGCCGACCTGCCACAGCCCGTCGAACAGCGGGCTCGGCTCCTTGATCTCGACATCGGCCCGGCCGAACTCGCGGGCGTGGCCGCCTTCCACCTTGCCGCCCTGCTGCAGCGCCAGCGTCTGCTGGCCGTAGCAGATGGCGAGGATCGGCACGCCACTGTCGAACACTTCCTGCGGCGCCCGGGGGCTGCCCTCGTCGGTCACCGAGGCGGGACCGCCCGAGAAGATCACGCCCTTGGGCTGCAGCCGGGCGAAAGCCTCGGCGGCGCTCTGGAACGGATGGATCTCGCAGTAGACGCCGGTCTCGCGCAGGCGGCGCGCGATCAGCTGGGTCACCTGGGACCCGAAATCGATGATGAGGATGGACTCGGCGGGGGCGGCGGCGATGTCTGTCATGGGCGGGAAATAAAGCGCGGCCGGGGATTCCGCAAGTCTTGCCCCGGCAAGTCGATATCGGACGTTCGCACTAGGCGGTCTGCCCGACACCCTCCACGGCGTTAGAGCGCACCAGCTTGCCCGCGAGGTTGCGGTTGAGCGCCGATTCCAGCGTCCGCCGCAGTTGCGGGTCCGCTTCGACCGCGGTGTTGAGCCGGGTCTGGTCGAACACCAGGATCCGCGCCGGTTTCGCCACCGTGGCGGTGGCGCTGGCCGGCTTGCCGGAAAGGAAGCTCAGTTCGCCGATGTAGTCGCCGGGCCCGCAGATGGCCACCACCCGGTCGCCATGCTCGATCTTGACGATGCCGTCGGCCAGGTACATCAGCCGCTGCACCGGCTCGCCCTCGGTGGTGAGAACCGCGCCGGCCTCATATCGCTCGAGGTCCGACAGATCGAGCAGCCGCTTGATGGCACTGCGGTCGACGCCTTCGGGCATGTTCTCGGCAAAGTGCTGCTCTTCCTCGGCGAAGCGATGGTGGTACTCGTAGTACCAGATGATCAGGAGCTGCCCGATGTTGACGAGCACGAAGATCGTCTCCCACAGCACGCTAACCGGGTCGAACACGAAGAAGGCGCGGTAGACGATCTTGGCGACGCCGGAGGCGACCGCGAGGATACGCAGCGCCACCATCCGCCGCATCAGCATGGAGATGATCAGCAGGAAATAGGTGAAGTGGCCGAACAGTATCACCGGGTTGGAAAGGCCCCGCAGCAGTTCGTCCAGCATGGTCGTCATCTCGTGCAATCCCGAAAAGGCAGGGCCGTAAGAAGGCTATCGTCAGGCGCCGGGCATGGCTTGGTTGGCTTGGCGAAGCCGTTCGACAAGCACCCGCATCACGCTCAGGCCGAAGTAAGGTGCTTCGCTGACCATGAACAGGAATTGCTTCTCGCTGATCGGAACGACGACGCAGTCGGTCTCCGCGATCACCGTGGCGCTCCTCGGCCCGGCATCGATCAGCGCCATTTCGCCGAAGATCTCGCCCTCCCCCAGGACGCTGAGCGTTCGATTGCCCAGCCGCACCGCGACCTTGCCGCTGCGCACCATGTAGAACGCGTCGGCGGCGTCGCCTACATTGAAGATGATTTCGCCGGCCGCGACCGCCCTCGTTTCCTCGGTCGCGCGGTCCAGCAGCCCGAAGTCCGTGAACAACCCCGTCATCTCAGCCCTCATGCCACGCACGCCGCCCCACCGCGGCGTTCGCACACTGCTCGCACCGTTTCAAGCGAGGAAAATGCGTGGCGCCGCGAGGGGGAGCCGCGACTGTCATCTGACCGTTACATTTGTGCGCCCATAAGCAATATTCACTGGCCGGGCGAGGAAAACGTGCCTGCCGCAGTACAAATGGGGTTTGGTATGGAATGGACCGTGACCGACGTCGGCAATGGCGTCACGCTGGTGGAGCTCAGCGGCCGCATGGATGTGCCCGGCGCGCTCAAGGCTGACCCGGCATTCGCCGAGATCGCCCAGAACAACGATCACGTGATCGTGGATCTCGCCAAGCTCGATTTCCTCGCTTCGCTGGGGATCCGGACTCTCGTCACCACGTGCAAGGCCCTCAGGAGCAAGAACGGCGGCATGGTCCTGCTCTCGCCCCAGCCCAACATCGAGCAGGTCCTGCGTTCGAGCGGTATCGACACGATCATTCCGATCGCCAAGGACCGTGCGGACGCCGAGGCCAGCGTACTGGCCTAGGGGGCACCGATGTCGCTTCCGCTGCGCCATCACTCGGCTTTCCCTGGCACGATCGATGGTGCGGCGGGTGCGGCGACCTGGCTGCGCAACATCGCCGCTCGCGAGCTGCTGTCCGACAAGTTGGCGTTTGCGCTTGAGGTGTGCCTGGAAGAGCTGTTCACCAACGTCGTGCGCCATGGCGGCGGCGGCCACTGGGCCATCGATGACGCTGCAGCGGTGGTGTCGCCGCTGTCCATCCGCACCGCGTTGATCATCGATAGCGATGCAGTCGACCTCGTTGTAGAAGACAACGGCAAGTCCTTCGACGTCTCGCAGGCCCCGGCGAGCCCGGTTGGCGAACCGATCGAAGACCTGGCGCCGGGCGGGCTCGGCATGCAGCTGATCCGCAGCTTCAGTAACGACCTGCGCTACGAGCCTTTGCCGAACGGCAACCGCGTCATCGTGAATTTCTTGCGACCCTCGCGGGCGGCGTCTACAGCGGAAGCGTGACACAAAACCGTCACGTCTTACCGCGGACCGCTGAATGGCCCCCTATGCCCTGACCAGGACCGCCGACGTCGGCATCGGCGCGTTGGAAGCGCTGCTGGGCGAGCTGTCACCCGAACGGGTAGAGGCGGGACGCGTGCTGGTGCGGCAGGGCGAGTCCAGCGATTTCGCCTACTTCCTCGCTGAAGGCTCAGTCGCGGTATTCGCCGAGTCCGACTATGGCCGCGTGCAGCTGGCCTCGCTCGATGCGCCCCGGCTGATCGGCGAGCTCGGCGTTCTCGCCAATTTCCAGCGCACCGCGACCATCGAGACGACGACGCCGGCTTCCGTCTATCGGCTCAGCGGGCAACAGCTGATGCATGTCGGCCAGCAATCGCCGGAGTTCCTGCTCAGCGTCCTGAGCCAGCTGGGCCGGCAACTGGACGGCATGAACCGCGCGCTGACGCTGTATGGCAACGCGCTTACCGCGCTCGAGCGTCGAGAGTTCGACCCGCGCATCCTCGACGATCTCGTGCATCCGTCGCCGCTGCTGGTGACCTTCGCCAATACCTTCAAACGCTTCGCCGAGCAGATCATCGACAAGAGGCGCCAGAACGACGAGCTGGCGAGCGCGGCACTGATCCAGCGATCGTTCCTGCCCCGGCCTGAACTGCTGGAGCCGCTGCACGGGATGCTCGATCTCAGCGCCAACATGCGGCCGGCCCGCGACGTAGGCGGCGACTTCTACGATTACTTCCTGCTCGACCAGGATCGGGTGGCTATCGCCATCGGCGATGTCTGCGGCAAGGGCATCCCCGCCAGCCTGTTCATGGCGGTAGCGATCACCACGCTCCGCACCGCGGTGCAGGAAGAGCCGGACGTTGCCTCGGCCCTCGCTCGCATCAACGCCAGCCTTTGCCGCGACAACGATGCCTCGATGTTCGCGACGCTCTTCCTCGCCGTTATCGATCTGAAGACTGGCGAGCTCGAGTACGGCAATTGCGGGCACAATGCCCCTTACATCCTGTCGACCGGCGGCCGCCGCAGCCTTCCCGCCACCGGCATCCCCGTCGGCCTCATGTCGGACCGGCCGGCCGGTGCGGCGAGGGTTGCGCTCAGTCCCGGCGACACGCTGGTCCTGTTCACCGACGGGGTGACGGAAGCCATGAACCCGGATGTCGAAGAGTTCGGCAACGCCCGCCTCGAAGCGCTGCTCGACGAGTACGGCCACTTGCCCACTGCCGAGCTGACCGCGCGCTTCTTCGCCGACGTCGATGCATTCGCAGCCGGGGCCGAGCAGGCCGACGACATCACCTGCCTGACGATGCGCCTCGCATCGTGACGTCTGCGTACACTTCGGCCGATCTGCGTGCCATGACGCTGCGGTCGAACTGGGCGCGGCCGAACTCCGCGGCGTTGACCGACATCTGCTGCAGCGTGCCCGCATCGGAAAGCTCCAGGATGATCTCGGCCAGCTTGTCGGCGTCGTCGAAAGGGACCAACCGTCCGTTCCAGCCGTCGCGGATCTGATCGAGCGCTCCGCCACTGGGTGTACGGATCGGCACGGCACCGCAGCACATGGCCTCGGCTACGACGAGGGCAAAGCCCTCGACGCGGCTTGGCAGCAGGAACAGGTCTGACGCCCAGTAGACCTGGCGCAAGTCAGTGACAAAGCCGAGGAAGCTGAACAGCTCGGTGTCGGCCTGCGACTGGTGGGCGACGTCGCGTATCTCCTCCTCCTGGTAGCCGCCGCCAACGATCAGGCACCGCAACTCGCGCTCGGCTAGGGCCTGCCGGACCTGCCGCAGCGCGTCGATGACGAGATCGTGGCCCTTGTTCCAGCTCAGCCGTCCGACGATGGAACAAACCAGCGCCTGATCGCTGCACCTGAGGGCTCGGCGCGCAGCCTGCCGTTCCTCGAGGGTCGGCGGGCGAAAATGGTCGACGTCGACGCCCGCGAGGATCTTCGAAACGCGCTCAGCAGGGACGCCGCAGGCGTCGATCAGAAAGCGCTCGATTTCAGTGGAGAGGGCAAGGAACCGGGCCGGCGGAAGCAGGCGCAGCACCGACCGGTAGCGGCGGGGATTTGCGAACTGGCTCCGTTGAGCATCCTGCGCGCCACGGGCGATGTGGACCGAAGGGTGAAAGGTCGCGACGACCGGCCGCTTGGCCAGCCAGCCCAACGCCCGCGCGATCAGCAGCATCGAGAAGCCGTGCGCGTGCAGGACCTCCACGTCGTACTTCTTAAGCTCGCGCAGCAGGGTTCGCAGGCGTCCCGGAGCCGGCACCCTCATGTTGCCGCGCTCGCAGACGATCCAGGCCGCCGCGATCTCGTTCAGCCGATCGAACCGCAACTTCGAGGACGCGTCGTACTGCACGGGGCCGGAAATAATGACTACGCGCCACCCATTGTCGCGCAGTCCCTCGATCAGCGCCTCGCAATGCGATGCAACGCCGTCATCGCAGGTCACGCCCGCCAGGAGAAATGCTGCTGTCCTCATGTTTTCCACGAGCCCGACGCATACTGTTCACCGCGGCTCATTGGCGTCAACGCCAGCGCGGCACCGTCGAAATGCAGGCGGCCGACGCCGCACTGACCGCTGGAGGAGCCGATGGGGCTTGCGCGGCCCGGACTGGCAGTGGCAAATGTAATCGATTGCAGCGTCATCCGCACAGCAGATGCGGAGCTGCGGTATGAGGGGAACCGATGACTGACAACCGCCTGAATGGTGCCGATTTCGTGCGCGCCGCCGCCTGCCTCACCGTGCTGTTCCACCATCTGGCGCAGCGCATGAGCTGGAACGACAATCTTGGCGCCGTCGAGTGGTTTCGCGTGTTCGCGTGGATCGGCACGTTTGGCGTGGCGATGTTCTTCGTGCTCTCGGGGTTCCTCCTGGCGCGGCCGTTCTGGCAGGCGCTGGATCGTGGCGAGGCCGCCCCCTCGCTCGCCACCTACGCGATGCGCCGCGCTGCCCGCATCCTTCCCGGCTTCTGGCTGGCATTGCTCGTCACCTTCGTGCTGTCGATCACCGTGTTCGGCGCCAAGCTGGATGGGCAACTGGTGCTGCGGCTGTTCGCCGGCATCTTCACCGTCGCCGATTGGCACTGGGTGACGCTGTTCCCGGTCGAGGTGAACGGCCCGCTCTGGTCGATCAGCTTCGAGGTGACCTCATACGTATTGCTGCCGCTTGGCTTCGCCCCGCTGTTCCTCGCCGGCCGCTGGGTGGGCAAAGGCTGGCGATCGCGGCTGCTGTGGGTGGGGGTGATCGGGCTGGCGCTGGTCGCACATTGGCTGTTCACCCGATACTACCGCGTCGACATGCACCAGCGCGGCTGGGATTTCGGCCTGATCGGCGGCGCCAAGACCTGGATGCCGCGCTTCAATCCCTTTGCCTTCTTCGCCATGTTCGCCATCGGCGCCCTGGCCGCGGGGCTGCAGGTGCGCTGGGCGCAGTACCGCAACATGCTGTTCGACGCCGTCGCGATCGCGGCGATCGGCTGGTCGCTCTACCTCATCGCCGTGCAGACGACGGCCGAGACCCCCGATGGCTGGGGCTGGCTCGGAGTGCCCTACGGCTTCCCGTGGTTCGTGCTGGCGATCGGGCTGTTCCTCTCGGCTGCCCCGTCCAGCGTCTTCGTTGGCAGCCTCCTCGACAACCCTGCCACTCGCTACGTGGCGCGCATCTCGTTCGGCATCTACATCTGGCACTATCCGGTGCTCGAGCTGGTGCGGGTCTACTGGGATCCGCTGATCGATCACGGCAAGGCAAGCGACCCGACGCGCTTCGTCGTCACCTGCGCCATCATCACGGTGATCACTTTCACCGTGGCGCACCTCTCCTATCACCTGGTGGAAAACCCGATGATCCGCTGGGCGCGCGGCAAGGAGCGGCGTGGCGCCGCCTCCCCCACGCTTTCTCCGGCGGCAGGTTGATCCGATGAAGGCCGGCAAGAGCTTCTGGCGCAACCAGCCGCCCTTCTACGAGGAGCGCGGCGATACGCTGCTGGTCCGGACCGGCAAGGACACCGACTACTGGAACAACACCTTCTACGGCTTCAAGCATGAGAACGGACACTTCCGCGCCACCGAGGTCAGCGGCGATTTCAGCTTCGAGGTGACGTTCTCGGCCAACTACCAGCGCCTCTACGATCAGGCCGGGGCGATGCTGTTCGTCGATGGCGAGAACTGGCTCAAGTGCGGCGTCGAGTTCACCGACGGGGCGATGCACTTCTCGGTGGTGGTGACGCGCGACGACCAGTCGGATTGGTCGGTGCTGAAGCTCGGAGGGCTAGCCGATGCGTCGGTAACGCTGCGGCTGACCCGCCATGCCGAGGCATTACGGGTGCAACTGCGCGAGCCCGACGGCAACTGGCAGTTGGTCCGCCTCTGCTACCTCAGCATGGGCGAGACGGTGGAAGTCGGCCCGATGACCTGCTCCCCCACAGGCGAAGGGCTAGAGGTCAGCTTCACCCGGCTGGCGTTGGGCGAGGCGATTTCGCGGGAATTGCACTAGGGGCCGGAGCAGGACGCCGATCCCTCAGTCGGGTCACCTTCTCCCCTTGTGGGAGAAGGCAGGCGCCTCACTCCGTGATCGTGCAATCCGCAGCAATATCCAGCGGGAACTTGCCGCCCTGCCCTTCGGCATCGGCATAGACGATGTCGACGGTTTGCTCGTCGGCGGACCACAGCGGATGGGCGTTGAGCAGCACGGCGTGGGTCTGGGTCAGGCTGAAATGGCACCCCCGGCGCGACTTGCTGCCATCCGGCGCCGTGGTTTCGGCGATGACGCGCCGCTCGCATGCCGTCTCGCCGCACTGCTCGCCGATATCCAGCGCGATACGACCCGACGGCGAGACGAAGTGGTGCCTGGCGCTGATGCCCGGAATGGCGAACCAGATCACCGCCCCGACGATCAGCAGGAATGCGATCGAGCCGACGCTCACGACGGCGACCAGTGGGACGCCGCTGTCTTCATCCCGCGCCATCTCAGCCCCGCTGCATCGCGATAACGTAGAACCCGTCGGTGCCGGTAAGGTGCGGGGTCAGCGCCACGCCACCCTCCGGCGAGAACCGAGCGCGCAGCTTCGAGCCGGAGAAATGGCTCATCCACTGCTTGTTGCCGGCGATCGCCTTGAAGTCCGGGTTGGCCTCGAGGAAAGCCGTCGCCTGCAGGGCGTTCTCGGCCGGCAGCACCGAGCAGGTGATGTAGACGAGCGTGCCGCCCAACTTCACGTACTTCGCCGCCTCGATGAGGATCGCGCGCTGCTCTTCGACGCGCACCGCCACCTGCTCCGGCGTCAGCTTCCATTTCGCCGTCGGCTGGCGCCGCCAGGTGCCCGAGCCGGTACACGGCGCATCGACGACGACGCGATCGAGCTTGCCCACGAGATCGTCGAGCACACCCTCGCCCGGCGCGCGGACCTGCACGTTGCGGGCGCCGGCGCGCTTCAAACGATCATAGATCGGGGCGAGCCGGGTGCGGTCGCTGTCATAGGCGAAGATCTGGCCGCGGTTCTGCATCGCAGCGGCCATGGCGAGGGTCTTGCCCCCTGCCCCGGCGCAGAGGTCGAGCACCTGCTCGCCGCCGCGCGCGCCGGCCAGAGCCGCGACGATCTGGCTGCCGAAGTCCTGCACCTCGAACCAGCCCTTGATGTAGCCTTCCTCGCTCTGCACGTTCGGCGTGCGGCTGTCGCGCTCGCCAGCCGGAAAGCGGATGCCGTCAGGGATGATCACCGTCGCATCCGGCGCAAAACGACCGAGCGCCCGCAGCGCCTTGTCGCGATTGGCCTTCAGGGTGTTGACGCGCAGGTCGAGCGGCGGCCGGCCGGCGAGGTCATGCGCCTCGGTCACCCAGTCCTCGCCAAAACTCTCGGCGAGGTGCGGCGCCACCCATTCCGGCACATCGCCGCGCACATGGTCCGGCGCGCCCGCAAGCGGATCTGCCGCCGTGAGCTTCGCTGCCTCATCCGCATCGATCGGGGCTGGCGCGAACCGATCACCGCCGAAGCTTTGGTTCAGCTCCTCGATGTTCTCGCCCCACTCGCGCACCACCACGCTCAGCACCAGGGCGCGCGGCGCGTCCGAGCCCATAGCCCAGGCGTGCGAACTCTTCCGGCGCAGCGCGTCGTAGACCAGGTTGCCGATGGCGGCGCGGTCGCCCGCGCCGGCAAAGCGGTTGTTGAGCCCCCAGGCCTTCAGCGCCTCGGCGACCGGGCGCTTGTGCGCGTCGATATCGGCGAGCACATCGATGGCGGCAGCGATCCGGCCGGGCAGCCGCATCAGTTGCCGCCGCGGTAGTTCGGGCTCTCGCGGGTGATCGAGACGTCGTGCACGTGGCTCTCGTTGAGCCCGGCGCCCGAGATCTTCACGAACACCGAGTTCTCGCGGAAATCCTGCAGCGTCGGCGCACCCGTGTAGCCCATCGCCGCCCGCAGGCCGCCCGCCAGCTGGTGCAGCACGTTGCCGGCAGCGCCCTTATACGGCACCTGGCCCTCGATGCCCTCGGGCACCAGCTTCAGGCTGTCCTGCACTTCCTGCTGGAAGTAGCGGTCGGCCGAGCCGCGGGCCATGGCGCCCACCGAGCCCATGCCGCGATACGACTTATAGGAGCGGCCCTGGTAGAGGTAGACCTCGCCCGGGCTCTCGTCGGTGCCGGCAAGAAGCGAACCCACCATCGCGCAAGAAGCACCACCGGCCAATGCCTTGGCCAGATCGCCTGAGAACTTGATTCCACCATCGGCGATCACCGGAATGCCGTGCTTGTCGCCTTCCTCGGCGCAGGCCATGACAGCCGCCAGCTGCGGCACGCCGACGCCCGCGACGATGCGGGTGGTGCAGATCGAACCCGGCCCGATGCCGACCTTCACCGAATCCGCACCCGCCTCGATCAGCGCGCGAGTGGCTTCGGCGGTCGCGACGTTGCCGGCGACGATGCGGGTCGAATTACTCTCGCGCTTCACCCGCTCCACCGACTTCAGCACCCCGCTCGAATGGCCGTGCGCCGTGTCGATCACCAGCAGGTCGACGCCCGCATCGATCAGTGCCAGCGAGCGCTCGAAGCCTGCATCGCCGACACCGGTCGCCGCGGCGACGCGAAGCCGCCCCTGCGCATCCTTCACCGCGTGCGGGTTGAGCTGCGCCTTCTCGATGTCCTTGACCGTGATCAGCCCGACGCAGCGGCCCTCGTCATCGACCACCAGCAGCTTTTCGATGCGATGGGCGTGCAACAGGCGCTTGGCCTCGTCCTTGCTGACACCGTCGCGGACGGTGACAAGGTTTTCGTGCGTCATCAGTTCGGCGATGCGCTGGCGCGGGTTGGTGGCGAAGCGCACGTCGCGGTTGGTGAGGATGCCGACGAGCTTGCCGATCTTCCGGCCGCCCGCACCGCCATTCTCCACCACCGGAATGCCGGAGATGTGGTTGGCCTCCATCAGCGCCAGCGCGTCGGCCAGCGTCGCGTCGGGGCCGATGGTGATGGGGTTCACCACCATGCCGCTTTCGAAGCTCTTCACCGCGCGGACGTGTTCGGCCTGCACCAGGATGTCGAGGTTCTTGTGGATCACGCCCATGCCGCCGGCCTGCGCCATGGCGATCGCCATGCGGCTCTCGGTCACCGTGTCCATGGCGGACGACAGGATCGGGATGTTGAGGAAGATGTCCTTGGTCACCCGCGTGCGGATGTCGACATCGGTCGGCAGCACGTCGGAGCGCGCAGGCTGCAGCAGCACGTCGTCGAACGTCAGTGCGCTATCGCCGGTGATGGAAGTAATGATCTTCGCCAAGGGTCGGGCCCTTCCCTTCTGAGCATCAGAAAAACGGAAGCCCGCAGTGGGAACGACTCGACGTCCGGCTGCGGGTTGGCGAGGGTGATTACCACCGGACTCGGGGTTTGGGAAGGGTGCTCTCTGCAGGGCTGGTGCGCGCCGCCTTCCACCGGGGTAACCTCGGTGATCCACAGCCCCCCGACGCCGATTGGCTCAGCCCCTCTGGAGCGCTACAGTATCACTGCGGACGCGCCTCAACGGTGCGAGGAACACGCACCGGGGAGGACGTCGCCAGAGGAACAAATCACGAACACAGGAGGAGTAGATGGCAAACGACAACGGCAGACAAGCCGGGCCCCGGTGCATCGCGCTGGTGGGGCCGTTCGCGAGCGGCAAGACTTCGCTGCTCGAAGCGATCCTGATGCGCACTGGGGCCATCACCCGACAAGGCCACGCCAAGGACGGCAACATGGTGGGCGATGCCGCACCGGAAGCCCGCTCCAACGGCATGAGCGTCGAGGTCAACGTCGCCGAAACCGAGTTCATGGGCGACCGCTACACGTTCATCGACTGCCCCGGCTCGGTGGAGTTCCAGTATGAGGGCCTGCCCGTCCTCGCCGGCGCCGACATGGCGGTGGTGGTGGCGGAAGCCGACCCCAAGAAGGTCGCCGCCTTGCAGTTGATCCTCAGGGATCTCGAGGCGCGCCAGCTGCCCCACCTCGTCTTCCTCAACAAGATCGACCGGCTCTCGGGCCCCGTGCGCGACATCCTCACGATGCTGCAGCCGGCGAGCCGCGTGCCGCTGGTGCTGCGCCAGTTGCCGATGACCAAGGGCGGTGTCGTCACCGGCTGCATCGACCTCGCGCTTGAGCGGGCGCATGTCTATCACGAGGCCAAGGAGAGCGAGATCGTCGCCCTGCCCGATGGCGAGAAGGCCGACGAGGTCGCCGCTCGCACCGCGATGCTCGAGCAGATCGCCGATTTCGACGATGTGCTGATGGAGCAGTTGCTGGAGGACGTGGCGCCGGAAAAGGACCTGATCTTCAAGGACCTGGTCGAGGAGATGCGCGCCGGCAAGATCTGCCCGGTGTTCATCGGCTCGGCCGAGCACGGCAACGGTATCACCCGCCTGCTCAAGGCGATCCGCCACGAGGCGCCGACGGTTAAGGAAACGCGAGCCCGCCTCGGCCTCGCCGATGGCACCGGCACGGTGGTCCAGATCATGAAGACCATGCAGACTGCCCGCAGCGGCAAGATGTGCGTCGCCCGTGTGCTCAGCGGCAGTGTCGCCGATGGCGCGACGCTCCGCTCCGCCGATGGGCGCGAAAGCAAGGTGTCGGGTATCTTCCGGGTCATGGGCCAGGAGACGCAAAAGCGCGAGGCGGCGAAGGAAGGCGAGACCGTCGCCCTTGGCAAGGTCGAGGCGGCCCGCACTGGCGATACCCTGTCGGCCGGCCGCATGGTGCCCGACCTGATGCCACCGCCCGAGAGCGTGCCGATGATGGCGATCGCCGTATCGCCAAAGGAGCGCAAGGACGACGTCCGCCTTTCCACCGCTCTGCAGCGCATCCTCGAGGAGGACCCGTCGCTGCGGCTCACGCACGTGCCCGAGACCGGCGAGACCGTGCTCGAGGGACACGGCGAGATGCACCTGCGGGTGGTCATCGAGCGGCTGACCAACCGCTATGGCGTGCCGGTCACCACCTCGGTGCCGCGCATCGCCTATCGCGAAACCATCAAGAAATCCGCCAACATCCGCGGCCGGCACAAGAAGCAGTCGGGCGGTCACGGCCAGTTCGGCGATGTGGTGCTGACCATCAAGCCGCTGCCGCGCGGCGCCGGGCTCGGCTTCGACGAAAAGATCACCGGCGGCGTGGTGCCACGCCAGTACATCAGCTCGGTCGAAGCAGGCGTCCGCGAGTATTTCGACATGGGCGGCCCACTCGGCTTCCCGGTGGTCGACGTGGCCGTGACGCTGACCGACGGCTCGTATCATACCGTCGACTCCTCAGACATGGCGTTCCGGCAGGCGGCGCAGATCGGCATGCGCGAAGGCATGCCGCAATGCGAGCCGGTGCTGCTCGAGCCGGTCATGGAGGTGACGGTGCATTGCCCGAGCGAAGCTACGGCGCGCATCAACGCCATCCTCCCGCGCCGACGCGGCCAGATCGTCGGCTCCGACACCCGCGATGGCTGGGACGGCTGGGACGACATCCACGCGTATGTTCCAGCGGCGGAGATGCAGGACCTGATCATCGAACTGCGCTCGGCGACGGCGGGCGTGGGCAGTTTCGAACAGGAGTTCGACCACCTGGCGGAGATCAGCGGGCGGTTGGCTGAGGAAGTGGCGAGCAAGTACGGGAGGCAGGCGGCTTAGGCCTGCTGATGTTGACGGCGTCCGCCTGCGTCGATCCGATGTTTCGGGGGCGCAGGTGGGCAAGCAGTTCTTCGTCTACATGATGGCAAGCAGCAAGCGCGGCACGATCTGCACTGGCGTGACGTCGAACCGTGTTGCGCGCGTCTACCAACACCGAACCCATGCCATCGCCGACAGTTTCACCGCCCGATACGGCGTGACGAAACTGGTCTGGTTCGAGGAAACGGCAATGCCGAGTCCGCGATCCCTCGTGAAAAGCGGATCAAGGAATGGCGTCGAGCGTGGAAGGTGGAGCTGATCGAGGAAACCAACCCACAATGGGACGACCTCTGGGACCTGATCGTCTCCTGACCAACCACCTCCACCACCATCATCTAGATGCTGCCATGTCCCGATCTAACCCACCCACTAGCCGTCATCCCGGCGAAAGCCGGGACCCACTGCTCGAACGGTTGGTCTGGGCACGACCCCATCCGGTCCATCACAGCAAGGTCGGACGTGCTCGCGCGGGTGGATCGGCCCGTGCACTGGGTCCCGGCTTTCGCCGGGATGACGGCAGGTGGGAGGGGCAAAAGCGAGCACACCGAAATTTCTTATCCCCCCACTCCCCACCCATGCGATTCTCCCCCCGTCCGCTGCACCGAAGCGAGATCATGACGAGTGGTTGGTGCGGKGGAGACCGGGTGGGCTGCGGGTCGCTGCAGTTCAGGCGGAAACCATCACGGCAAGGACCGGTTCGCCGGTCAAGCCGCTATCACGCGAGGGCTGCTCGATGCGGAGTGGCCCAAGGGACGAAGCCTGGCACGCATGAGCCGGGCGGGAGCAA
>NZ_JBFUFI010000012.1:0-175430 GCF_056403495.1 Devosia sp. P2_G7
CAGTATCGAGGGGCCGACGAAATCGATGCCCACTCCCATGGTTACGCCCTCAAGCGTGTGGTTGCCGAAGCGGTACCCGAGCCCAGAGTCTCCAGCAGTCGTGATGCCCAGGCCGTCGATCCGGCGATTGTGCGTCATCGCCGGCCATACCTCGGCGGCAAGGGCTTTCCAGCCGGGTAGCTTGAGCAGCGAGGCGGCCTCGTGGTCCTTGGCCAGAGCGGTCACCAGCTTGAAGGAAACATCACGAGCGATCGGCCACAGATCGGGACCAAGCTCGTGCCGGGTGCGCAGCACGTCGATGTAGCAGCCATAGGTTTCGGGCGGCAGTGGTGGTCTTAGCAGCCGACGCAGGTCAACGCTGGACACACAGGTCATCTGCGCTACGCCGTAGTGCTGGTGCATTGCGAGTAAGAATGCCCCAGCAATGGCGCCGTGAAGGGTGGTCCGATTTACCTTTACCGCTGCCTTGAGCGCATCGGTCGCCGCGACGTCGAGCCGGCGCGCGATGACGCGGGTGGCTCGTTTGGCGCCGGGAACACGCTGGCGTGGCAAGCGGAGCGCGGGTTGGTAGCCTTTCGTACCGCTATCGGGCTTTTTTGGAAATCCGGTCTCAAGGGACGGCGGCAAGCTGTCGTTGACTGGGGGCATAAGCTCCATCACGGCAGGGTCGGCAAAAAACTCGAGCAGCTGCCGGCTGATCAGGTGGGCAGTATAGGCGTCCATCGTGGCATGGTCGCCGCAGAACATCAGATGGTTGAGCTCAGGATCTTGCTGATCGCGCACCAGAGTGACCCGCAACCGTGGGCTCCGGGTGCTCGGCATCGGCTTGCTCATCTCTTCGGTGAGCACGTCCTCCCAGGGTTCGTCCCGGATTTGGAGGGGGATCCTGGTCGTGCCCTCGGTGTCGAAATAGGGTTGGCGATAGACGAAGGGAGGCTTCTTTATGAAGATCGGGCCGCCATAACGAACATGCGCGCGCAGCATCGGATGCCGCCGCTGCAGCCAATCGAGCCCGCGGGCCACGAGATTGCCGTCGAGCCCGCCCCGTATGTGTAGCACCTGCAGCGGCATTAACCCGCCATAGGGATGCATGTAGTGCAGGAGCCGCTCCTGCTCCCCGAGCTTCCGGCTGTCCCTCATCATCCCCTCCCCAGCGCCTCGTGCCGCCAAGTCGCGCATTCATGTTACCGAGGATATGGTGCGATTGGCGAGAGCGATGATAAGTATGGCAAATACTGGGTAGGAGAACCTCAATTGGACAAGGTCGGGCAAACGGTCATGGCCTACCTCTCCAAGGCAGTCGCCGACGCCGGCAACAGCGAGCCAGTCACACCGCAGACCGGGTTGCTGGAGAAGGGTCTTCTCGACTCGATCGGGCTGGTCGGCCTCATCCAGTTCATCGAATCCGAGTTCGGCTTGCAAATACCGGATGCGGACCTGAATCCGGACCTGTTCGAGACACCGGCGAGCGTCGCCGCTTACGTTGCCCGTCGCTTGGGATAGGACGTTTCAGGCCTCCTCGCTGAGCCGACCGCGCATCACCTTGCCCGCCGAACTCCTGGGTAGCGCGTCGCGGAACTCTATCAGCGCAGGCACCTTGTGGGCCGACAGGCGCTCGCGGAGGAAGCGGATCAATTGTTCCGCGGCAACTTCCTCGTCACGCACCACGAACGCCTTGAGCCGTAGGTCGGCATGCGGCGACAGGCGAACGCCGACCACTACGGCCTCGGCAACTGCGGGGTGAAGCTGTAGCGTCTCCTCGACTTCGATGGGGTCGACTTTGAAGCCCGAAACCTCGATGAGCAGCTTGCTGCGACCCACGATGAATATATTGCCGTCCTCATCGAGCCGGGCGATGTCACCGGTACTGAGCCAGCCATCGCGGAAGCTTGCAGCGTTCGCCTCAGCTTCGCCCAGATAACCCGACGTCAGCGATGAGGACCTGACCATCAGTTCGCCGGCTCCGGGAGCCAGACCGCCCTCGGAGTTGATCCGCACCTCGGCGTCGCCCGCCGGCTTGCCGACGCTGGCCCACAGGCCATCGATATCGGCCGCATCATTGTGGGAAACCATGAGGGCCTCGGTTGACCCGTAGGCCTGGCGCAAGGTGACCCCGAACCGTTCGCGGAACCGATCGTAACTCGCACGTTTGAGCCCGGCACCACCCGAGAATGCAAGCCGCATGGTTTCGAGGCCAGCCTCCCCGGGTGCGCCGGCCAGCACGTCGTACATGGCAGGTACCGCCCCCATCACCGTAACCCGCTCGGCAACAAGGACGTCGAGCAGGGTTTGACGCGCCAGCACCAAGGGGCGACGGTCGCCCCAATAGACGGTTGTGGCACCCGCTTCGACTGCGCCCGTGGCACTTAACAGCAGGCCCATCGCGAAATTGCCGGGCAGGATGTTGATGATTGTATCATCTGGTGTCAGCCGCCACGCGGAGCTCATCCGCCGGGCGTCGGCGAGGAGTTCGGCGTGGGTGTGCAGCACAATCTTGGGCAGGCCCGTAGATCCCGAGGATGCCAGGTAAAGTGCCGGTACGCTGCCATCTAGCTTGGGTAGAGTGATTGGGGCCGCGTCCTCAAGGGTGCTAAGCGAGAAGTTTCCCTCTCCGACGGCGACGAAAACACGCAACGGCCGCATGCCCCCGGCGCTCGCGGCAACCTTTGTTCCTAGTTCGGTGCGTTCGTTGCAGACAATGAGCGCGACGGCGCCCGCCTTCTGCGCCAAAACGGTGCACTCGCTTAGGGTCGCATGCGTGCCAAGCGGCATGGCGATGGCGCCGATCGCGAACAGAGCGTGGACAACGACAAAGAGCTCAGGCGAGTTGGGCATCAGGATCGCAACTGGATCACCGATCCCGATACCCCCTGACCTAAGACCCGCGGCCATGCGGGCGATCCGTTCGACCAGCTCACCATAGGAGTAAGAACGGCCGTTCTGGCGAAGCCCGCTCGTACCCGGTGCGCGCGCAGCAATGTGCGCGAAGTTCTCGAAGATCATACCTTCACCAAACAAACCAATGGGTTATCTTAGGGAGGCAGGTGGGGCGATCATGTCCGAGTAGGACGACTGAGGCAAGCATCCTGCGAGGAGCTTTGGCCCGCGTTGAGGTGGAGCTCTTCTCGCGGAGGGTGAAGCACCGTGCAAACAAAAAGGACCGCCCCGAGGGCGGCCCAATGTGGTTCGTCCATCCTATGAGGCCGTCAGAACGACCAGTTCAGGCCGACACTTGCGGTATGGGTGGTGAAGCTCGCCTCGTAGTCAGGACCCGCTTCGTTGTATGTCTGCGTGCCGTAGTCCGAGTACCTGTACAGCAAGTCAACCGACACACTGTCGGTGAGCGCGAACTCTACACCGGCGCCGACGGTCCAACCGACGTGCACTTGGGAATCCTCGAACACCGGCCCCAAGCTGACGTAATCGACCGAAGTGCCAGCGACTGCAAGACCCGCCGTCAGATACGGAAGGAACGAGCCACCGTCAAAACCAAGCTTGCCGCGGAGCGACGCCTGCCAATCGATGCTGAAGTTGTACTCTTCGGCGATATCGGTGAAGCCGAAGCCCACATCGGACCACGCGGCGTCCGCAACTACACCCACGACGATACCATCGGCGACAGTGAAGTCCGCGCCGGCCGCAAGGCCAATTAGCCAGCCCGAGATGTCCTCGTCGCCCCCGACCGGGCCGTTGTCCTCATAGGTGCCCCAAGCCCCACCGGCGAAAACGCCGACATAGGCGCCATCCCAGTCCCCCGAGACGTCGACTATGCCCGCAGCCGGTTCCTCGATGATCAGATCAGCCGCGTGGGTGACAGGCGCGAATGCAAATGCTGCGACGCCGCAGAGGAAGGCCGTGGTGATGCGATTCATGGAAAGCTCCCCAATGATACGAAGACTCTAACTGCGGGCCGCAATCTTGGCGAGCGGGATCCGCGCAGCACGGGCGTATCGCCGCCAAACTGTCACCTTCACGCTACAGTTCTGCCAATGGATCAGGGCGGCGCCAATCGCGGCGATCTTGCGCCGCTCCTCCGACTGGGCTGAGGTGCGTTCGCCTGCGCTTCCAGCAGCCGATGGATTCGACCCGTCAACCTGTCGACGGCGCTCTCGACCCGGCCTACGCCGCCGAGTCACTTCATTGGGAGCAAAGGTTTCTGCTGCGTGGACTTTGTAGTCGCCGAACTCCCGGCGGATGTCCTCCTCGACGATCGCTCCCTTTCAAGACCGGCTGCGGCGTCGCGGTCGTCGAGTGCCTTGTTGAAACCGGTCATCAACCGCCACACCCAGAAAATGAATCCACCCCCAACGCTGCCAGGCCCGTTGACCAGAGCTACGGGTCGCCGGAGGCTCGATGCCTATCTCTTACGGGAGTCGTGATCGTCGAACTCTCGCCAAGCGAAGTCGCAGTTACGAGAGGGGCAGTCTTGACGCCGCCGATCGTCGAGAGATACTAAGCGACCTGCAGATCTGGCGCTCCGTCGCCGGTCTCCCCGCTCTTCGAACGGGGCTCATACGCAGATCACTGCTCCTTCTTGAACAAATCCTGGAAGATGAACTGGCCCCAGGTGCGGCTCCGGGCGTGCACCAGCGCGCCACCCTCAGGATGATTGTATCGGCCTCGAGTGCCTCCCGCAGCGACTTGGCGACGACCGTGGGTCCAATCGCCCGAGCTGGCGGGGCCAACGCCTCGGGCGGCCGGCGGCTCGCGACCGCCACCTCGATGTTCTTACGGGCGAAGGCGTGGGCGAGGGGCCTGGCCTATCCTGCCGAATCCTACAATTGCGTAGCTCATGATGCGCGCGCGTTCAGGTTGAAGGCCGCATCGAAGTGTTGCTCGGTAATCTCGCTCAGCGGGAGGGCTTCGCCCATGCCGGCGCTCGCGTAGAGGACATCGATCTTGCCCTTCTCCCGTCTGACCGTGTCGAACAGGCGGTCGAGGTCGTCGAGATTGTGCTGGCCGCCGGATTTGATCAGCGAAGCGACGGTGAGGCGGATCGGTTCGCCCTGAATGACGTTGTCTTTGCCCAAGCGAGGCCCAAGCGAGGCAAGCGATGATCTTCTCCCCTCAGTTCTCCAACCGCACCTGGTGGCACCGCGGCGAGCCCTACTCCCGGCAAGAGCTAATCGGCGACGCGGTAATCCATGCGATCGGTTTGCTTATCGCGGGTTCCTTGGGAGGAACGCTCGTGGCGCTCAGCGGACTGCGAACCGCGCCGTCGGAATGGCCCATGATCTGTGTATATGTAGGCTCGCTCTTGCTTGTCCTCAGCGTTTCGTTCGCGTTCAACCTCTCGCCGATTACCCCGCTCAAGCGCGTGTTGGCGAGGTTCGACCAGGCCGCCATCTTTCTGTTGATTGCAGGCACCTATACGCCGCTCCTGGCTTTGCTCAACGACACTCCCACCGGCATGTTGATGCTGGTCGCCATATGGAGCGCTGCCCTCGTTGGCATCGCCCTGAAGCTGATCATACCGCAGCATTTCGGCCGGTTAGCGCTGTTGCTCTATCTCGGCATCGGCTTCAGTGGCCTGCTTATCTTCCAGTCACTTTCCGCAGCCCTGCCGGCGAACACGCTCATGCTGATCCTGGCAGGCGGCGTGGCTTACTCCTCGGGGATCGTTTTCCACCTATGGGAGAGACTGCGCTTTCACAATGTGATCTGGCATACGTTTGTTGTGGTGGGGGCAAGCATCCACTTGTGGGCGGTTCTCGACTGCATGGTGTTGCAGCGGCTATAACTATGTGCCCGCCATGACCAGCTGGCGGCGCCGTGGCCGGATGTCGTCGCGCTCTTTTCGATCCGGGCTGCCGACAAGCAAACCCTGTCGTGTCTGATGGACCAGGTGCGGCACCGGACGCGCACGCCGGGCCTCGATAAGCTGATCGATGCCCTGTCGCGCGAGCTCTGCAAATTCAGGACGGGGGAGAGAAAATAGGCGCGGCGAGAACTAGCCGGAGTTAGGGCCCCCTTGCGGGGAGACGCAACCATACTCCCCGGGGGAAGTTGAGATGCTGCCCGGCCCCAAAAAGGAACAAGAACAATGAAAAGCATCTCAATTCTAGCGCTGGCCACTGCTCTGGCACTATCGATGAATCCGGCATACGCGCAGGTCGACTCGACGGTTAACGCTGCGGCCGGTGTAACCGCCGACGCGAACGGAGACGGCAACGTCACCGCTGAGGAACAAACGGCAGCCGATGCCGCCGCGGCCGCAACGGCTGGCGCAAGCGCCTCTGCCAATGCAACGGCGAGCCTGACCGTCGACGCAAACGGCGACGGCACCCTCAGTGCCGAGGAAATCGCCGCGGCCAACGCCGTCATCACCGCCAGCGGCAATGCCAGCATTGTGCTCGACGCAAACGGCGACGGTACTGTCACCTTGGAAGAAGCCGCCGCAGCCGAGGCAGCTTTAGCAGCACTGTCCAACGACACAATAGCCTGCGATGCCAGCGGCCTGGCTGGCGTCACGAGCACCCTCAAGATGGCTGATCCGGGCGCGCTGACTGCCGCCACGAACGTCAAGGTGGTGCTCGTGTCGAACTGCGCAGCGGACGAGACTTCTTCGGCGCTGGCCGCCGAAGGGGCAACCAACATTCGTAAGGCGTTGGAAGCCAATGCTGCGGCCGTCACTGCGGTTCAATCGCGTGGCGCCACGATGGCGGATGTGTTGGGCGCCACTGCGGATGGCGACACCGTCACCGTTTACGTGGTCTCGAGCGCGACTGCCGGCTAGCACCGGCCACAGAAGCGTGCAATTCGCGGCCCCGGCTTCAAAGTTGAAGTCGGGGCCGAGCTTTAGTGCCTTTCCAGTCCGTGTCGGCGGCGCAGTTGCTTCTTGAGCGATGCTGGCAGATCCAGCTTGGCAATCATGTCCTTGACCACCTCCTGCTGCGACATTGGCCGCTCATCCTTGGACAGCCCTCGGCTGCGTTCGATGGCGGCGCCGATCTTCACGCGTACACTTGGTGCTGGCGGCTTAGGAGGAAACTTCGGCATGTACACGCCCCACTGTTGAACACTCAGCATATCGGCCCTGCCTGGTTCCGTCCAATGCCCGAACTCCCTTA
Source organism: Devosia sp. P2_G7 (assembly GCF_056403495.1). Lineage (NCBI taxonomy): Bacteria > Pseudomonadati > Pseudomonadota > Alphaproteobacteria > Hyphomicrobiales > Devosiaceae > Devosia > Devosia sp. P2_G7. The sequence continues at coordinate 7,071 of NZ_JBFUFI010000012.1, forward strand.
GCGAAAGCGGGACAAGTGTCGAGCGAGCCGCCAACAGCCAATGCCGTCAATATCAAAAGACATTCCGACCGAAATATTTGGTCAGGAACGAACCCACCACGGTCAAGTTTGTCCACCCTAGGGAATCATCCTTAGAGGAGAAACAAAATGGCCAATCAGCAAGGTTCTGGCGGCAATAGGTCTTCGGGCGGCGGCTCGGACCACAAACAGGGTGCCGGCTCCCAGGGCAAGTCGCAGTCTCCCGGCGGCAGGCAGAGCGAGAGCTCCAGCAGCCAGGGCCGCAAGGACGACGATAGCAAGTCCGGCGGCACGCAAGGCGGTACTCGCGAACAGCACGCCGAGGCGGGTCGCCAGAGCCACAAGAACGACAAATAGCGCAAACTCAGCCTGCCTCCGTTGGGGGCAGGCCTCACTCTTATGGAGACACGAAGTGCAGAAGGCATATCCTGAGGATCGCTTCCCAGCACCGAAAGTCCGCCTAGGCCGAAAAGCTGGGCGCTCCATCCCCCAGCCCCAAGACGTGGCGGAGATCGTTGTGCAAACCGGAGTTGCCGAACAGCGCTCCGCTACGTGGGGCGTGCACCAACAGGAAGAGCAGAGCTAGCTGCTCAGCAACCGCTTCTTCGGCTCGCCGCGGGCTTCCCCAACTACAGGTCGAGGCGGGCACAGTGAAAGCGTCCACCAGCAGCGGAGCCCCTAGGCCCGGTGACTGGGCGTTATGCTGTGGCTCCTGCTCCCCTTCTAGACCTCATGATTTCGACCAGTTGCTTTGGGATGCATGGCGGCCGGATCGATCTCCTTGTCGAGTGTGTCCATCGCGATGCGGATGTCATCGATCGTGACAGTGACTCCTCGCACGCACCGCAGAGCCGGTGCGCCCGCCACCGCGTGAATGTCCGAGCCCCAGAACGCCAGCATCTTTTTCTTCCTGCTTGGCGCCACTGAGGGGTCCGCAAGGATCTCGCGGGGATGATAGTACCCGATAAGGTCTACGTCAGTTACGTCATCGTCCTCGGCGTCACTGGTCCACGAGGGGCGGTTCGCGACAAACACCGTGTTGGTGGGCACACCGTCAACTTCCCAGCCTCTAGCTAGAACTCCTGCCCGCTGGGCTGCGTCGACGACAGCGTTCCGAGCAGCTTCGGCATCAACGAAACCGTCCACTGCCGACTGGCAGAGGGCGCGAGCCTGGCGGTAGTGCGCGGTCCGCGCTTCCGGCCAATGCAGGTCGAGATATTCCAGAGCCTCCCACGCGCTTCGCGCCTGGAAATTTCCCGTGTGGTGGAGCTTCAAGAATACAGGTTTGGAAAAGGGCCGATGTCCCATCACTTCCTCCGATCGTCTGAAACAAGCAATGCGGTTTGACCGCTGACGACCTGCCAGATGGGAGCGGACTTTGGACCCGTCAAGAGGTTGCGATAAGGGTGAGAGTGGGCCGGTGGGCGGCCCACTTCAATGTGGGGCGAGTGGTGCGGTTGCGCTACCCTCCTGTCTTTGCATGGGGCGCGGCCACAGGCTTTGACTCTGGGGATCCGCGGAACCGCAGGAAGATCGAGAGCACCACGATTACTGCAGTCGACAGAAACTCGGACTGCCAGTTTTGGAGGGATTCGAACCACAGCGGCGCGCTAAAGAGGTGATCGACCAGAGTTGCTGGTGCTTCCCCGTGGAGGGCGGCCTCTTCGTTCGCCGCCGCCGCGCTGGCAAGCCAGTGGGCGACGAAAGAAACGAGAAAGAGTCCCGCAAGCAGGATCCCAAGCGAGTAGGAATAGAGCCACAACCACAGCCCGCCCGCTCGTACCGGCCAAGGCGCTGACTTGTTGCGGCTCTTCTTTGCCGGATCTTCATCTACCTCCTCGGCAGCGTCCGGATCTTTTGATTCCGACGAGCCACGCTGGAACAGGAACGACGTCAGGACGACATAGAACCCCATCTGGAGAAACTCGCTCTCCCAGTTCTCGAACACGGCAGAGTTGAATTCACCGGAGAGGAAGAACTCCAGGAGCCCCATGGTTGCCCAACCATGCTCGGCGAGTTCGGCATTGTTGGCCATCCACCCCGCGAATAGCATGCCCATCAACGTTGCGAGGAACGCAGCCATCAGGACAATGGTCAGACCGTTATCTTTGAAGAAGCGCATCGCGCAGTTGTCTCCTGTGGTAATTGGAGGTCAGGGTAATTCTCCGGTCCGGCCCTCTAGATGGTGCGTCTCCCAATGCAGACGGGTTTCTAACAGCGGTCCGTGAGCATCGGTGCGCACGACGACTATTAGGTCCCTGGGGGAGCTGTCATCGGGAAGACAGTCTCGAACTATCTCAGCGAGGGTAAGCGCAGCCTGAACTCGCGCTAGCTCGTCAGTGGCAAGCTGTTGCCCCTCCAGGTCGTTGAACACGCCGTCGGCGCTATCATGGAGGTCAAAGAAGTAACGCGTCATCGCCCGGCCTCCCCGATCTGTGAGGAACTCCGCATCTCAAAAATCGATCCGGGTTGGCGCCAGTTGGCTAACTGGCTCACCACCACGGCCGAGCGCCGATCGCGAGGTACAGAACCTTGAGTTCCATTACTGGTGCGGGTGGTTCGGGTTCGACGAGGACGATGAGCCGCACGAGGTCGATGGCGCCATTTGGCTCGCGCGCCAAGATGCCGGTGCTGCCGGCCCCGGCCGTCCCACTACGGACTTTGGTCCGGCTAGCCGCCGTCCGCTACGAAGCGCAAGGCATCTCCGAGGGTACAAAGCTATTCAGTCAGATCGCGCAATCTGGGTTGCCCTGGCGGCAGGCTTGGCAGCCTTGGTGCTCGCCTGGGCGGTCGTTGCTTCATTCTCAGTACCAATCGAAGAAGGAACGCAGAAGGCCCCAGCCTCCGTATTGGAGACCGGGACCTCGACAGTCGGCAGTTGAAGCGGAGGCGCATCGGCTGTCGGCTCGGTTTTCGGGCAAGCAGGTCAGCGCGGGCTTGAGGTGGTCATTTCACGAAGTGCTTGTTGCACAGCTCTTCGGCCGAGGCGTACGTGTGATTGAGTACCAGTGGGTCGTCGGCGTACTCGAAGGTCTTCATCGTGGTGGGGTCCTTCTTCGCTTGAGCTTCCGCGGCCTTGCGCGGCAGCCACTTGGTGCCGACGACGTCGACGTCGTTCCAGCTGTTCGGCACGCCAGTCGTGACCAGGCAGGTGCGGTCCTGTCCTGGTGCAGCCGGGTTGGCATTGTTGTCCTGTGCGAGGACCGGGGCCGAGCCGATCGCCATTGCGCAGGCGAGGGATAGTGCGAGTAGCGTTTTCATTTTTGATCTCCTAGAGCCGGGTGTGGTGCATGAACCCCGACATAGGGGACCTGTTCCGGGCGACGACTTCAGGCGCCATGCGGGTGGCGACTGAAGTCCGCCTCCTGGAACCAACGCGCTCCGCCTTGATTGGTTTGTCTGCAAAACGAGGGTCGGCGTCCCCATCAGTAACCAGGCTCTTCTGCGGGGCCTGGCCGGATGCCCTTCGTTCGCCGCAACCTGAGGGGCATCTCACGGCGGGCGCTCCAGGCGCTCATCGGGGCGCCCGCCGCTCCCTTCCCCTAGCGGCCGCGTGAGTACCGACTGAAGTCGGTGGTCCGGAACCACGCCGCCCTGGCTGCATTGGGTCAGACGATATGCAAGGGGCCCAAATGACTGATTTCTGGAGTTTTCCCAGACAGCGCGTGCTGAAAGGGAACATCCATCGTCGATGGCGAGATCGCTGCGAGTTGCAATGTGCATCCCTCGCATCCGGCACCGGTGCAATGCTTCGCGTTGGCCGTAACGCCACTCTTCCTTCCGCCTTCAAGCTGTCGGTCCCCAACGAGGGATCGGTGCCCTGTTCCGTGGTCCGGCGCGGGTCGATGGAAGTCGTTGTGAGGTTCGACCGTCCGTGAAGACCTGTTGGTTTCTGGTGGTCCAGAGCATGGACCAATGGTGGGTCGACTGCGAGGGCAAGTCCTATGGCCCGTTCGAGACCGCCCAACATGCAACTGCCAACGCGTTCCGCTTCGCCGAAATCTTCGGTGACGTGGGCCGCAAGGCTCAAGTCTTCGCCCCCGACGAGGACGGCAAGATGCGGCAGGTCGTACCGGCCGACGTGGCCCCGGCAACCTGACTCCTGGGCGAAACAAAAGTCGGCGGTGACGTTGCCGTTTCCACCAGCCGTTCAGCGGTTCTAAGGAAGTTCGGATTGGCTGGCCTCCGTCAAAGGGGGACTACCTACTGCGAGGACGATTTGATTGGGGCTGGGCAGTTGTACTCGTCTGGCTGGTGCTTGCAGCGGTCCTAGCTCTCGGTATAGGCGGCACGTTGTGGCATGCCTCATACCTGATCGGTTCTAAGGCCGGCCCTCCACGCAGCGCCGCCGGCACCGCTTCAACCACGGCTGGCTCGGAGGTGCGCGTGCTGGACAACGTGAAGAGAGGGGCGAAGTCGTTTGCTCGGTTACTTGGACGTCTTGTTCATCGTGCCGCTCGATGCCTGCCTCCCTGAGCGAGAACAGCCCATTCAGCCGGGCTGGGCGCGCGTTCATGGTCGTCGCCTGGGTTCAGCAACTTCCCGCTCGACGCGGCGGCGCTCTTCTTCGATCTCCCGCGCGTCCTTGTGTTCCAGGCCGACGACCTTGTTGGTGGCGGGGGAGTGCTCGATCAGGTAGTCGAGCTTCACGTGCAGGGCCGCCTCACTGCGCGCGCCGGCCACAAGGATAACGCCACTGATGACGATGGCCGCCACCGAGAGGAAAATGTTGAAGCCGAACATGAAGCCTTCGTTGAATTGCAACGCAGCACCGATGCCGATCCCTGCCATCAGGGCAAGAAAAGTGGCAATGAACCCTCGCCAGTCTGAGAGGAAGTCTGCGAGGCGGTAGATCAGTCGGCTGATGCGGCTAGATGTGGTTGTGGGCTTCATGGCGGCATCCACAACGTCCCTGACGCGATTTAGATGCTCCCGCGGGAGCGTAATGATCGAACCAGCGTCGCTAAACCGGTGCACGCAGGCAGCAATTGCTTGCAGCGCTTCGGGCGAGCCGTCAGCGGCCCCCTCAGAGCTTAGTTTGGTACCGAGGCAATCAGTACAGGTGAATTAGCAGCGGCCGGAACGAAAGCATTCGCCCGATCGTTGCTGAGCGTGACCGTTCTGGTCAGCAGACCCCACGCCCCCGGGGATACTGTCGCCGCTCCGCCACCTGCGGGGCGGCTTTTACTTCCCTGTGGGGCGCAATGGTTTGGAGAACACAGCAAATGAGCACTGAAAGCCTATTGGTCATCCTCCTCGTGGGTCTGATAGCGGGATGGCTGGCCGGCCTGATTGTCAGGGGCTCGGGTCTCGGCCTAATGGGGAACATGGCGGTCGGCGTTGTTGGGGCACTGATCGGCAGCTGGTTACTCCCGCAACTCGGCATCGCTTTGGGAACTGGGATGGTGGCGGCAGTCGTGAGTGCCACGATTGGTGCGGTGATCCTTCTCGTCATTATCGGCCTAGTGCAGCGCGGAAGCGGCGGACGGTTTTGGCGACGCTAAGGGGAGCCCATCGCATGCGGCCTGCCGAGATGGCGGGGCCGCACTCGGCACGTCGCTTGCCTGGAACAACACCATGGGCGGACCGAACTCGCCCTCCTTGAGGTTGGCGTCACGCGACCAAGCAATGACGCCAGGGTGGCGTGTCAGATATATTCCAAATATCGGAATCCAGATGTAAAGAGTTAGCGTTCGACAAGGGGAGGTTGAGATGAACTTGCAAAACAGTATCGACGATCCCTCGACTTGGGATCCAGCTCTCGATGCGGTAGTCGCCGCACCGAAGCGCCACAAAGTATTGTTCGAGAACGAGAATATCCGCGTCATTGAGGTAACGCTCGAGCCAAATGATGAAGAGCCGGTGCATCATCATCGTTGGCCTTCGATCTTTGTTTTCGACGCCATTAAGCCACCGGTAGTCGACGTGGCGCCCGATGGAACTGAACTGCCACCTAATCGCGATGTCATCCAGGCTGCCAACGCTTGGAATGGCAAGGGCTGCCTCGTCGTACACATGGCGCCGCAACCCGCCGGGCGCGTGTTCAATGGATCCGACCAGACTCTTCACGGCATTCGCGTTGAAATGAAGAAAGACGCTTAGCGGGCTCTTTCACACCCACCTCAGGCGGGGGCGGATCCTTGGAAGTCACGATTACCGTTCACGAGATAACTTTAGAACGCCGCATTGACCCGGGTATCGGCGCGAATGTCTTAAGTCTGTAGATCATCGCCAGCAACGGTCGCGCCTGCTCGTCGGCATCGATGGTCCGCGCTCTGGGACCGGATCCGACGCCGGCGCTTCGAGAACCAGTGCAGCACTCTAGACGGCTCCCCTGCTGACGACAGCTTTGGGCCAGCAGCGGACGTTGGCAGAGTCCTTCGTTTGTGTCAGGCCCGCGTGGCGTGTGATCGGCGCCTGCCGCCGATCCAAAATAGCAAGCCCGTTGTTGCCTGCTGGCTGGGCGCGCTATTATTGAGTCGCGTCCGGGCGGCACGCTTAATCGGCCGTTTCCCTCGATCGCAGCGCGTCGGTGCTTCTTTGCAATGGCGCGGTCAGTGATCTCGGACAACGCCCCATCGGTTCCACGCTCGCTCGGGCTCAAGCATCTTCCCTGTCCAAACCGACACGGAGGAGAGGCCTGACACGACTTGCCACCGCAGGCTACGCAATCACGTGGGGACTGCTCTTGACCATGGCAGGCTTGGCAGAGGCGTTGGCCACTGAGGACTTGCCCATTGAGACTCTCGTCCTCGAGACAGAAATCCCGCTACACGCAGGCGAGGCAGCTAGCCTGGAGTTTGCCTTTGATGCGCTGTGGGCATGTCGAGGTGGGAGCACGCTAATAAGGGTTGATCCTGAAACCAACGAAGTAGACGAGATCGTTCTGCCCGATGCCAGCTTTCGACAGCGAGGGCTCGCTTCCGGTGAGGGCGCCATATGGGTAGCGGACGCCGGAAAAAGTGTCGTCGTCAAGATCGATCCTGAAACGAACACGGTTATCGAGGAGTTCGCGGCGCCGATGTTGTCGGTGCAAGGCCAGTTCGATGTCGGCTTTGGATCGGTCTGGGTCGTTACCTCCGAGAACTTCGAGAAGATGCTTACCCGTCTCGATGCCTCGAACGGGGCCATCGAAGCAAAGATCGCACTTCCATTCGGCGGTGGCGGCGTGATCGTTGGCTATGGTTCGGTTTGGGTTACCGCCATGAGCGGGAACGAACTCTACCGCATCGACCCGACGACCAATGACATCGTCGCGACGATCGAACTTGGGCAATCACCCAAGTTCATGGCAGTGGGGAGCGGCTCCGTATGGGTCGTGAACGCGGCCGACGGCACCGTACAGCGGATCGACGGGTCAACCGGTGCTGTTCTGGCGACCATCGCAACGACATCACCCAGCTACACCGGCATGATCGCATACGGCGACAACGCCGTCTGGCTATCGATCACTGGCATCGCGCCGTTACTACAGATCGATCCCACTTCCAACGCGGTAGCGCGGCGCTATCTGGGCAAGGGTGGGCTTGGCTACGTCGCCTATGGGGGTGGATCGGTTTGGATCTGGGACACCTCTATTCGCCGATACGAAGTCCCTCGGTAACCCGGCGATCGGTCAATCTCGTTGCGAGGGCTGCGGTTCACGTTCGAAATGGCGGCCATCTAATCGGACATGCTGGCGCCGTCCCCGTGCGGCCTTCCCGTGCGGCTTTGAGGCTATCGTTGGAAATGATGGCGGGAACGGCGACGTTGCGGATCCCCTTGCCCGACCGCTGAATCAGCTCATCGGTCATCTCGTCCAGTAGCCTCAGCATCATCTGCTTCTGCGGCGTCATCACCGGGGGCGCCAGCAAGAACTCGCTGAGGGTCATTCCGGCTGCGAAGGGCGGTGGAGAGGCAAACAGCTCCTCGTAGAGCTCCGGATCCCACAAGATCTGCTGCGACGGATTGTCGGCATATTGGCCCCTGAGCCATTCGTACGCTGGCCGAGCGATAGCCTCGCGCTCGGAGATGCTTCGCTCAGGTTGCGCAAGGTTGGCCCAACGCGTCTCGACCTCGAGCAGCGCGGCCGCATGAAGGCGCTTCGCCTCCTCCGGCTCTCTGGTCTTGAGGCTGAAGCGTTCCTCGCGCTTGCCGACAACGGCACGCAGCGCGTCCGGCACGCGTTTCCGAAACCACTAGATGCCGGTGTCCGGATGCTTCCAGGGGCGCGCCATCGTGAGGACCATATGTACCACCCGTGTGTACCAATCGGGCGGCGCTAACTCATTGATTACAGCTAAGGTTCTGATCGTCCAGCGATTTGTGTGCCGCTGGCGGAGAGAAAGTCCTCCGTACCATCGTTCGCCGCCACTCGCCGACTTTCGCTAGGTCGCTGAAAAATCAGTGAGTATCTTACGCCGTTGTTCGCCGCCCATTGCGTAGGTCCGCCCTTAACCCCATTTTGAAGTGGGGAAGAAAGTGGGGAAGTCATGCCGCGCACAACATGGAAGCTGACAGACACATACGTCAAGTCGTCGGGCCTAAAGGTCGGCCGCCACTCGGACGGTGGTGGTCTTTACCTCAACGTTACGGCAACGGGGTCGCGCTCTTGGCTATTCATGTGGGCAATTGGTGGGCGACGTCGAGAGATGGGACTGGGGAGCTACCCGGCGGTGCCACTTGCGGCTGCGAGGAAGCTGGCTGCCAAGCATCGTGAGGTCGTAGCGGATGGCCGTGACCCGATCGCTGAGCGCAGCCGGGACGCGGTGCCTACCTTTAAAGAGTGCGTCGATCAGTTCCTCGGATCGATGGAGGGGGCGTGGCGCAACGACAAGCACCGGGCCCAGTGGCGAATGACCCTGACCGAGTATTGCCGACGGCTGAGCGGTCGGTTGGTCTCTTCGGTCACAACGGAGGACGTTCTAGCCGTGCTGAAGCCGATCTGGCAGGAGAAGCCCGAGACGGCCTCCCGCCTGCGTGGCCGGATAGAGCGCGTGCTTGACTTCGCCGCGGCGCGTGGCTGGCGCGGTGCCGAAAATCCCGCGCGCTGGCGCGGCCACTTAAAGAGCATTTTGCCACCTCGGGCCAAGCTAACGCGCGGACATCACGCTGCGATGCCCTATTCGGACGTCCCTGCATTCATGGCGCGTCTGGGCCAATCCGAGGCGATGGCGGCCAGGGCGCTTGAGTTCCTAATCCTGACGGCCTCGCGCAGCGGCGAAGTGCTTGGGGCCACGTGGTCGGAAATCGACTTGGAAGGACGTAGGTGGGTACTGCCAGCTGGGCGCATGAAGGCCTCTCGCGAGCACAGGGTACCGCTCACCGACCATGTCTTATCGATCCTGAAGCCTCTCTACGAGGCCCGCACTTCCGATTTCGTCTTCTTCGGTCAGCGACCAAAACGCCCACTGTCCGCCTCGGCGATGGAAATGCTATTGCGACGCCTCAAGGTCGATCAATTCACCGCCCACGGCTTCCGTTCTAGCTTCCGAGACTGGGCGGGCGATCTCTCCTCATTCCCGCGCGAAGTCGCCGAGGCGGCCCTAGCCCATAGAGTTGGCGACGCGACAGAGCAGGCCTACCGGCGGGCAGATGCTTTGGAGAAACGGCGTGAACTAATGGAGGCGTGGGAACGCTACTGCCTGATCCCGCCCGCCGGCAACGTTATCGACTTAAAGTCTCGGGGGCGAACGTGATCGGTGACCGCGCGACACTGCGTCGTGCCCTGTCGTTCTTTGAGCGCTCATTGGAAGCCGATGACGCCCGAACGGCCATTGTTGGCCTGCTTGGCTCCGCAACACCTCCTCGCGAACTAATAGATCGCATCGCTGACGCCTTCTCCGCCGTGAACCACGATCTCCCTTCACGGGAGACGGAGGAGCGAGGCGAAAACATCATCTGGTATGATAACCAACTCAGCCCGCAGCAGCGCGACTTGCTCAATGCGCTTACTTTCCTTGACCATGGCTTCACGTATAGGCGCGGGCAGCAAAAAAGGGGTCGGGGCCTAACCTCTCGCGAGGATGCCGAATGTCGAAAAGCCATGACAAGGCTGCTAGCTCTCGAGACCCAACCCTCCGCCCTTCTCATGTCCCTTGCGGCGGTCTTCTCGACAGCTGGGCCCGGCGGCAACTCGGAGGGATGGCTTGTGTTAAACGAAAAGGGGCTTCTTGAACTTCGCCACCGTCGGCGCGGAAGAAACTCAGCGCTCCTTGATGATATCGAGGTTGCGGTACGCGTTCGGGAGCAGAAAAAACGTGCCCCGAACGAGAGCGAGGCCTCCGCGATCAAGGCAGTGGCGACGGCAATAAGGCGGCAAGCCGGCACGGTCAAAACCAGCCTCGCGCGCGGGAAACGACATCTGGCCAGTGACTGAGGCACCCGTGCGCATTTGTTCAACCGGACGGACGCGAGCGCTGGCGATAAATGGTGGGCTTCTTCAAACAGGAGCCATCCCATGTCCGATGAAGACGGCGCTGTCCTCGCCTACACGATCAAAGCGTTCTGTGCCGCCTACCAGATCGGCAGCACCAAGGCCTACGAAGAGATCAAGTCGGGTCGTCTGACGGCCCGTAAACTCGGCAAGCGCACGCTCATCCTCGCAGCGGACGCTGAGGCGTGGAGCGCCGCTCTGCCTATGGCGTCGAAAGCGACGTGAGCCAGTAACCGACGAGCGACAACGCGGGGCAACCGCGTTCGCCGGTCGATGTGGACGGTCGAAAGACGGTGGCGCATCGGGCCTAAAGGGGTTCCACGGGGCGCGATCAAACCCCAACCGCAGTCCGAAAGGTGGAAGCGGGATCGCCGATGCCAAGCCCAGGCGTCGAGAAAGTAGCCACCAACCTGTCACGGGGCTTCGCGATGACAGGGACCCGAAGCGACGGATGGCTCCACGGGCACCGATCGACGAGGTCTAGGAACAAGCTCACCGCCGGTGGGCTTGTTCGTCCTATGACCACTCGCTCCGAATTTCCCCGGGCACCTGCACACAACCAGATTGGATTTCGAGATGGGTTACGACCTAGCGAACGAGAAACGAGTGCTTTCGCTGACCAACGGAAATTGGGCATGGCTGCTCGAGACGGCCGTCGCCAACGGTTGGCAGCCGAATGGAACCGAGCAGCCGGAAGATTGGACGACCGACTGGAAGGGCTCCAACTGGAGCGGGAACTACTCTACCAGCGACGGCCAACTCGTGACTGGTGCCGATGCAATGTCATTCGCCAAGGCCTTGCGTCACGAACTGGCGAGCGTGGCGATCAAAGCCGACCCATTCGACGGAGTGGAAAGGGTGCGGGCGATCGAAGCCCGCCACCACGGAGACGCCATGGCCGAGGAGGTAGCCAACTTCGCCGAGGAGGGGGCGTTCCGTATCTGGTAGCGAGCAAACGAGCGCTCAGCCCCTCGTTATTCGACGGGCGTCTCTGTACCTCAAACCGCGAGTTGTCCTCAAATGAACAGGAAATCGGCGACGCTTCGGGTCGTGCGCGGCGAACATGGGCGCGTTCTAACCGTGGAGGTACTTGCCCCCAATTATGACGAGGTTCGTATCACAATTGGTGATGCGGTACGGCTCAGGGACGTAGGATTGCGGCTGATGAACGTCCACGAAGTTCGCCTGCAACATCTCGATCTGGTGAAGCTTGCGAACGCCGTTGCGAAAGCCCTTCTCTTGGTCGAGGCGGGCCGCACGCCGAAGGATCTCGAGAAGCTCCGGGGCGCTCTTCACCGCAACTAGCCTCAAGACGCTCGATAGACGCAAACAGAAGCACTTGGTAGGTTTTTAACATGCCGTTCTTGCAAGGAAATAAGTATGGTCAAGGTCGCCGGCCGGCCGGCCGTTCGCTAAGCGAAGCGCTACGTGTTGCCCTTTCGGAGAAGCTCCCGGACGGACGCACCAACTACCGCGCGGTCGCCGATATGTTGGTAGAGCGTGCGCGGGAAGGCGACATTGCAGCGACCCGGGAAATCTTCAACCGGATCGAGGGACCAGTAGCAGCAGCGGAGAACGACGCCACAGCAGGGCGCCCGATCGTCATCAACGTGCTCCCGCAAGATGAGGCTACTCTCTAGCGAACGAACGGCCTTATGTATCAAACGCACCAAGGGTGCGCTGAGTGATCGCGGCGGCGCTGTGCGCGCTAGTGCTTTCGGTACCACTCATCGTCGGCCTTTCCGTCGGGAACGGTCTGAAGGCTAAACCAACTGTCATCCACGAGGTTGGCGATGTGATAGTCGACGGCACCCGTCTCTATCCAGACATGGAAATCATCGCGCTGCCGGAAACCGAAAGCATCTCTGTACCAAAGATATACTTGGACATGAAAGCCAGCAGGTTCAGGGCGGGTGAATCTATCCAGATCGATACCTTCCAGCCTACTGCTAAACTCGTCGCTACCGGATGCACGCAGGTCACCGCGGAAAGTATACATTGGCTCGATGAACTCCGATGGAGTCGCGAGCCCCTCAGAGAAACCAAACCGCCAAGCGATCCTAACGGCGCGAGCAGGCGAATTTCCGCTGTTGGCGTATTGGAACTTGAACACAACTATTTCACCGAGCACGGGATCGTTGAATTCGCATATTTGGAAGTCGTGGGCGGACAGGTAGGCGCGGACCTGCGCTTGCCCCGTTTCGCGGGCTACAACATTCGCGACGGTGGCCTTGCCGACGGCACGCTGAGAGGCGTGGGCCTGAATGCGTCCTTGCTGAAACGAGCCGATCAGCAAGAAAAGGCCAATGCTTCCAATGACGATTTGGACCACGGTGGTGCCAACCATCAGAGCGGCCCAAAGCGCCATGTTCTCCTGGGCCTTCAGATCATTGTCGGCGCGGCGATTGTCGCGTTCGGTACCAAGCACGCGCTCGACGCACTCTACGTAGGCACCCGAAGCCGTCTCAGTCGCGCATACGTTGGTGATTTCCTTGCGGGCGTCTTCGGCGTTCTGGCCGGTAGCGTAGTCGCTGTAGTGGGCGCGATATGCCTGTTGCTGGGCTACGCCCCATACTAACGCGGACCAGACCGCTAACGCGATCAGCCAGAGCGCTACAGTTGAACCTGTTGGACGCCAATCGCGGCTAGGCATTGTAAGAAGAACGCAGCAGTGAAGCCCCCACGGCTTATCTTGTTGTTCAAGTTGCGCTCGGTCTCGTGAATGTCGAGTCCTTTCAACGCTTCTGCCAACTGCGCGTAGGTTATCCCCTTCCGCTTCAGCGCAGCCTTCAAAAGGTTCTTCGCCCGCGTCTCCCATTCGACGTTAACGGGGTTCGCCTTACGCGACTCGACCATACGGGCCTCCAAGTATCATCATTTCCGATGATATAAGTCCGCATATACGGTGCATAATATCACCGGATGCCGCCTAGGCACTGCAAGCCAACTAGGCGGCTCTGAACGGGGGCGGGAATGGTCATCTATGTGCTTCCGCCGGACGAACGTACGCTTTAGGGACGATGGAGCACGACAATGACGAGGAACCCGGCCAGAGAGGCCGCCTTTCAGCTGCTGGCGAAGCAGGACGTCGATAGTATTGACAGCTACCTGAGGCGTGGTCGCCGCTTCTCCGCCCTGACGGCACCGGAATTGTCGGACAAATTCGTTTCCGAGATGCGCCGGTGTGCCAGCGCCCCGCAGGACTGGCCCTCTCAGCAGCAGAGCGACCTTACGGCGGAGTTCGCGCTCAGGGGTCTTGAGCCTCCCTTCGAACAGGTTGTGGACGAGATGGATCGCATCGCGGAACATCTGAGAGCCGCATTTGCCGCGGCCAGCGAGGATGGCCTTTCGAAAGTGCACGAGGCGGTCGAGAGAGATTGGGCCGCTCTCAGGAAGCACTGGAACTGATCCGGGCGGTCGAGCCTCCTGCTCGCACGATCGCCAAGCCCGTCCCCAAACCATCGGACTTCCATACGGACAGGACCTATCTGGAGGCCGCCGTTGGCCAACGGGGAGAGCCGCTCCCAAACCTGCATGGCAGGCAGCGGCCAACTCCAGAACCGTGCCTCAATCTACGGGGGCTGTTCTGCTGAGAACCGGGCGGAGTGCCGACCTCTCGCTGCTGCTGTCCTCGTCCTCAAGTATTAGCGGCAAAAGGACTGAGACGCTTCTCAGAGGTTCGACAACAGCGGGTGGGATGAAAGCCGCCCGGAAAGATTTGGCCGCTACCACGCCGATTGTGCGATTGCCATCTCGCACGGTAATTATTGCGACGAGAACGGGCAACAGAAGCGGCCTTCGGCGAGCGATTGGAGGGGGGTAGATCGATGGCGAAGCCAAGGATGCTCCTCGACACTAACGTGTGGCGCTACGTTGCAGACGCTCGACGTGAAGACGCGCTCATCAGATTTGCCAAGGACGGACGATGGCATGTCCAAATTGCCCCTGCGGTCGTTTTCGAGACGCTCCGGTTCAATGATGTTGCCTTGATGCGAACAATTGTTGGCGTTCAGACAAAACCGCAGTTCCATCGCTTGATGCCCGAGGCGTTTTCTGAAGCACAAGAAATCCTTACCGCGATAAGATCGCTGCGGCCCGGTTGGTTGAGAGACGTCCCTCATCTGGAGACTGTCGCCGCCCTGCGAGATGAGTGGTCTCGAAAGGGCTTTTGGCGCAGATGCCAGCGGTCACCCTCGGGCGAAGCGGCATGGCTTCGAGATAGAGAGGGCAACCTGGCCGAGGCTGCACACGCCGACGTCAAGGCGCGTCGGGAGGAGATGCTTAAAGGCGGGTGGAAGCATAGGCCGTCGATGGACAAGGTATTGGCCATGCCAATCAGCCCGATCCCCGGATGGAAGGGAGACTGGGTTGAGGCGTGGAGGGTTGAGCGGCTTGAGGAGATAACCCGTTCCTTGACCGAGCGTGGCAACCCTCGGCGGGACTGGCTGGGACCTTATCTGCCGTTGGAAGGTGAACTGCTTTTCAGCAAGGGTTGGAACGAGTTCTGGCTCTACGAAGCGCAGTCCACTGATCTCCCCCGACAGTGGTTGCGGTGGGCCCACAAGTTCCAACAGCGGTTTCGTAAGGTAAGTCCGGGCTCAAGTGGGGACACCCAGTTGTTCTCCTATCTTCTCGAGACCGACCTGGTCGTATCCGCAGACAAGGGGCTGATTGATATCCTCGACGAGTGTCGTCCCTATGCTCCACGCAGCATGCCGGCGGCAAAGTTGATCCATTCTGGGCTACCGGGAGTCAAAGAGCTACTTGAGTTGCTGGTTGCCGAGCCTACCTTGGCCGCTCCAATACGGTCTTCTCAAGAAAATTCCTGAAGCGGTTTGATGGCGCTGGGGCCTGCACTATCATGGTGACCGCAAATCGGGTGGCGGCAACGTACAGTAGCTGGCGTTCGGTCGAGACTACCTCATCCCATTCGAATTCGTCAGCGACGTCGCCTATCCGCTCCTCGAGTGGCAAAACGCCCTCGTCACAGGCGACAACCGCGACGACCCTGAACTCCAGCCCCTTCTTCCAAATTCTGTGTTCGCCCCTTAGGGGAGTGCGGAGGAGGAGCGCTCCGCCCACAATCTGTGCAACCATTTGTAAAATCTGACTAAATATGGTGGCGCTGCAAATGTCCCCATGATGTTCCCCACTGCTGCGTTCACTTCCCACGCGAAACGCGGGCGATTTCCTTTTCGACCATGCGCTCGACGACGGAGGGGAGGTTCTCGTCCAGCCATTCCTTCAGCATGGGTCGCAGCATTTCGCGCATCATGTCTTCGATGGTGACGCCACTAGTGACGGTCGAGAGGCCGGACAGACGGGCGAAGGTGCTCTTCACCGCCGATTGGGTGGTGGGCTCGAGCAGCTGCTCGGCGATGTCGGACGAGAGCGACGGATCGGGCATCGGGGCGGCCATTGCTACCGAAGCGGCGGGACGCGGCGCCGGGCGCTCGTATGCGGGGACCGCTGCGCGCGGCGGCGTGAACACTGGGGCTGGGGCGGGCTCGTCATCCTCCTCCAGATCGAAGGAAATGTCGTCCGGATCGACGAGCGTCGCGTCGAGGTCGGGCGCCGGCGAGGCGCCACCGAGCAATTCGGAGAAGCTGAGGCCGGGCTTGGCTTCGTCTTCGGCGGCGGTATCGCGCAGGATCTGCTCGGGCGACAGCGCCAGCGGCTCGGGCTCGACGACCGGCTGCGGGATGAAGCTGCGGGCCGGCGGTGGTGCCGGCACTACCGGCTTCTTCGGCGCCACCCCGGCGTCGTCGTCGGCGATTATCTGACGGATCGATGACAGAATCTCGTCCATCGAGGGCTCTTTGGGCGCCGGCTTGTTCATAACTGCCTCACATTACTCGCCAGATAGGCGGCCGCACACTTTATGCAAGCGTACGCGAATCAACTCAGCTCAATTTGGATCCACAGCGAACGAGGTGCCAACGGTGGTTGGCGCTGTCCCCACTGAGTATAGCCTTAGATGGTTAGGTCTCTTCGAGGGTAAAAATCCAGCTGACCTCGTTGGCGTCGGCGACCAGCGTCTCGAGCACCAGCTGTTTGGTTCGGTGGAAGCCGAAATAGGCCGACTGGCGAACGCTGTCTTCGATCCGCATGTCGGCGCCTTCCCACAGGAAGGTCCACACCGCGCCGGAGTTGAGGCGCAGGCGGACGAGGTCGTCGGTCAGCTGCACCTCGGTCTGGTGGGCGAGGTGGAAGCGGATGGCGGCGGCGCCGGAGACGCGGTTGCGGTGGCGCACGAAGCGATCCTGGCCGACGAGGGTCTTGCCCTCGGCCAGCAGGGTCAGGTGGCGCTCCAGCGTTACGCCGAAGCGCTCGGCATAGCCGTGGGCCGTGATGATCAGTGTCTCATCGGAGCTGCGGGCCTCGATCTCGCTGGGCCGGCCGAGTGGCAGGAGGCGCCCGGCGAGCGGGCCGGAGGGCGCGATAGCGGCGGCGGACAGCGCATTGATGGTGGGCGCGGAGTGGGCGATGCCCTGCCGGAACAGCAGCGCATCGTCATAGTCGGACGGGGCCGGGCCGCAATTGCAGACCACGAGGTCTCGGCCGTGGCTGAACTCGAAGGCGAGGGCGCTGGCATGGGCGTGCGCGGTGAACTCCGGATCGGCGACGAGGCCGGAGTCGGCGACGACAATGGAGCGGCCGGCGATCAGGCGGCCATAGCCACCGGCGGTGCCGGTCTGTCGGGCGCGGGCGGCGCTCTGGGCCTGCACGGCGACGATCAGGTCGTGCGCCATCTGGCCGGTGCCGTTGAAATAGGCGGGCTCGCCCGTGCCGAGCGAAATGGCGTCGAGCGCCCGGTGCATGCTCTCGGTCAGTTCGTCGAGATCGTTCGAGGCCTGCTCATGGTCGCGGCGCAGCGCCTGCTTGATGGTGATCAGCTCGATCAGCAACAGGATCTGGATCTTGGCGGAGCGGCTGCGATGCAGCCCGTCCTCGTCGATCTGGCTGTCGACGAGGTTGAGCACATGCCGAACACGGGCATCCACCTCGGCGCCGGGCCGGTCGGAGCAGAGCGCGACGCCAACCAGCGCGATGGCGACGAGCAGCGCATCAACCGGGTCGGTCGAGAGCAGGGCGCGGATCTTCAGCGAAGAGATCTGCGTAGAGAGCGAACGGCCGATCTGCTGGGTCTGTTCCGGCGACGCGCCTTCGACGAGGATGTTGTAGTGGCGCAGCCAGTTGAGGACGCGGCGGGCAGTGAGTGCCGGGCCCCAGCTGTCGCGGTTGAAGTGGCCCTCGCGGCCGATCCAGTCGAGCGTCAGGGTGCGGGCGAAGCGGCGCTCCTCGTCGGTGCGGGCATCGCGGAAATGGCGCAACCAGGCGAAGGCTTGCAGGTCGTCGTGCCAGTCGTCGTGATCGACTTCGAGCGAGAAGGGCGAGACGCCGTGCGTGTCGACAAGCTTCGACGCCAGCAGATAGCGGCCCTGCATCATCTCGAGGATGGTTTCGCGGTCGGTGGGGCGGAACTCGGCGAGGGCCCCGATCAGGTCGTCGTTGCTCGGGCCGGTCCAGGTCCAGCGGATCAGCGGATTGGTGACGATGTGATCGGCCGCTGACAGCAATGTGCGGCGTGCGAGGAAACGCAGCGAATGTGCCAAGTCTACGTCCTCACATACGTTCCGGGTCCTTGACCACAGTTCAATGAAGTTGGACAGCCATTCAAGACGAAGCCTCCTACGCTCATATCCTTAAGTGAACAGCAAAAATTCCCGCCCGAGCCGATCGCACTCAGGGACCGTTGGGCACCTCGAGAGAACCATTGGCGCGTCCGGAGTGGATGACGGCGAAAGCCGCGGCCCAGTGGACGCTTCCTGAAAAAGGCGCGCTGAACGGTCGACAATCCGTGCTGGTGGTACTTCATTGATGAAGGGACAAACTCAGGAGGCCTGTACCGTGCCTCGCGGCACGGAGGCCGTGCGCGGCATGGAGTCCACCCGTCCTGCATCGTGGACGAAACCCCGGGGAGCCCTTGATATGCGGCGGCAGCTCTGGGCTCAATGCACTTGCAAGGATCGATCGATTGCTTCGCGAAAGACTTGCATCGCACCATCGATGAGCCGTGTGCGCTCCGCGTCGCTTGTCGCGCTACTTGATGGGATGACGAAGCACGCGGCGTGGCGTTCGCCGTCGCGCGATGTCTTGTAGCCAAGCCTCAGCTCTACGTTTCCGCCTTGGCTCCAAATGCCGCAACTGAAGTCGCTGCATGAATTTGCGTAATCGAAACGTAGCTGGGCGACGCGCCTTCGAGAACAGATTTCATGGACGAAACTCAACCATGTCGGGGAGGAACTTCGCTACGCGCTCAACCGCCCTTGTGAGTGCACCGTCCTTCGCTCGTAGCGTAATGACAAGCGTATCGATGGGGCGCGTTATGGGTATCATGCACCAACGCCATGCGATGGCCGAAGCATGCAGGCTTGGATCGACAAGGCCACGAGATTGTCCATCCGCAAGCGCCCTTTCATATTTCAGGTCCCAGAACTCATCGAGGCCATCCAGCACGGTCGTCCAACCTTCCAACCCACGGCACGATTCATGCTGGACGATCCGCAGCGCCATCACCGAGCGCGGGAACGAGCGCCTGATGGTTTCATCCACAGCGTCCCACGACTCCCATCCGTTGGCCGTGAATGCGCGCGCAAGGTCGCTGTGCCGGCTTCCGGCGTGTTGGTAGATTGTTGATGGCGGCACGCAGTGGAGTGTGTCAATCGGTTGGTTGCCCGCCTTTATCGCTGCTGCCAGGACGTCCTTTTGCAGGTCGTCCATCGTGGCGTAACTTCCATGCGCTATGACGATGCGACCACCCGGCGCTTGCTTGTTGGGCGTGACATGCCATTGGAAACCGGCTTCTTCGGCCAAGGCGTTTGCG
The DNA here is from genome assembly GCF_056403495.1 of Devosia sp. P2_G7. NCBI lineage: Bacteria > Pseudomonadati > Pseudomonadota > Alphaproteobacteria > Hyphomicrobiales > Devosiaceae > Devosia > Devosia sp. P2_G7. Next base: position 26,390 of record NZ_JBFUFI010000012.1, read on the forward strand.
AACTTGGCGAGGTTCGCCTTCATGCGCAGTCCATCGCGCAATAAGCGCCGTCCGGCGTCGTTGGCGCTTGCACTGGCATGCGACGTCCAATTGGTTGGCGCGCCACGGATGAGTTGCGACAGGCCATCGGCGAGCGCGATGCTTTGCGCCCCATAGAGCGCAACCAATAGGTCGGCCTCTACCTGTGGCCAGTCTTGTGCCTCGTCGACAAGAATTCCATCGAAGGCGAGTTCAGTTGCGTGCGTCGACTTGAGTACATGGATATCAGCCTGCTTGATTGCGCCTTCCGCTACGTACCGCAGGGCCTCGCTGCATTTCGCTTCATATTCTTCGAAGCCTGCATGATCTTCATCTTGGACGACCCCCAGCTTGTTGAGCCAACCATAGGTGAACGACATCACAGTGCGGACGCTGATGCCGCCTGCTTCGCCGTCACTGGGAATACCCATAAGCGCTAGTGTGCGTTGGATGTCGGCGGCTAGCGCCGTGTTGTAGGTGAGCACGAGCGATCGCTTGCCGTACTCTTGGAAGGCTTCGTACGCTGACTGGAGGAGGAGCACGGTTTTTCCCGTGCCACCATTTCCACGTAGGTGAATGGGCGTCTTGCCCAGCAGGGCTGCTAGCTCGCGTGCTTCCGTGGGACGTGCAGCGATCCGGTCCATGCGCTTGCGGTCGAGGCTGGAAGGGATGAGTGGAGTAAGCAGGCTATCAGCGAGGATGCCTTCTAATAGTGCTTCGTCACCAGAGCTGATCGTGTGTCCACCGCCCAGCTTCCTGATGCCGTTGACGGAGGCCATCGCAACCAAGAGCGCGGTTGCGTCGAATAGCGCAGGCACCGCGCCGGATGTTGGCCGTGGGATGCCGCGATCCTTAGGCAGTTCATGGATGCCGCGAAGTAAGAGGCAACGGTGCACCCATGGGTTCACGCCTGTCGCTTCGCGCAGGTATGACAATAGGGCATAGCGTTGCTGTTCGTTTTGCTCCGTCGCGCTCTTCCAGCCATCGTGATACTTCACGCGCACTCCGCCTGCCTCGACGACCATGTTCTCTGCGGGATGGTCCTTCACTTCGATTGCGGCGATGAATGACTTTACCCGGACCTTCGTGTTTACAAGGCTGTTGCCGTCGGCGTCCTTGGCACCGGCCCTTGGGACAATGAAACGATTGGGCCGGAGCTGGCCGACGAGGACGACGTCAAGGTCGCTCACCTTTTGGCCGGATAGCTTCACGCAGGAAGCGATCTTGATATGCTCCTCTTCCTTGGACGTGGATTCAATCCCCGGCCAGGTCGTGATGAACGCATCGCGAATGGCGATCGCGGCATCATGTTCGGGAGTGCCATCTTGGCCAATAAGCTCGATCATGGCTGCAGGCTTAGGTAGTAGCTCGCCATGCGGGACGCGAACTCGCGCACGTCAGCGAAGCTGGGCTCGGTGCCGTGCGTCGCCCTCACTTCATCGCGCGCTTGCACCTGGCGTGGCTGCAGGTATCCGGGCTGCGTATGCCACAATGGGTGGCCGAGCACGATTGCCTTTCCGTTTGCTACGAGCGTCGTGAGTCCAGCGTAGTACTCGACACTGACATTCGTGCCAGCGTGCTTGCAGAAGCTAGTGAAGGCATCAACTGCCTTTCCTTCAGAGCCATCAATCCAGCGATCGAGCGGCAGCTCGTTGCCTAGCACCACGTCAGCAAGGTCAAGCGCGAGGCGCCAATCCAGCATGCCGTGGCTGAAGCGGTTGCCGTAGTTGCGTAAGCAATCTGGGCAGGAGCGGTCGCAATCAGATGCATGGTTGGCATCCTGCCACTTGGGGGCAACGACGGAGTAGTAGCCTGTGAGCGCAGTTCGCATATTGTCGGGATCGGAGGCCCACAGCGCGTAGCCAGCGCCGTTTTCCGCGGCGTCTGCCAGAAATACTTGCTCGGTTTCACAGCCGTCCTTTCGCAGGGCTTGTCGTCCGACGCGGAACTCGCCGGGATCAACGTCGAGCGTTGTTGCAATGGCGAGTTTCACGAACTCCGCAAATGATGCGATGGCCGGTCGCGAGGATGGTTGCGCGACGACAGGCTCCTTGGCGACGTCGAGCATGCCTTGCCGGCCGATACCCGGTGCACCGTGGATAAAGTAGCTGAGGACGTCGGTCGTGAAGATCGCGCCAATCGCACCACGGTCGATCAGTGGAGGCGTGGCCGTAGAATCCCACGGGCTCGCCTCGCGGTAGAGGTTGTCATCTCGGACCGAGACGCGGTTGTCCGCTTCTTGGTGGAACTCGTAGTAGTTGCCACCGTTGTCGTTGACGACGGCGATGGGGCCAAAAGCCTGGGCGAGCTTCATCGGGCCGCAGCCCTCGTTACCAAAATCCTGCTGGAACGCACGAACCGGCGCGGGTAGCGCAGGCCCGCGCTGGCGCTGGCCGTCATAGTCCTTGCGGTAGAACGCGGCTAGGAAGCCTTTTGGCTGGTAGAGCGGGAAGGGTTGCGACGGCTGGCTGCACGTTATGCACACCATGCCGGCGCCATCGGAAATCGTGGCGCACGTAGGATCGGTGCAGCGCGTATAGATGGTCGGCGTGCCGAGCGGAGCGGGCTCGTTTTTCACACCCATCGGCCCATCCTTGCGATGGACGAACCCCGAGACGGTGTTCAGCTGCTTGTCCTTGGGTATCTCGGCTCCAGGCGAGAAGGCCCAGATGGCGTGGTCCAGTGGCCGATCGCTAATGACCACCTCCTCCAACTTCGAGGCCTTGTGCTTATCCCAGAACAAGCTGCGCACTTGCGTCGGGAACCCGAACATGGGGAGGACGCCTGCAACGGCAAGAAGGTGGCTTAGTTCCTCTTGGATGAAATGAGGGTCATTGACCGCTTCGTCTACGTCGACGACGAGCTGGTTTCGTGCGTAGGAAACGAGGTCGCTAGCATTGGCCAGTTGTGGAGTCTCGACTGTGAGACGCGCGACCACTTTCTCGACTTCCGCGGAACTCTCAAGCCAAGCGGCGATGGGAGCGCGATATGTCGTAGGCCATTCGACACGCTTGCCGAAGATGCCGTGAAGGCTCTCCTCGTTTCGCGCGGGACGGGGATCTAGCGACAGGTAGGCTCGACGCATGCTTTCCGCTGCGATGACGCGGCGGATGATCTCGGGCCGCGAGAGATCAAGCTTCGGCTGTGGCGGAACGTCGCCCGTCATGCGCTCTGGATTGTTGAAGTAGTATTCATCGTGGGCTGCGCCGCGAGAGATGGTCAGTGCGTAGGAGAAGGCTTGCCCGGCACGGCCAGCGCGCCCCACACGCTGTTGGTAGTTGAAACGCTGCGGTGGCATGTTTGCCATCATCACGAGCTTCAAAGTGCCAATGTCGACGCCGACCTCCATGGTGGTCGTCACCGACAGCGCATCGAGCCCTTGAACAATTTTCGATTCTCCATCGAGGAAGGCTGTGCCTTTGAACAGGCGCTGGCGATTGCGCTGCACGTACATGGGCTTGGTCTGTCCCGTGAGTTCGGCGGCTGCCAAGCGGTGTGGTGGCTCGGTCGACACCCAGCTGTAGTAGTCTTCGCCAGCTTGTGTCGGGGAGAATGAGGAGGATTTGCAATGCGGCGTAGTGCAGGCCTTCACAGGCAGCTGCATGGTTTTACGGGAGCATCCATCGCACCGATGGAGCAGGCGGTTGCCGGCAGGCGCCACTGTCAACTTCAAGAGAGTGTGGCGATCGATGTTGAGAAGCCAGTTTGCGTTAATGATGCCGAGGTCTTGCAGGCATTCATCAATGGACGCCAAGAGGTCGGGAGCGTCACGGTTGAGTTGGGCCGCCACCTTCTCGATGTAGCGTCTTGCTACTGTGGGAACGCTAGTCGCACTACGTGTCTTTTCCCCGATCATGTAGCGCGCGTGCCCAAGGATCCGCACAATGTTGGCAAGGATGCCTCTGGCAATGGCGTCATCCATGCCCAACCGGTCGCCGTGCTTGCCCTCGACCTCGATTGTCGCGACGCCCATGGATTCAAGGTCGCGCCCGGCACGGTCGAACAGCGAGAAGCCGACGTTCTTCGAAAACTCGCCCATGTAGCGTTGCAGGCCGGCGGCCGCGACATCTGCTGCGAGTGGTTGCCACTCACCTATGGTCGGTGGTGTGAAGTATAGCCACCAGTCCGCCCCATCATGCTTGACGAACTTGGCGCCCGGACCCGCCGGGTTCTGCCCGATGGCGACAAGCTTGTCGCGCATGCGCGCAACGAGGCGCGGCCAACTAGTATTTGTGTCGGCAATCGCTGCATCATGGGCAGCGATCTTCTCCTTGTCCGCCTTTGCAGCGAGCCCAGCCTTGTTGAGCTTCACCGCCATGAAGATTCCCGGCGTGAGTTTCTCGGCCGCGTCGTGGATGGCCTTGAATGCCGGGTCGTCGTCTGGATCGATGTGCGCGCTGGTCGCAAGCTCAATTCCTGATGCGACGGCCTGTACTTTTATGGATGTGTAGACCAGCTGCCGGACTAGATCGCGGAAGTGGTTGAGTTCGAGTCCAGCAGCGAGGTCGGCCGCATCATCGCGGCTGTCGGTGAACGCGATCATCTTCTCGGCGTCGACGCCATCGCCCGTGGAATGCATGGCGCGGTCGGCGATGAGCTGCGTGGTAATATTCAAACCAGTGCGTAGGCCTCGTATGGGACTTTGCACGACGCCGCTAAAGTAGGCGCGGCGGTTTTCATTGCGCGAGTTTTGGTCCTTTCGGTCGCTTAAGCAGCAGGGGCAGACTTCTGGAAGTGCAGCCACTTGTTCGTTGCCGGTGAGGCCTGCCTGCCGGAGGATGAGCCCGGTGGCGCCTTGCGTTGCCTGGCTCAGGTTTCCGGTAAGATGATCGAAGTGTCCAAGCTGGAAAGAGAGCGTGACCGTGTTGCCACTTGGCGACGCGTGGGTCCACGAAGACTTTTCGCCGGCTGCAATCGACCCGCCGGGCCAGTACCAACGGTACTCTTGCATGGTGCGTTCATTTACTTGGCTCGCCTTGTCGATGCCTTCGCCAGGGCGCGTGGCCTCTAGGAACGTGAACGGTGCAAGCTGGGGGTCCGTTGCGGGCACCACGTAGCCGCCGAGGTATGCCTCGCCGCAGTCATAGCAGTAGAGGAGCTCCAGCACCTGGCCGCCGCAATCGCATTTCATTGCTGGCGACTTGAACAGGCGGCCGAACTTGCGGCGCGACGACTTATGGCTTTCGTGGATTTCGGTGCAGTTGGGGTTAGAGCAAGCCCACATGCCTTGGACCTGTCGCAGGAACATGTGCGAGCGGAATGTCGGGCGGGGTTTCGAGAAGTCAGGCTTCTCGCCATCGCCTTCAAGCTTGGCGGCGACTAGGAGCGCTTCGAGTAGCGTGGGGTCCGCGTCCGGTCCGAACAATGTCTCGGACAACTTGCCCATGGTGGCGGGCCGCGTGACCTTCACCATCTGCCCGGTGATCGCGTCGAGGATTTCTGCTTGGCCTGCAATGGAGCAGGCGACGGCAAGGGCCTCGCGCGGGGAAAAACTGCCTACAACCGACGCGGTTGCATCCTTGGCTAACCCTTGGTCGCTGCCGCGCAGCGCGTCGGCGCGCGACGCCAGTGCGTCGACGTCAACTGGAAGGCTCGCCTTGAACTCGCGTGGCTCGCCCTTGAAGATGGAGAACGTGTTGCCGGCGACACCGAAGAATTCCGCCAGGTAGTCGCGTCCGGCATCGCCATCGAGAGACGCGCTAGTTGCGATGCAGCGTAGTTGCTTGGAGCTCGGGTCGAGGCCGAGGCGGTCGAGCATGTTGCGCACGACAAGGGCAACTTCGGAGCCTTGGGTGCCGCGATAGCTGTGCAACTCGTCGACGACGAGGGTGAATGTGTTCTCCGGGTTGGAGCGGAGCCAGTCCCGCGTCATATCGAAGATGGGTTCTTCCACGTCGCGCATGAGCATGATGTTGAGCATGCTCGTGTTCGTGATCATGATGTCTGGCGCGGCGGCAACCATGTCCCAGCGGCTCAGCATTTCGCCAATGAGCGGATCCTGGAACTGGCTCGTGGTCTCGAGGATCTTGCCGGGCTCGATGCCGTTGGCAGCCATCTGTTTCCGGATGCGCGCCACCTCGCGTTCGATTTCAAGGATTTCCTTGCCGACCCTGTTGAGGCTGTCGCGGTCGTTTCCCTTCAGCGGCACCTGTGGCGTGTAGTTGGAGCCAAGCGTGGCACCTGTGAAGCGACCGAAATAAAATAGCGGGCGGTCGAACAACTTGTATGCGCGCTCTGCGGCTTGGCGGAGGCGTGAGATTTGGTCTTCGACGAGGGCATTCGTCGGGTAGAGGACGAGCGCGCGCATCGCAGGCGTCATGCCACTAATGCCATCGCGCGAATGCCGCCACTGCTTGTCGTCCTTGGAGAAGCCTCTCTGCCACCAGCGATTGATCGTTCCCGTGCCGGGGCCCTTGAGGCGCTCTTGCATGAGGCTTGCGATGAGCGGCAGGAGGAAACTTTCGGTCTTGCCCGAGCCCGTGCCAGATGTCACCACGACATTGCGATGCCCATTGGCGGTGCCACCGATTGCAGTCTCAAGTGATTGGGCCTGGTGCAGGCGTAAATTGATGGCGCCTGTCCTGCCGAAGACGATCTCGCCTAGGTGCTCGGCGACAAATGGGTCGAGGCCGGCTCGCTTGCATGCTTCTTCGATGGGAACGATGGATGGATACTGTGGCACCGCCTCGATGAGGGGCTCGCGCGACATGACGCCGTCCGTGTCGAGGATCGCGCGCCGCTCCGCCATGACGGCGGGGTCGCGCATCCAGAACGCGCTGTCGTAGTAGCGACGGTATCCCTCGCTGATGTAGTGCATGACACTACTTGGGTTGGCTTCTGTCATTCGTTCCCCCGTACAATGCGTCTAATACAATCCCTGCAACATCGGTCGTGACCCCTTGGTAGGCGATCGCGCCCCGCCCGATGGTCGGTAGTTTTCCCGAGCACGCCACAAGCGCGCGGGAGAGCAAGCCCGGAGGCTCGCATCCTAGTGAAGAATGGAATGTCCCGGCCTTCGCGTCATACGCGTGCAGGCGGACACCACTGGCGCGCGCGGCAAGCAACTTTGCCACCTGGTAGCTACCGGCACGGGCGCGATTATCCGTGTCGACGAACGCGTAGGCCTGAAAGCCGTCATTCCAGCGATAGCAGCCACTGCCCCGGACTTCCTCGACGTCGTCCCAGCGGGCGCGGCTGAGGTCGAACCTCTGCAAGTTGCGCGCCCGGCCGATCGAGACAGGTGACATGCTCTCTTCGATGCCACCGAGCGCAATGCAAGCCGTCGCGATGTCGAGGCCCGGTGCCTCGTTGATCGCCACGCTGCGTCCATGCGGGTCTTGGATGCTGCCCATGGCATCCCGCAACGCATCGGCGTCGAGGCCGTCGATGAAGATGCTGGCCGGCGCGCGTTCGCTTCCTTCGGCGACGACAGTGCCACCAGCAAGTTGGGCCATGTCGCGCACCTCGTCTACGAGCTTGCTTGAGCGGAAGCCGGACAAGAAGGCACGGCCACTTGGCGTCATGTTGATCGTCGGTGGTGGTACGCACCACGAACGGATGGCGCCAGAGCCCCGGCGCTGCTCAAGGTCGAGCAGCCCAAGCATCGCATAGTCTTGCGCAACCTGGCGCGCGTATTGCGGCTCGGGCGAGAGGGCTTCGAGCAGGGACTCGAACTTGCCCCATGAGCCGCTGCCCAGGCATGAGAGCGCGTCCATGAGGATGTCGTGGTCGACACGCGCGCCTTGCTTGTCGTCCCGCGCAGGCATTGGAGGCAGTTCAAACTGTCGCACGACGGGTCTTGGCGTACCCACGGCAGGCGGCCTCCTCCTTTCGCGGTAGATGGTGACAAGCTCTTGCCGGCAATGCTCGCAGGGAGTCTTGAATGGCGTGCCGCGCGGTGTGTTTGGCGGAACCGGCTGGATTATCCAGTAGTGAATGCAGGCCTTGCGCGGCGCATGTCCTTCGACTGCCCGCGAGTAGGTCACCTCTTGAAGCGACTCTGTCTCACCGGTCGGGAGCGCCGCGTGCACGTCGGTGCCGCCAGCGATAGACGGTGCCGGTGGTTCCCCATGCACGGACATGCCTACCACGGCCAGTGCAATGTCCGCTGGCGGTGTCGCTGACATGATGGATGCGTGTTCGAGCAGGCCCTTTCCATCACGCCGCAGTGGCGTTGCGCGGTTGGCATCGCGAAGCAGGACTTCCTCAAACTCCACGAGTTTGTCGTCGAGGTAACCCTTGATGACGAGGCCGTCCTTGCCATCGCCGAGGCCCACGAGGTCGAGCTTGGCTTCCTCGACGGCCGAGGCAAATTCAATCGCGGCCGTGTCCCCGATGGGGTGCGCCTCAATGCGTAGGCTGGAGTCCATTGGCGCAGCCATGCGTGCAACTGGCATCACGGCTGGGTGGTAGATGCCGCGAAGCAATTCGAGGCCACCGCTAAAATCCAAAACGGTCCCTGCGCCGACGGGGACGAGGCAATCGAGGTCGTCATTGGGAGGCATGATGTCGGCGACACGGAGCTGGACGTTCGTGTAGAGCACCCAGCCTTCAGGCAAGCCTGGCAGCTGCGCCGGGGTGTCCCTGGTGGGAAACTTGCTTACCTTGTCGAGGAGGAAAGTCTCCACGATCGCTGGAAGGTTCTTCGTGTCGCGCACAAGCAGCATGTGTGGGGTGCCGAAGCCAACGCGGGATAGTTCGACCCCGGCCGAGTTTTGCGACGGCATCGAGAAGGGGATGACGAGGCGGGGGTCCCAGTCGAACTTGCGTCCGTGCGCGCCATCTTCGAACGCGTGCCGATGGCCAAGGGCTTCCCCGCTGGCTGCAAAGGGCGAGGGGCTGAGAGTCGCGATGTTTCCAAAATTTTCGTTGGCGATTTGGAACGAGCCATCTTCGCTTGTGACGCGCACAGGGTCGAGTTGGTCGCCTTGGTAGCCGAGGTGGAGTTCAAGCACGCGGGGCCTTGGGAAACGCGAGACAATGTTGGCGACGAGCGATAGGCGCGTTGCGCGACCAGAACGTGTAGTCGCGGCACCCGCAGTGCCGCTTGCGCTCCACGTCGAAAGTTCAGCGATGGCCGCTTCGACGACGCGGTCCCGCAGTTCCTTCTTCTCCCAAGCACGCATCAGTCGCGAGTTTGGCGCACGCGCGGGAATCCAGTTCGCGAGGTAATGGGCCATTTCCTGGCGCGTGACTGTTTCGCTGCCGGAAAAGCCAAATCGTTCGTACAGGTCGTGGAACCGGTCTCGATCGCTTGCACGTACGATTGCCTGGGATATCGGCCAATCAACGTACCGGAACGTGCTCCCATTGGTGAATGCAGTGGGACGGCCAAGGACGTAGTTGTTCGCCTTGAGCCACTCGTTCAAGTCCATCCACATGAATTCGGCCGCGCGCATGGGAACCTTTAATTCCTCGCGGTCGCGCCCGGTCACCTTTGAAAGTCGGTAATAGTAGTTGTGGCTGGCGAAGCTGCCTTCCTCCTCCATCTGCTCGGCTGCAAAAGCCTGCGTAAAAAGAAGTGCACTAAACGGCGGCGGTCCTTGCCGCCCCCTCAATCGCCAAAACTTGGCGGCGGCTGTATGCCTACTATAAAGTTCACCCTTGCGGGGGAGGGTGCTGCGGACACTCTCACAGATCGCATCGGCTACGGTCTCAGGGTCAACGGCAAGCAGCGTTGCGATCTCGTCGCGGATTCCATTGTCCATCGACAAGTAGACCGGCTGGCCTGCAAAGCGACCGTCGAAGAATACGTTGTTTATGGCGCCGTTGACGGCGTCGTAGGATAGCACTTCCGGCATGTTCCCCTCGCAGGTGCCAGACTTGGATAGCCCCGGGAAAATGTCTAGAAAAAACTGCCTGTGAGTAGGGTTATACTGCGCTGCATCAAAGCTTTATGATCCCTCGTAGGCGGCTGGCCACGTCCGCTACTTCCTTGGGCCCAAGCTCGCACTCCCATACGGTTTCAACCCGCCACCCCATGGCTTCGAGTTTCGCACGGCTATGCTGGTCACGCGCGACATTCCCGTCGAACTTCTCTTTCCAGAATGCCGTATTGGACTTCGGCATGTTGGCGACCTTGCAGTTCTCATGGCGGTGCCAAAAGCACCCATGGACGAAGATGGCGACCTTCTGCCGGGGGAACACGATGTCGGGCTTGCCGGGCAAGTGCTTATTGCCAAGGCGATATCTTAGTCCAAGCGCATGCAGTGCCCGTCGTATCGCGAGTTCCGGGGCCGTATCCTTGGAACGGATCAGCGACATGCGCTTGGACCGTTCGGCAGTGGTGAGGGTATCTACCATGGCAAAGCTAACGCCCGTCGGCCCGGATCGTCCCAAGCATGTTAATGCTCGAACAAATGCACCGATGAGGGTGGGAACAGGGCATCGAAGTCGCGCGGGTGCATCTTGAAAAGGTAGCCATGGTCGCGAACCGACTTCTCTCCCTTTTGCGACATGAGGTAGTCGATCGAAATCAGGCCACCTTCGAGCAGGGCATCGAAATTGCGTACTTTCGGCTGCCGTGTGTGCTGGACCTGGACGTAATGAAAATGCTCATCCGCACCACGGCCCTGAACCTTGGCGCCGACCCAGAATGTCTGTGGGTGCTTTTCTGAAAGTCGTGTGCGCAGCGTCTCTAGCTCCCAAGTCGCGACATGCTTGCCCTTTTCGCGGTCAGTCACTCCTGCCTCCAAGTGACTTTGCTTCAGCCAGTCCTTGGCAGCATCTACTTCGAGGAAGAAGCCGAGGGAATTTGGACCCTTCGCATCAATCTGATGGTTGAGGCGTAGCTTGCCATCACGAACATAGCCGTAGCGATTGAGTAGGTTCCACGCGGAGTCAATCGGGCTCAATGACCAGTTGGGCACTTGCGAGAAGAGGGTAACGCGATTGGCGGAACTCTTGCCCATCCGTTTTGCCTTGATCTCGATCCCTTTGTAGTCAGGCGTCTTGTTCGCGTTGGCCTTGATGCCAAGCATCGTCTCAAGCGTCATGCCGATGCCGGTGTCGCCGGGGCGCAATGTGGGCACGAAGCCTTTGCGCGAGATTTCCCGGATCATGTCGAGTAGTTCTACGACGCTTGGGTCGATCGTGGGACGGCGGCGGGCGATGAGTTCGCCCAAGGGCGATTGCGCGTCATGCAGGGAGGCTATGACGGCCTTGTCACTGCAATTGACGATGTAGAAATCTTGCCCATCGACGATCACGGCAAGCAGGTTGAAGGCGTCGACGCGGCTCTTTAGGTCGTAAAACCAAATGCGTGGATCGCCGTCCTTCGTCTCGGGACGGTAGAGCGACACCTTGGTCTCGACTAATCCGTTGGGCAGGACGAAGTAGGCTTTCCGGAGGGCGCCGTTCTCCTTCTGGCCTTTTCCCTGCGTCGCATAGTCGTGGAACTTAGTGTCATGCAGGTAGTCACGCATGGAGGCCGTGGCATCCATGATGCTCTTGCGCATAGCGGTTTCGGTCGGGACGATGAATCCTACGTCGAGGTCAAAGGCGTTGAATGCCTTCAGCGTGTCACTGATGCTTGTGTCGCTTTTCTCAAGCATCCGCACCCGTCGCCGTGTCGATGATCTTCTTGAAGTGCGCACCAACTTTCTCGGCGAGGCCGACGGGCACGGCATTTCCGATCTGCGTGTACTTGGGTACCTCGCGATCAAAGTTGCCTTCCTGCGGATTGCCAGCGCGGCGGATGCCGCCCGTCGTGCGCTTGCCGACGAACTGGTACCAGTCCGGGAACATTTGCAGGCGTGCCCATTCACGCACGGTCAAAATGCGCGGCTGCGAGAAGTGGACGTAGTCATCGGGCAGTGACGTGGCCGTGATGTTCGGTCCACCTTTTTCCCAACGAGGTTTTAGCGCCCGTTGCGAGAATTTCTTCGTCTGGAAATGCTCGGGGATTTCGCCGTCGTTGTGGATCATGTGCCAGAACTTGGCGACGACGTCCGGCTTGTGCTTGCTGTACTCATGCTCGGTGAGCCGCGTGCGTGCTCGCTCGCCTGGGTGTGGCGCTCGAAGGCGCTTCTGGATCGCAGTCGAGGCCGCGCGTGGATATGCCGTCGTCTCGAACGTGCCGCTCGGGAAATCACCAGAGCGCAGGATGTCACCTGCAATTGGGTCCACGAGGTCACCCAAGAGGTCGATGAGGTCCGGATATTTTCCGGGCTGGCCTTCTGGTAGAAAGCCACACGCGACTGCGTCTTCCTTGTCGGCTGTTGGGTCTAGGAAGTCGCATGCATCGAGGACATCCTTGCGTATGCCGACGAGAAGCACGCGCGGACGGTTTTGCGGGACGCCGTAGTCCTTCGCGTAGACGAGGGACCAGCGGACTTCGTAGCCTTTGATGCTCCGGAATTCTGCTTTCACGTCTGGGAAGATGAGGTCGGCGCCTTCTTCACGCGTCCACCGCGAATTCAAAAGTCCGCGCACGTTCTCGAACAGGAAGATGCGCGGGCGCAGCTTGCGTATGATGTCCGCCATGCGGACATAGAGTCGATTGGAGGGCAGCTCCTTTTTGTCGACTGCATAGGATCGGCGAATGCCGATGCCGGAGAAGCCTTGGCAAGGCGGGCCACCGGCGATGACGTCAAGGCTGCTGCCGGAACCACTTTCCAGCCGGGCGCCCCTATCGAACTTCAGGTCAACTTCCGGCAGAGACGACAAGTCTGAGACCAGCTTGTCGAGACGGCGGCCAGTGAGCTCCTGCGCGTCGCTGCTGTGGAGGTCAAAGTTGTCTGAGAACGCGAGCCCTCCGATCTCGTGATGGCGGTTGGCCAGATATGTCCCGCGCGCATCCTTGTCGAGCTCGTTCACAAAAACGGGGCTGAATCCCGCATTCTCGAACCCCGAGGATAGTCCACCACAACCCGCAAAGAGATCTACGACGCTGTACAGGCGTTGACGTTGAATGGCCCCCACTGCCGGAAACTCAACGTCGTCATGCTTCGGGAGTGGGGCGGGGAGGATCTGGTCCATGGTCATCGCTATAGAATCAGTTGGTTCAATGCTAACCTGAACGCTCTCTGCAATCCAGGGTATCGTGAGGAACGCCATCGCTGGTTGCGGCGCGTACCCTATCATGCGTGTGAGGTTGCAGCGGCCGGCGAGCATGCATTTTGACCTCACGGACTGCCAGCCGGCAAGGAGTCGGTACTGCTCTCGCCCGTGCTCTGCACCGTAGCAATAGCCGCTGTCTGCAGGCCTAAACTGTTCAGGGCTCATTCTCAGACTGGCGCGCGCGTAGGGTATTCGTCGATGCTAACGCTCTTATCTCAACGAACCGTCTGATTAACTCACGCACTGACACCGGTACCTGAGTTAGTGGTCCGATGGGCGTGTCTGATGGGCGAGCGGACGCGCGGGACAGAGCTCGCTTAAGTTCAAGAGCCAGTTCGGGCACAGTCGTGTGGTCCTCGGGGCAGTCCGGATACAATCTCAAAACGTCCAAAAGAGGCAATAGAAGATCACTGTTCTCGGATTGGCATGCGAACTCCGCCAATGACAGTGGTGATAAAAATACAAACTCCTCGTATCTTCTAATGGCACCGAGCTTCGACTGGTGCAGATCGGCATCCGTGATTGAGGTTACCTGTACTCTGGCTCCGCGCTTTCGTCCCACCTGTGGATACGACACTCGGATGTCGGTCTTCTCAAGTACGTCCTCAGCGAGTGGTGCTATTCTTGCGCGATGTACGTCCTCGTTTAGTATATCAAGTATGAGGTGCTCGAAGCGCCTTTCGGCGGGAACGGGAATGATCCTCGTCCTCGAAACCGGCTTGAACTGTGCCAGCACTCGCTCCAAAGAAAGCAGATCGCTCGCTAGGCGACGGGTCGCGTTGCGAACAAGGATGCCAATCCACTCGTCAGTGAGCTCGCGGTTTTCGAACGCAAACCCAATTCGCCAAAAACGTGCGCCGAGCATCTGATCCAGTCGAAGACTGACGGTTGACTGCGACTGTTCACTAAACCATGCCTTAATGGTCGTCTTTCCGCCAAGGGTAACGCCTGCCGCCACCTCTTGGTCTTCGATGGCGGCTTCCACACCCGTCATGATCTCCGCATGGGCAAACTGGATGGGTGACAGGTCGTTTTCCAGTTGTGACAGTAGGGTCGATACGGATGTTGCCCGCAGAGAGCGAAGTGGGCCGGGCGGATTTTCGGCGAGCTTTTGATAGGTTTCGTGGAGGAACGGGCCAAGCCGCTGATCGTGCAGCTGACTAGTGTCCCCTTTTTCGGGGATCCCGTTTTCGTTGAACGATTCCTCAAGCTCGAGCACTGCTTCGCGAATGTCTTTATGCAGGCTGGCGAGATTGTAGCCGTTCATATCTGGCCAACTGTCGGCCATCATGGGTCTCCTGCGAGTGTCTTCGGAGCGTCGAAGCGGCCCGTCGGGCAACTTCGCCTGATAGGTCACTATTTCTTCTCATTCTTGTTCTTGTCCGAAAGATCGACGCCGTAGGTCGCCTCGATCATCCTAATAATTTCGACCATGGAGCGGACTATACCCAATTCGTTTGCCCCAAATTTGTAGAAGCCAGTGATAAGAAGTTCTGGCGGCATATCTGACGTGACCGTCCACTTTTTGCGCTCCTGCCGATCCTCGTCGACGAAGGTTATCGGATATCGAAAGGCTCGTCCTTCGCCCTCCCATACGCCCCAAGGGCCATAGTTCTGTATGCTGTGATTGAAGCACGCCCCCCCAATAATGCGTTCCATCTCAATCACTAACTGCGCAATTGGCCCTAATGAACTGCGGAGATCTGAAACGTAATGCCATCTGGCAACACCGGCAGAAACCTCCTCCAGTTGCGAAGGATAACTGTCCGGGTGTTTTAGTTTCGCCTCGGTCCTAAGTTGTCGGACAAGATCGTTCGGGACCCCGTCTCGCGACTGCGAAAGCTCGCGACATGCATCTACTTCCGACTGCAGGCTCTCCAGGCGGTGCTCCCAGCTTGGGTCCAGCCATTCTGCGGCCTTGGCTTGTCTGATCAATCTTATGCGGTCGTCCTGCAATTCCGCAAAGTCGAAGTTGGTGTACGCGAGATAGGCTGCCGTTTCCTCGTCAATCGTAGACGCGATCATATCGAGATCGTCGGGCCACTCCTCGCGTGCCCTCTTCTTAATCGCCTTGAGTACCTTTTCCGGTATTGCCTCATTGTCACCCACGGTTGCCCCCTTGCCCGATAAGCCGATTGTCCGATCGGTGTCTGCCTAGAACTGGGTAACAAAAGTGCCGTGCTCGGGATAGCTGAGGCAGTACTACACTGAGAGATTAGACGGGAGTAGTCCTGAGCGGCGAACGGTCGTTCCGCTACGCATCAGAAGGAGCCAGAAAATGGCGAAGCCGGCAGAGCCTTACCAGTACATTGCAGTTGAGAGCTATGTTGCAACCAAAACTTCCGGCCTGCACGGCGCGGTCCACGTTCGTCCTGTCGCCGGTGGCCCCTTCCCGACCTCGCTCCGAGTAGAATGCGCGGAAAGCGCCGTTGCCAAGTTCCCGATAGGAACGAAGTTTCGGATGAAGGTTAAGTTGACTGACCGCGAGGGAAGGGGTGACTTCCTTTATTCCTACTATGGATGGAAGCTGAACCCGCTCCCGTAAGCGACGTGCCATCGCGCGGTCGACGTCATCGAACAGCGATGATGATCGCCTGAGCACGCGACCGCTGCGACGCCCGCAAATGGGGAAAGCAGTGGGGACACCTGATCGGTGCGCAACAAACGTTATGCAAAATCAATAGACTACAAGGAGTAGGTGGCGGAGAGAAAGGGATTCGAACCCTTGAGACGGTTCCCCGCCTACACACTTTCCAGGCGTGCGCCTTCGACCACTCGGCCATCTCTCCGCATGCAGCGGGCCGGGCGGGCCCGGGTCTGCGTGTCCGGGGCCTGAGCCTGCCGGAGCGGGCGCAATATACTCATCGACGTCGTGTCCGCAAGGCACATAACGTCGTCGGCGGCGCACTGCGATCGATTGCTGCGTGATGGCCGGTAGAGTTGTCTTGTCTGCGGCGCGGGCGGCGTGGCAAAAGGAGCGAAGCAGCCGGCGGGGCAATCGGGAACCGCTTGGCGCATGCGGACGCGACGAACCTCGATGCGGCTCTTTATCAGGCTTTTGGGCACCTGGCTCCTTGGTGTGGCGTTGATCCTCTTGATCATCGACGGCACGCGTTCGCTCGGCGCCAGCCAGCTGGTGTTCACCTCGCTGGCCGAGAACTGGACCTGGCTCAACGCCGACAGCCTTGCGACCGTGCGGGAGTTTCTTGCCGGCCGGTTCTTCGGCATGGTGCTCGAGCCGGTGTCCGAAGCGATCCTTGCGTTCCCGGGTTGGGCCGTGCTCGCCGTTCCGGGAGCGCTCCTGGCCTGGGCCGGGAGGTCGCGGAAGACGCGATTGTTTGTCCGGCACGACCAGATCTGAGGGCCGGCGACTTTGAACCTGCATGAGCGCGACGGGTACACCGCTTTCGTTACCGGGCTGCCCGCCGTGACGCTGCACGAGCAGTGGGAGGCGCTGGTCGCCAAGGTCGGCGGCAAGGTGTTCTGCCTGCTAGGCGACAGCTCGGGCGATTTGGTGTTCAAGGTCGGCGAGATCGCCTTCGACGGCCTGACCGACCTCGACGGCATCGCGCAGGCGGCCTATTTCGCCAAGCGCCAGTGGGTGCGGGTGACGCCCGGCGCACTCGAGCAGGAGCTGGCCGAGGGCTATATCCGTGAGTCGCACCGGCTGATCGCCAGCAAGCTGACGCGCAAGCTCAGGGCAGAGCTGGGAATTTGAGCGGACGTTGACGAAGTCGTTCAGGACTTCTTAACTGTCGACCATTGGGCCATGAGGGGGCGAGAATGGTTGCAGGATTGCTTTATGTCGTTGGACTGATTGCGGTGCTGGCTACGATCATCGTGGCGGGCTTCGGAGCGCCGGGCCTGATCCAGATGATCAACACCGCGCTCGATGCGCCCGGCTCCGACCTGCTCGGGACGCTTGTGGATGCTGCCCGGCTGCTGGAATGGGCGGTGCTGCCATTCGTCGGCGGACTGGCGCTGATGGGGCTGGGCCGCATCGTCATGCTGCTCGGCGCGATCAACCGGGCGCTGCGCGGCAACGCCTGATGCAAAGCGGGCGGCCCGACTGGAGCGTGATCAGGAAAAGTTGCAGACTTTTCCGGTTCGATCACGCGACCAGATCAAGGACCGCCCGCTCGAATGCCGTGATGACGCGAGGTCAGGCGCGCGGCTGCGGGACGATGCGCAGGTAGGGCTTCAGCGTCTTCCAGCCTTCCGGGTACTTTTCGCGCGCTGCCTCGTCGGTGACGGCGGTGACGATGATCACGTCCTCACCTGCCTTCCAGTTCACCGGGGTCGCGACCTGGTGCTTGGCGGTCAGCTGCAGGCTGTCGATGACGCGGAGAATCTCGTCGAAGTTGCGGCCGGTGGAGGCCGGGTACTCGATCTTGAGCTTCACCTTCTTGTCCGGCCCGATGACGAAGACGGAACGCACCGTCAGGGAATTGTCGGCATTGGGGTGGATCATGTCGTACTTGCGGGCGACCTCACCCTCGACATCCGAGATCAGCGGGAAGTTCAGCGTTGCGCCCTGCGTCTCGGCGATATCGGCGGCCCAGCCGGCGTGGTTCTCGAGCTTGTCGACCGACAGACCCAGCACCTTGACGCCGCGCTTGTCGAATTCGGGCTTCAGCTTGGCGGTGTAGCCGAGCTCGGTGGTGCAGACGGGCGTGAAATTCTTGGGGTGCGAAAACAGCACGGCCCAGCTGCCGTCGATGTAGTCGTGGAAGCGGATGCGACCTTCGGTGGTCTCCGCCTCGAAATCGGGGGCGGTATCGCCGATGAGAATTGCCATGATGAACTCCTTGGTGCGGATCGTCGCCGCTTCTGGCGCAGGCGCGTCGACGAATATCCGACGCAGCCCAGTCGATTACGACTGCGCCGCATGAAATCCTTTTGTGTTTTGGCGTCAAGGCTGGGTAACCGCTTCCGCAGCAGCGGGGCCAGCAGCAAAATCAGCGTGATAGGGCTAGATGAGCCCGCTGGCCAGGCTGCGCTCGAGCACCACGGCGAGCGCCATCGGCGGCGTCACGGCGAGGGCGAGCGCCAGGGGCTGGCTCACCCGCGCGACCCGGGCAATGAGGAAGATCACGACGATCAGCAGCAGCGCGACGCCGATGATCGCTGCACCTTGCTGTAGCGGCGGCAGCCAGCTGAACATGATCGTGCCTCCCACGCCTCATTGCGGGCATCCAGGCGAGACTGCGCGTCGAGGCATTGCCTCGGCGTTGCCCGGATCGGTCGGGTTTGATTAGGGTTTGAACGACCTCAGACGCCGCCTGCCGCGGTGCCGGCGGACGCCGCCGGGGCGGTCGCGGCGCCTTTCGGAGCCCCGTTGGTCCAGGTGACGTCGAGCCCGGTGAGCGGCACCACCGACAGCGACATCTTGCCCGAGCCCTGCTGCAACTCGCGCGCGTGGGCGAGGTAGATCAGCGAGTTGTTCTCGGCATCGTAGATTCGCGACACGCGCAGGCTCTTCCAGATCAGCGAACGGGACTGCTTGAAGATTTCCTCGCCGCCCTTGTTGGTGTTGATCTTGCCCACCGTGATCGGCCCAGCCGCGGTGCAGTCGACCGCCGAGTAGGACGGATCCTCGAACCAGTTGCCCTGCTGCAGCCGGTCAATCAGCGAGCGGTTGAAGTACGCGACGTGGCAGACGACACCCGTCACCTCGGGATCAGCCACCGCCTCGACGCTGATGTCGTTGCCGGTCCAGTCGACCCCGACGCTGCCGACATTGGTGCCGTTATTGTTGCCGCACGCTGCGAGCGCGCCGGTGAGGACGAGGGCGAGGCCGAGGGAGGCAAGGCGCTTGATCATGCTGCAGGTCCAGGGGTTCGAGTTGCGGACGGGCGTGATGTGGGAACCCTAGCAGCCCCGCGCAACTACTGGCGCTCCGATTGTTTCAGCCGCTTCTCGAGGAGCCGCACCAGCAATGACAGCGAGATGGTCATGGTGAGGTAGAGGAACGCCACGACGTTGTAGGTCTCGAAGAACTTGAAGCTGCCTGATGAGTAGACCTTGCCCAGCTGGGTGATGTCCTGCACGCCGAGCGCCGAGACCAGGGCGGAGTCCTTGATCATCGAGATGAAGTCGTTGCCGAGCGGTGGCAGGATGGTGCGCAGCGCCTGCGGCGCGACGATGTGGCGGAAGGTGTTCCAGCGGGAGAGGCCGAGTGCCTTGGCCGCCTCGATTTGCCCACGGTCCACCGCTTCGATGCCGGCGCGGAAGATCTCGGCGATGAAGGCCGAGTAGCACACCGTGAGCGCCACGATGGCGCGCCAGGTGAAATCGAAATTGCGGACGGTCAGCGGCTCGATCAGCTCGGCCTGCAGCAGCGGCGTCAGCACCCAGTTCGCAGCGACGACCATCGCCGGGGCGCCGACGAACGCGACATAGAACAGCGCCACGAGGATCGGCACGCCGCGGATGATCTCGACGTAGAAGGTGGCGATCTGCGTGAGCCACGGGTTGCCGGACGTTCGTGCGAGCGCTACCAGCAGCCCTAGGATGCCGGCGAGGCCGAAGGCGACGAAGGTCACCCACAGCGTCGTCACCACGCCCTTGGTCAGCACCGAGAAGATCTCGGCATAGCCCTCGTCGGCGACGATGGCCCAGAGGATGGTCAGCCCGAGCAGCGCGATGGCCAGCAGCCACCACGGGAACTCAGCAATGCGTTTGTTGGGGGATGCCGGCATGGAAAGGGGACGCGCCTGTGAATGCGCGTCCCGATGATCGGTTACGAGTTCTGCTGGCCGTACTCGAAGAACCACTTCTTGATCAGGGTATCGAGCGTGCCGTCGGCCTGCATCTGGTCGAGGGCTGCGTTGAACGGCGCCACCAGGTCGGAACCCGGCGTCAGGATGAAGCCGAGCGGCTCGGACTTGATCGGCTCGCCGACCTGCTTGAAGGCACCCGGATCGGCGCCGATGTAGCCGGCGGCGGCCGACTGGTCGGCGATCACGGCATCGACGTCACCGGATTTCAGCGCCTGCACCGAAGCGCCGAAGGTGTCGAACAGCTTCACCCGCGGATTGGCTTCGTCGCCATCGAGCACATCGTAGATGGCGGTGTAGAAGGCCGAGGTGCCGGCCTGTGCGCCGAACAGCAGGCTGGTGTCGTCCTTGAAGCTCTGGATGCCGGTGATGCGGGCTTCGTCACCGCGCACGAGGAAGTACTGCTCGACCGTGATGAAGGGCTTGGTAAAGTCGATCTGCTCCTCGCGCTCGGCATTGATGGTGATGCCGTCGGCGCCGATGTCGAACTGCGCGGTCCGCACCGCTTCGATCATCACGTCCCAGGCCGAGAGGTTCCACTCGACCTTGGCGTTGAGGCGCTTCGCCACCTCGTTGATCACGTCATATTCGAGCCCGATGCCGGCGCCCGATTTGTCGGCGAAGTTCAGCGGGTAATAGGCGTTCTCGGTCACCGCCTTGATGGTGCGGCCACCGAGATCGGGCAGGCCCTGGGCATGGACGGGTAGCGCGAGGCCGAGCGCCAGCAACGGCGCGGCAAGCAGGGTGATGAAGGATTTCATGAGGCGGCATTCTCCCACAATGGCTGTGGCCGGCCAATATTACCCCTGCCGGCATTGGCGGGACCATATCCGGCAGGCTCTTGCGGCCTCAACTGAATTTTCTGAAACAGGGTGCTGAAGGACGCCGGATATCAGGAATGCCCGTGCTTGGCGGCGGGGCCATGCGGATGATCGATGTGGCCGAGGTCTCGGCCCGGATCGATCCGGTCGCGCACCAACTGCTTGATCTGCTTGGCATCGGGGAAGCCGCCGTCGCGCTTGCGCTCCCAGATCAGCACACCGTCGAGATGGATCTCGAAGATGCCGCCGGTGCCGGGCACCAGCGTCACCTCGCCCATCTCGAGGCTGAAGGTCGAGAGCACTTCCTGCGCCATCCAGGCGGCGCGCAACAGCCAGTTGCATTGCGTGCAGTAGGTGATGGCGAGCTTCGGCTTGTCGGTCATATCTGCGGATCCGCCCAGGAGGAGAAGACGTTGGTGGGGAGCACGAGGACGTCATTCTCCTCGCCCTCGCGGCTGCGCAACGCCACCAGTTGAGCGGTGGTGGCGTTGACGCGCTGCGCCAGCAGCCGCGCGATCTGCAGCAGCCACGACGGGTGCGCCTCGAGCACGGTGAGTGCATCATTGATGACGTAGAGCTGCACGTCGGTGACGGCGCGCACCGTCGCCGAATGCGGCCGCTCCAGCAGCACGCTCATCTCACCGAAGATGGCGCCGGGCTGCTTGATGGTGGAGACGAACTTGCCGTCCCGCAGCACTTCGACCTCGCCTTCCTTCAGCACCATGATGCTGCCGCCGGCCTGTCCGCCCTGCACGATGAGTTCAGTGCCAGCGGGAAAGAAATCGAACTTCAGCCAGCTTTCCGTCTCTTGACCCGCCACCAATCCAACTCCTGCTATTCGAGTAGAGCGAAGATCTTGTCGAACATGTCCTGGTCCTCGCGGACCTTGGCTTGCTTGCGCATATCGACCAGCAACGCCGTGGTCTTGTGCAGCCGCGCCGCCAGGAGCTTCGCGATGTGCCGCGCCGCCGCGGGGTGAGCGTCGAGGAATGCATCGGCGTCGTCAGCGACGTGCACCTCCGCGCCGTTGCGCGTCCTGACGGTTGCCGAATGCGGCAAATCGAGCAGCGCCGACATGTCGCCGATCACCGAGCCGGGATCGCCGATCGCGGCGACAGTACTGCCGTTACGCAGCACCTCGAGATCGCCGGACTTCAGGATGTAGAGCTTGCCGGTGCGTGCTCCCTCGCTGACCAATACCGCCCGTGGTCCCAACACACTGACTGGCAGCGTCGCCGCTGCCACGAGAATCTGCTCCATCAACTCAACCTGCCCGTACACATGCGGGAATGGTAGCCGAGCTTTGCGACGATGCGAAGCGCACGATTTCGCTGGCCGCACCGGCGGGGCGCGCGTATGGGAGGCGCCGCGCCGGTCCTTACCGGCTGCAGCCCGAAACCTCCCGTCCCCGGTCACCTGCCGGGCGCGACATTGGAGAGACACAAATGGATACGTCCGTCCTCGGCCGCCCGGCCGAGATTCCACTCGATCCGGCCAGCGCCGTGCTCGATCGGGTGCCAAACCCGCACCCGGATATCGACTACCTGATCCGCTTCACCGTGCCGGAGTTCACCGCGCTCTGCCCGATCACCGGGCAGCCGGATTTCGCGCATCTGGTCATCGACTACGTCGCCGACCAGTGGATGATCGAGTCGAAATCGCTGAAGCTGTTCATGTTCTCGTACCGCAACCACGGCGCTTTCCACGAAGCAACGACGGTCGACATAGCGAAGCGCCTGGTCGACACGCTTGCGCCGCGGTGGCTGCGGATCGGCGGCTACTGGTATCCGCGCGGCGGCATTCCCATCGATGTGTTCTGGCAGACCGGCGCGGCACCGGCCAACCTGTGGTTGCCTGAGCAGGGCGTACCCGGCTATCGCGGTCGCGGCTAGTTCGACGCTTGAGCGGCGGCGCCGTTCCACTATGGTCGCGGAAATCGAAACCGGGGGACGAAGCGGGTGAGTCTTGACCTGAGCAGCGGGACGCGTCCCCGCTACCAGCTGCTCGATCTGCTGCGCGGCGTGGCGATCATCGCCATGGTCGTCTTCCACGTCGCCTGGGACCTCTACTATTTCGGCTACTCGAATGTGGACGTCACCACCGAACTCGGCTGGGTGATCTTCCAGAAGTCGATCGTCTCGAGCTTCCTGCTGTTGGTCGGGGCGGGCCTGGTGCTGGCGCATGGCAAGGCCATCCGCTGGAACAAGTTCTGGCGGCGCTTCGGCATCCTCGTTGCCTGTGCGCTGCTGGTCACGGCGGGCACCTACTGGATGTTCCCCGACTTCTTCGTGTTCTTCGGGGTGCTGCACGCGATCGCGCTCTTCTCGTTGATGGGGCTCGCGTTCCTCCGGCTGCCGCCGTGGCTTGTCGCGGCGATTGGCGTCGCGGTGATCGCCGCCAATTTCCTCTACAACGACCCGGTGTTTTCGAGCCGCGAGCTCGGCTGGATCGGGTTCTGGCCAACCTCGCCGCCGACCAGCGACGTGGTGCCGATCTTCCCGTGGTTCGGCGTCGTGCTGCTCGGTATGGCCGCCATGCGGCTGATCCTCGCCTCGCCGCTTGCCGAGGATCTGGGGCATTTCCACAGCAGCGAGCCTCTGGCCCGCGGGCTCGCCTTCATGGGGCGCTGGAGCCTGCCGATCTACGTGCTGCACCAGCCGCTGATCATCGCGGTATTCTTCGGGCTGGCGCAGTTGCAAGCGCCGGTGCTCTCGCCGCCGGTGCTCACAGAGGCGCAGGCGTTCGTGCAGAGCTGCACGCAGAGCTGCCTCGCCGCCGGTTCGGACGCGGCGCGCTGCGAGCGCTATTGCGCTTGCGCTGTCGAGCAGGTGGAAAAGGACAACCTGTGGGAAGCAGTTGCCGCGCCCAAGCCCAACGACGAACAGCTGGCGCAGTTCGCCGGCGTCACCAACCTCTGCACCGCGATGGCGGACAAAGCGCCCTAGTTCTGTTCCTTGTGGCCGCCGAAGCCGAGCCGCATCGCAGACAGCATCTTCTCGGCGAAGTTATGCTCCTGGCGCGAGCGGAAGCGGGTGAACAACGCGGCGGTCAGCACCTCGGCCGGTACGGCTTCCTCGATCGCTGCCTCGACCGTCCAACGGCCTTCGCCGGAATCCGCCACGTGGCCGGAGAAAGCCTCGAGCTTGGGGTCCTTCGCCAGCGCGATCGCCGATAGATCCAGCAGCCATGAGGTCACCACCGAACCGCGCCGCCAGACTTCGGCGATATCGGCGACGTTGAGCTCGAAGCGCTCGCCCGGCGGCAGCACCTCGGCATTCTTGCTTTCGAGGATGTTGAAGCCCTCGGCATAGGCCTGCATCATGCCGTACTCGATGCCGTTGTGGACCATCTTGACGAAGTGTCCGGCGCCGGCCGGCCCGGCATGGATGTAGCCCTGCTCGACACGGGGGTCGAAGCCACTACGGCCCGGCGTCTCCTCGATCTCGCCCTTGCCAGGCGCCAGCGCTGCAAAGATCGGATCGAGGTGGTCGACTGCCGCCTTCTCGCCGCCGATCATCAGGCAATAGCCGCGCTCCAGCCCCCACACGCCGCCCGAGGTGCCGACATCGACATAGCGAATGCCGGTCTTCTGCAGCTCGGCGGCGCGGCGGATGTCGTCCTTGTAGTAGGAGTTCCCGCCATCGATCAGGATGTCGCCCGGCGCGAGGCAGGAGGCGAGGTGGGCGATGGTACCCTCGGTGATCTTGCCGGCCGGCAGCATCACCCAGATGGCACGCGGGCTCTCGGTCAGCGAGGCGACCAGGGCTTCGAGCGTCTCGGCCGGACGTGCGCCGTCATTGCCGAGTGCAGCCCGCGTGGCCGCGTCGATATCGTAGACCGCGACGTCGTGCCCGGCGCGCATCAGCCGTTTGGCGATATTGCCGCCCATGCGGCCCAACCCGACAATACCGATCTGCATGATGCTCTCCACTGTAACGACCGACGCGGGGGGTGTTATACGCGACATCGAGAGAACGGGGGCAGCCCCGTCCGAGGAGGAACGACTATGCGGGTAGTGATTACCGGGGGCGCGGGAAACCTGGGCAGTAAGCTCAGGGAGCACCTGGAAACAGCGGACTGGGTGGAGGAAATCGTCGCCATCGACGTGAAGCCCTTCACTGCGGGCAAGAAGACCAGGGTGGTGGTCGCCGACCTTGCCGACCCGTACGACGAACGCTGGCGCAAGGAGGCGCAGGCCGCCGACGGCATCGTCCACTACGCCTCGGCCAACCCGGCGCCCACCTCGAGCTGGGCCGAGTCGGCCGCCTCGTTCGACATGACGGCGAACCTGCTCGAGCAGGCCGGCGGTGGCACCAAGCCCTGCCGCTTCGTCTTCGCGTCCTCCAACCACGCCATGGGCGGCTACAAGGACGCGCCGCTACCGGCCGACGGCAAGCTCAGGATGTCGACACCGCAGATCAGCGGCACGCGCTACCACGATAGCGAAGGCTACAAATGGGGCTCCGCCTACGGTGCCACCAAGGTGCTGGGCGAGCGCGTCTGCGTTGCCCGCGCCGCGGCGACCGAGGGCCGCATCACCGCGGTTTCGACCCGCATCGGCTGGTGCCAGCGCGGCGAGAACCTCGCGCGGACCCTGGCAGGCAGCGGCGGTGGCGATCGCGGCGAAACCGATGAAGTGATGATCAAGCGCAACGCGCTGTGGTACCGCAACATGTGGCTTTCCAACGGCGATCACCTCCGACTGATGGACGCGGCCCTCAGGGCCGATGCGAGCAAGTGGCCGGGTCCGGCAATCGTGGTTTCCGGCATGTCGAACAATACCGGCATGGCCTGGGAACTCGAGGAAGCCCGGGAGTGGATAGGCTACGAGCCGCAGGATGATGTGTGGGCCGACCTCAAGGCAGCCGGCATCGAGTAACGCCGAGTTGCGCCAAGTGACGCAGACAAGTATGCGGCAGCAATGGGCGGCGCGCTCAACGCGCCGCGATATGCAGAGGACAGCATGAGTTTCGCCGATATCTACGCCCGCGTGGTTGCCTGGATCGGAGCCGGCGCGATTCTGGCGCGCAGCTTCAACGAGCCCAAGCGCAATCCGATCTACGGCAACGCCCCGGACATCCCCGAGGCGCGGCCGCAATCCATCCCGACGCTGAAGATGCCGACGGCCCGCGGCTGGGCCGGCGACCACAAGCCGACCGCCGCAGCCGGGCTTAAGGTCAATGCGTTCGCCAAAGGCCTCAAGCACCCGCGCTGGATGCACGTGCTGCCCAATGGCGACGTGCTGGTAGCCGAGGCGCTGAGCACGCCGGGAGGCATCAAGACCCCGTTCGACTACGCGATCTTCACCACCATGCGCCGCGCCGCGGCGGTGGGTGAGAGCCCCAATCGGATCACGCTGCTGCGTGACGCCGATGGTGATGGCGTCGCCGAAGTGCGGCACACCCTGCTCGAGGGTCTCAACCAGCCCTTCGGCATGCAACTGATCGGCGAGACGCTCTATGTGGGGAACACCGACGGTGTCTATGCCTACCCCTTCAAGGTCGGCGACACCCGGATCACCGCGGCGGGCAAGAAGCTGATGGACACCAAGCCGGGCGGCCACTGGACCCGCAGCCTGCTCCCCAGCGCCGACCAGACCAAGCTCTATGTCGGTGTCGGATCGCAGAGCAATATCGGCGAAGCCGGCATGGCGGTCGAGGAAGGCCGCGCCTGCATCTACGAGCTCGACCTCACGACGGGCAAGAGCCGCATCTTCGCCGGCGGCCTTCGCAACCCGGTTGGCCTCGCGTTCGAGCCAACTACGGGCGAACTCTTCACCGTGGTCAACGAGCGCGACGGTATCGGCGATGAGACGCCGCCCGACTACCTGACCTCGGTCAAGGATGGTGGCTTCTATGGCTGGCCGTACTCGTACTGGGGCAAGATCGTCGACGATCGCGTGCCGCAGGATCCGGCCAAGGTCGCCTCCGCCATCGCCCCCGACTTCGCACTCGGTGGCCACACCGCCTCGCTCGGGCTCTGCTGGCTGCCCGAGGGGACGCTCCCCGGCTTCGGTAACGGCATGGCCATCGGCCAGCACGGCTCGTGGAACCGCTCGACGCTCTCGGGCTACAAGCTTGCCTTCGTACCCTTTGCCAACGGCAAGCCGACCGGCACGCCGCGCGAAATCCTCACCGGCTTCCTGTCGCCCGACGAGAAGGAGTCGTATGGCCGCCCGGTTGGCGTCGTCATCGGCCCGGACGGGGCAGTGCTGATGGCAGACGACGTGGGTGACGTGATCTGGCGCGTCAGCGCCGCGTGATCGAACGGCCGGCGTGGTTACCGCGCCGGCCGTTATCTCGCCGCCCTCGATGACGGCGGCATCACGCTCCCCGTCCTAAGGTCGCGACCGCGGAACTTGTGGGGGGCCACACCATGCGAATTTCTGCGCTCATGCTCCTGGCCGTTGCGGGCCTCGGGAGCGGCACAGCTGCAGCTGCCGACATGATTGTCGACGATCCTGAAGCCATCGCGGCAGCTGCCGGCTACGACTGGTCAGGCGCCTATGCCGGCATGTTCGTTGGCGCGGGCAGCGGGGACGTCACACTGACCGAGCCGGGCGGTCTGGTTGATCCGCTGGACCTCGCAGCGGGCGGCTGGCTGGCCGGCATCCGGGCCGGCGTCAACGCCGAGGCCGGCGTGCTGGTGCTGGGCGCCGAGGCCGATCTCGCGAAAACCTGGATCGGCGGCAGCGGCAGCGCCACCGATGGGCTCAATAGCCTCGACTACAGCTACGACCTCGACTGGCTCGGCACGGTGACCGGCCGGGTCGGCTACGCCGCCGACACGTTGCTGCTCTACGCCAAGGGTGGCCTTGCCGCGGGCGGGGTGCGCTCGACGCTTACCGCCACTGCGCCACTGCCGCCCGCGCCACCGATGTCGGCCGATGCGATCGCGACCGGCTGGACGGTGGGACTCGGGACCGAATTCGCCTTCAGCGAAAACGCCTCCGCCGGAATCGAGTACGATTTCGTCTCGCTCGGCAGCCAGTTCGACTACGCGCCCGTCAGTTCTGCCGATGCCCAGCAGGACCTCCATATCGTCAAGCTTGGCGTGAACTACGGCTTCTGATCAGGGACGGACGATCTGGCCGTCGCGGCGGCGGTCTTCAGCCATGTAGTAGGACTTGGCCGCCTTGTCGGGATCGAGCAGCGCCTGGGCTTTCTTGACGTCGATATCGATGCCGAGGCCCGGCTGCTCGTTGCCGTAGAGGTAGCCGCCTTCGAGCAGGGCATGGCCGGGAAACAGCTCGTATTCCTCCGGCTTGAAGTGGTTCTCTTCCTGGATGCCGAAGGCGGTGCTGGCGAGATCGACATGCATCGCCGCCATCTGGTTGACCGGGTCGTTGTCGCCGCCCTCCTGCCAGGCGGTTTGAACGCCGAACCATTCGCACAGTGTGGCGATCTTCCGCGCATTGGTGATGCCACCGCCCTTCGAGATGCGTACGCGCACGAAGTCGATCAGCCGCTCGGTGATCAGGGGCAGGTACTCATGCGGATTGATGAACAGCTCGCCCATCGCCTGCGGCGTGGCGCATTGCTGGCGCACCAGCCGGTACCACTGCACTTGCTCGGGCGAGAGCAGGTCCTCAAGGAAGTAG
The DNA here is from genome assembly GCF_056403495.1 of Devosia sp. P2_G7. NCBI lineage: Bacteria > Pseudomonadati > Pseudomonadota > Alphaproteobacteria > Hyphomicrobiales > Devosiaceae > Devosia > Devosia sp. P2_G7. The sequence continues at coordinate 54,667 of NZ_JBFUFI010000012.1, forward strand.
AGCCGGTAGGGCTCGAGTAGCTTGGCCAGTTGCACGGCGTTGTGCGGCGCGAGGTGCTCGTGCACGTCGTGGGTCAGCTTGGGGCCGAAGCCGAGCTTGTCGCGCAGGTGCGCGAACATCTCGGGGATCGCCTGGAGATAGGCGTCGTCGTCGAACGCCTTGTCCTGCGGCCAATGGTTCTTGGGCCCACGGGCATTGGCGCGATCGACGAAGCCGCCGCCGCCATAGTTGCCGAGTTGGCAGCGGATGACGGTGTAACCCTCTTCCCAGTAGCGGCGGACGTCGTCCTCGAGCTCGGTGATGGAGTTGCCTTGGGCGTGGGCATAGGCGGCGACGGCGCTACGCGTCTTGCCACCAAGCAGCTGGTAGACCGGCATGCCGGCTTCCTTGCCCTTGATGTCCCACAGGGCCATGTCGATGCCGGACTGCACGGTGTTGCCGATGGCGTCATTGCGCCAGTAGCTCTGGGTATAGATCGACTGCCAGATGTCCTCGATGCGGCTGACATCGCGCCCGATCAGCAACGGGGTGACTGTTTCGATCGCGGTCTGCACCACCTTGCACCGATAGTGGTCGCTGGCCGAGCCGATGCCGTAGAGGCCAGGCTGGTCGGTCAGGACCTTGACGAACAGCCAGGTGCCATCGGCCCGGGTGCGTATCGTCTCGATGCCGGTGATCTTGGTCATATGGGTCCCCCAGTATTTCCGAGCACGATCCAGTCGGCGGAATCGCAATCCCGCCGCATAGCCGCCCGCCGCCCTCTCGGCGATCCCTCGAATCCCTACCGTCGCATCGTGGCGCCGGCATGCACACCCCGACCTTTTGACGAATTTCACGCCTTCAATCGGGCAGACGAATGCGGCTATAGCTGCCAACTGGTATGGCAGGATTTGAGGAGGATCCCCGATTGAAGATTACTGACCTTAAGTGCGCGATCATTGCCTCTAGCCCGGTGCTCCGCATCACCACGGACGAGGGCATTACCGGTTGGAGCCAGATCGAGACGCCCAAGCCTTACGTGCAGCCGCAGGTGCTGCAACTGAAGGACTGGATCGTCGGCCAGGACCCGCGCGACGTGGAGCGCGTGATGCGCCGCATCCGCGTGCGCGGCGGTTTCAAGCCATTCGGCTCGGCGGTCAGCGCCATCGAACATGCCTTGTGGGATATCGCGGGCAAGGCGGCGAACTCGCCGGTCCATCGCCTCCTCGGCGGCAAGGTGCGCGACCAGGTCCGCACCTATCGCACGCTCTACCAGGCGGAAGTGCCCGGTAGCGCCGAGCACACGCCGGCGGGCTACAAGCGCTGGGCCGAGTACGGCAAGTCGCTGCAGGGCGAGTGGAATCTGTTCAAGCTGCCGACCGCGTTTCACTCGTCGATGGTCCGCGACTTCCCGAACTATTTCTACGGCGACGTGCAGCACGACGCGCCGTTCCCCTATCCCCATAAGGGCGTGATGACCAAGGAGGGCATGGACCACCTGGTTGCCTGCATCACCTCCGCCCGTGAGACGCTGGGCGCGGGGTACAACACCGCGGTCGACGCTGGCCCCGGCTTCATGCCGCTCGATGCGCTGCGCTTTGCCAAGGCCGTGGAGCACCTGCACCTGATGTGGGTCGAGGACAGCGTCACCGGCGACTACTCGCCCTACGTCAACCCCGACGTCTATCGCGACGTGACCCACCACACGACCACGCCGATCCATACCGGCGAGCAGATTTACCTCCGCCAGCACTACAAGCAGCTGATCGAAAGCCACGCGGTCAACGTCATCGGGCCCGATCCCTGCGACGTCGGCGGCATGGCCGAACTCAAGTGGGTGGCCGAGCATGCGGACCTGCACGGCATCGCCGTGGCGCCGCACGGCACCGCCAACGGCATTCTCGGCCTCGCGGCACTGGTTCAGATGTCGGCGACGCTGCCGGACAACTTCATCGCCTTCGAGTACCCGGCGCGCTTCGAGCCGTTCTGGTACGACATCACCGAGGGCTTCGACGGCTTTCCGGTGAAGGGCGGCATGATCGACGTGCCGGATCGCCCGGGCCTGGGCGTCAATTTGATCCCCAAGGAAGCCAAGAAGTACCTGACCGAGGGCGACGCCGACTTCTTCGACTGAGCGACAGCGATCGTGATCGGGTCCGGCGGGATGCTGCCGGATCTCTTCTGCCTGCGGGGAGCAGGTCATTGGGGAGTTCTGCCATGACGTCGACCAACCATGCCGCGTCGCAGCGCGTGCTCGACCAGTTGCGCCGCGAGTTCACCTTCCAGATCTCGGTGGATGTCGACAACATCCCACAGGGTCTGACCGTGGCTGGAGCGGCTCTCTCGGCCGGCATAACGCTGGTGGAGATGGGCACGCCGCTGCTTAAATGCGCCGGCGTCTACAATGTGGTGCCGGCGTTCCGGCAGGCATTTCCGGATGCCCTGCTGCTGGCGGACATGAAGACCATGGATGGGGGCGCCTTCGAGGCCCGCGCGGTGTATCGGGGTGGCGGCAATATCATCGATTTCCTGGCGCTGGCCGGGGAGGCCAGTGCCCGCGGCATCTGCGCCGTGCGCGACGAGTTCCGCGCGGCCGACCCGGCGCTGCCGCGGCTGGCTTTTGCCGATATCCTCGTGCCGCAGCAGGGGCCGGCTAACGTGGCCGTCGATGTGGCCCAACGCATGGTCGACGCCGGTGTAGACGGGGTAGGGCTTCACCTGCAGCTCGATGCCCGCCGTGCCGATCCGGCGCTGTTCGCCTCGGACTACCTGTCGGAGGTGGCGATCGCCGTGCACCGGGCGGTGGGTAGTGACGTGTCGGTGCAGGTCGTCGGCGGGCTCAGCATTGCCAGGTCAGTGGGGCTGGCGCGCGAGGGGTTACGGGCCTTCGTGATCAGCGGCAACATGGGCATCGACGATGCCGAGGGGCGCTACGGGCTGCCGGCGGCCGAGATGGAAGCGCTCATTGCCGAATTCATGCGGCAGGTACGGGCCCCGCAGGGCTGACCGTGCCCGAGCTACTGACGTGGGCGTGGCAGAGGGATCGGCGGAGCCGTCGCGGCCGAGCCGAACGACACGTTGCTGATGGCGTGACGACTGGTGCGGCCGCCCGTCGACGCGGTGAAGCCGACCAGCGCGCTCGGCGGCAAGGCGATGACGGCTTCGAGATACTGGATGCCGTCGATCGACACGGCCAGCCGTCCGTCGGCGCTGGTGATGACGACGTGCCGCGTGCTGTTGAGCAGCGCAGGGATCGTCGAGTTCATCGCGTCGAGCACGATAGCCCCTCCCTTAAGGTGCGCGATCCCGACGAAGTTGTCTGCCGGGTCGTTCTCGTTCCGGTGCGTGTCGAACACGACCGCGACGCCGCCGAGCGGGGCCCAGCCGAGCCCTTGGCCGGGGTTGCCGACCTCCGGGTTGGCGGTGCCGGGGATGATGGCGAAGGCCGCGCCGTCGGCACCTTCTCCCTGGTCGATCGTCAGGTCGAACGTGACCGTCAGTGCCGACGGATCGACCGCCGTCGGCCAGAATGATGCCCCCGCGACCTGCGGCGTAGTCGGCGTCAGGACGAGCTGATCGCCCTCGAGCGTTGCGCTGCCGCTCAGTGTCCACGCGCCCCCGATCGGGGACGGGATGCCGGTGCTCGGTGTTCCGGTGCCGGTGAAGGCGACGCGCGTTGCGGTCGATGCGCCGTCGCCGTTGAGCTCCCACGTGCCCGAGAAGCTACCGGCGGCGGCGGGCGCGAAGCGAACGCGCTGTGTGACCGAGGCGCCAGCCGCGATGCGGCTGCCTTCGGCCAGCGACGTCAGTGCGGTGAACGCGCCAGTCGGCGGCTTCGACCTGGTGATCGTGAGGTCGGTACCGCCAGTGTTGCTGACGGTGAACGATTGCTCGGCCCAGCCGCCGACGGGGGTATCGGGAGGCGTGATCGTGGTCGACGACACGGCGAGCTCGGCGGGGGAGCCGGCCGACCCGGTGAGGTCGACGGCAATCGTGCCGCCGCTGCTTTCTACGACGAGCTGATCGGCGAACAGTCCGTTCGCCGTTGGCGAGAAGCCGAGCGTCACCAGAACCTCCCCGCCGCTCGGAATCTCGGTACCGCGTTGCGGCAGGCCGCTCGCGTCGAACGGCGCGCCCGGCGGGGCCAGCGACGTGAGCTGCAGGGGTTGGGCGCCGGCGTTGGCCAGCATCACCGAGGCGGTGCGCGTCGCGCCTGTTGCGATGCCGCCGAAGCTGATCGCGGTCGGGTTGATCGTCAGCAGCGGGCTCGGCGACTGCCCGGCGCCGGACAGGGCGATGGTGGCGATACCTTGCGGCGTGTCGAGCGTGAGCGTTCCGGAGGCGTTGCCGACTGCGGCGGGCGTGAACGTGACCGGCAGCGTGAGCGTATCTCCCGGCGTCAGCGAGGTGCCGTAGGCGGGCGCCGGCGAGCCCGACGTGAACCCGGCTCCATCCATCGTTGCGTTCTCGATTGTCGTGGCTTGCTGTGCGGTGAAGGTCGCGTCCAGTGTCGCCGACTGGCCGACCGTCGTTGCCGGGAAGGTGAGCGGCGCGGCAGTGAGCACGGCGTTCACCGGACGGCCGAAGGCGAGCACATGCCCATCATAGGTTCCGACAAAGAGCTTGTTGTCCGACACTGCCGGCACGGAGAACTTTGTCGATCTGCCGATCGGGAAGCTCCGCCGCAGCTGCATCACGCCGTCGACGGGAACCGGGTCGTAGGCCCTGAGCTGCGCATCGTCAGTGATGTTGGGACGCCAGATGGTCCAGACCATCGCCGATCCCGACGCGTCGCCGTCGGACGTGACGACCGCGGAACCCGAGCCGAAGCCGAACCCGTCGCTCGAGCTTCCGACGAGGCTCAGAGTGGGCTTGCCGGCGCCATCGAGGCCGTACTTGTAGGCGTGCAGGAACCCGCTGCTGCCCGAACCTGTCGGACCAGGCGATGCCGTCGGGACATAGACGTAGCCGCCGTTGCCGCCCCACGGCGTCGGCTTGCCCCACACGCCGCCGTCGGGGCCGATCCGGTTGATGACCGCATCGCCTTCGGCGGAGCCCTGCTTGTAGCCGCCCAGGTTGCTGGCATCCATCAGGTAGAGGTAGCCCTCCTTGCCCACTTCGAGCAGGAGGCTCGGTGCGTCCGGGGTGCCGAAGTAGGCCGGCGGCAGCCCGATAGGCGCGCCGGAGCCGAGGTCGCCATCGAAGGTGTTGAGGTACCCGGCATCGTAAGGGATGAAGAAGTCGGCGACCGTGAGCGATCCATCCGGTTTCACGTTCAGCCGGACGACCGCCTCGCCGTACCCGGTCGCGGGTGGTTGCGCGCTGGTCGTGGGTGCCGTGAGCGTGGTGCCGTTGCCGGTGGCGAACACGATCGAGCCGGGCTTGTCGCTGACCAGCCCGCCGCCCGACTGCCAGATGCCCGCGCCTTCGCCGCCAGTCTCATGGGCGACGGCCGACCACAGCGTCGGCACCGCGCCCAGCGTCGAGATGCCGACCACCCAGCCCTGGAATGGCGGCGCGTCGCAGTAGCCGGCGAAGGCGGCGTAGACTACGCCGTCCATCAGCAGCAGGCCGGCGCGCTGGCCCTGGGTCGTCGGGTTGAACTGCGTGCCCGGCGCATTGGCCGCGGTGCCCACGATCGCTACGGGGAAGCCGTCACGCTCCGCTCCGGTCGCCACGTCGATGGCGTGTGCGTACCACGCGGCCGGTCCACTCGTGCCGCTGGCGTAGGTCTTGGCGAGGAAGTAGGCGGTGTTGGTGGCGGGATCGATCACCGGGGTGCCGGTGACGCCCACGTCCGGGACCAGGTCGGGGCAGCCGATGTCGATCGCCTTCCACGGGGCGTGGAGCTTGCGGGTCCACTTCTGTGAGCCGTCCCGCACGTCGAGCCCGTAGATGTCGTTGGTCTCTGTGACGATCAGCACCGTGCCATGGCTGACGAGCGGTTGGGCGTAGACCTGGCCGGTGACTTCGGCCGACCAGAGCTGGCCGAAATCGGCCGCCGATACCGCGGTCGGCCCGAGCCCGGGCTGATCGGCGTACCAGCCGGTGCGCAGCAGGTCGCCGCCATAGGTGAGCGCATCGGCGCTCGCGGGCATTGGCGCTGTGGCCATGACGCCCAGCGCCAGCAGCGCCGCCATCGTTGCGCGGAACGTCCGCATCACGGACCCGCTTCCTCTCGCTCAGTCGAGGCCCAGAGTACCGGACGGAAGCGAGGCGGTCACTCCCCTGGCAGTGGGGCAGCGCAAGGGCGCGCCGGGGCGTGCCGAAACGTCCGGCAGCCCGCGGGGCTCCGGAAGATGATGGGCGGGAACTGGCCGGCGAGGCATTGCCTCGAGCGGTTAGTCCGCAAGTAGTGGCGAAGCGCTGCCTCGCCGGCCGATCGGGGTTTTGGGCCTATGGCACGAGGGCTGGGGCGCATCCCCTGCCGCATCGCGAGAGCGATGGAGCGCCGGAGGGCGGCCGGAATGCCAGCGCCGCCCCACCCTTTGCCCCGGCCACCTTATGCCTGGCAGCCTTCACCCCGTGCAGCGCATGCATCTGCGCCACTTCGCGTTGCTAGCGGCTTGACCGGCGAACCGGCCCAGGCCGTCATGCTTTCCGCCTGGTGGAGAACGACTCCCCCACCACCCGACCCCTCCCCACGGACCGTTCGTCGCGACCCCGTCCCCGTGTGGAGAGATGCGGAGAGGGTAAGGGGCGTGGAAGACGCGGGGAGAAGATTTTTCGGGAAGCGGCTAAGTGGGCTGAAATGACTGAGTTTTTTGATGTCATCCCGGCGGAGGCCGGGATCCATCCTGAGATGTGTCGGATCCTGCGCTCGAGCTTGGGCACCTCGGGATGGGCCCCGGCCTGCGCCGGGGTGACACCGTTGGGGTGGCGCCCGAAGGTGCCACAAGCACGATGCGACACCCTCCCCCTTGCGGGGAGGGGTAGGGTGGGGGGTGAGGCGCCCCGATTTTGGGGCGTGCCCTCACGGCCACCGGCTTTGAGCGGGTCGGTGCCGAAGCGCCGTCAGTTCACGGTCGCCATCTTCTCGAGTGGCTTGCGTGGCGGCCTGCCGGCGCGGCCGTCGCGGTAGCCGACCAGGTAGGTCTGGTTCTCCCGATGGATGAGGCGGCGGACGACGGCGGCGTGCCGCTCCTTGGTGAACTCCCGCTCCTCCTCGTCCCATATGGTCGCGCCCTTGGGCGGCGTCAGCGGCAGGAGGCGAGCGACGGGCTGGCGCTTGCCATCGGGCAGCGTCCAGCAGATCGCCTGGTGCCGGGCGCTCAACTGCGCATGCTCGCCCTCGAACGCCTCGAGCCCGGCCACCGCCTGCCCGAGCGCCACGGCGAGGCTCGCATGATCGAGCGCCCCGGGTGCGCCGCGCGGCACCCCGATCCCCCGCCCCTGCTTGCCGAGCAACTGCCCCGCCTCCTGGCAAAGCTCCCGCGCCAGCTTCACGCTCTCGGCCCGCACCGGCTGCGTCGGCCGCTGCGCCGCCACGCGCTCGACCTGCTTCAACAGGCTCGCAAGGCGCGGGTAGAGCCGCTCATGAGCGACAATGATCTCGGGGGTGAGGGTGGAGCTGGATTTCGGCATGCCGTGTCCTTTCGCGCATGGGTTTGCGAGGAGGATACGGGGCGTGGAGAGGGCGGGGATAAGGTCTGCTATTGGCCCACAGCGGACGTTCGACACATTTCGTCCTCCAGGAACGAAGTTGCTGGCAGATAGTCCAGGGGGTGCCGCCGCGGCGACTACCGTCGGTTCGTCGGAATCAGCGGTGCAACCGCTCTATCGGTCGCCTTGTCGCTCGCGGCGAGACCCCTTGCTGCGCCCATGCGATCCTCGGCGCTTTCGTCCTGACCCATCTTACGCTTGCCCTCCAGGCGTGTGATGGTCAGCTTCACGCCGACGATGCCCTTGAGCTGTGAGCGGATGTACGCTTTCGGGGCGTCTGCAACACTCCAAGGCTCTGCGCGTCCGCTCTCGTGTAACGAAGTCAGCCGCGAAACTACGTCGCGGACGCGGCCTTCCTCGTCGAAGAACTCAACCGGGCCGTAAGCGTGGACGGCCACATAGTTCCACGTCGGCACCACCTTGCCCGTCTCCTCCTTCGTCGAATACCAGGAGGGCGTCACGTAGGCGTCGGGACCTGAGAACATTGCAAGCCCATCGCCCATAGGGGCGAGCCACTGCCGATTTGCCTTGGAGACGTGCCCGAGGAGAACCCCGTGAGGACCTTCTCCCTCGTCAAAGAGCAGCGGGAGCGGCGTGGCCTGAATGCCGTCGGTCGTGGCCGTGACGAGCGTCGCCAGCCCGGCTCCACGGATCACGGCCCGGATGGTACCTGGATCGTTTTCCTTGAATTTCGGCGGCGTGTACATCGCGTTACCTTTCCGAGTCCTGCAACGTCAGTGAACAAAGAGCTTGAGGGCGATCGCCCACATGACCAGAGCTATGACTCCTTCGAGGACGCGCCACGCTTGAGGTTTGGCAAAGAGAGGCCGGAGCCAGATCGCTCCATAGCCAAGCGCGAAAAAGAACAGAAACGAGCCCGAAAGGGCGCCCGTGGCAAACCAGCCCTCGGCGCCCGGAAACTGGGTGGAGATGGTTCCGAGCAAGACGACGGTATCGAGATAGACATGCGGGTTCAGCCAGGTCAGGGCCAGGCAGGTTGCCAGCGTTGCCGAAAGACGCCTCTGCTCGCTGAAGGCGGCTACTGTCAAAGCCTCGCTTGAACGAAGGGCCGAGCGCAGGCTTCTTGCGCCATACCAGACCAGGAAGGCGGCTCCACCGTAGCGCATGACGGGGTCGAGCCACGGCAGCCAGCTGGCCACCTTTCCGAAGCCGGTGACACCCAGCACGATCAAGACCGCGTCGGACAACGCGCAAGTCAGGGAAACCGCGAATACGTGCTCATTGCGCAGCCCCTGGCGCAGCACGAAGGCGTTCTGCGCTCCGATGGCGACGATCAGGCTCAAGCCCATCGTCATGCCGGCAAGGTAGACCGAGAAATTCACTGGGGACCGCTTCGCTCCATATCCAAGCTTGCGATATGCCCAGAACGGAGATTAGGCTACTTAATCTGGCTAACTGAGATTTAGCACATCTAATGATTGATTATCATGCCGCGCGGGCTGTTGCGATGGTCGTGCAGACGGGGAGCTTCGACAGGGCTGCCAAGGCCTTGAATGTAACGCCTTCGGCCATTTCACAGCGGGTAAAACTGCTTGAAGAGCGTCTCGGCGTGGTGCTGGTCGAAAGAGGCAGCCCATGCACTGCGACCGAGAAGGGAGCATGGCTTTGTCGACACATGGAGCATGTAGGGATGCTCGAGGGTGAGCTCCTGGAGCAGCTTCCGGGACTCATGGACCCCCTATCCCCCAGCCAGAGAGTGACCCTCAATATCGCGACAAACGCCGACAGCCTCGGAACGTGGTTCCTTAAGGCGATCACCGCGTTCAGCCGGCGAACGGACTATCTGCTGAGCGTCGCGGTCGACGACGAGGGCCATACCGCAGAGTGGCTGCAGCGCGGCCGGGTAGTCGCTGCCGTTACGTCGCTCGGCAAGCCGATCCAGGGGTGTCGCGCAACGCCCCTGGGAGCGCTCCGATATCACGCGACGGCCAGTCCGGACTTCATTGAGCGATACTTTCCAACCGGAGTAACGACGGAAACGATTGGTCAAGCACCAGCGCTGACGTTCAATCAGAAGGACCGGTTGCAAAACGAATGGGTGCAACGGTCCTTTGGTCGACTCGTGACCTATCCCACACATTGGTTGCCTTCGACGCAGAGCTTTGTCGATGCTTGTGTTGGGGGCATGGGGTGGGCGCTGAACCCGTCCGGACTGGTGGGCGATCATTTGGCTTCCGGCCGACTGGTCGAGCTCATCCCAGGCTCGACGCTCGATGTGCAGCTCTTCTGGCAAGTGAGCCGCCTTGCTGCTGATCGGCTCACTGATTTGACGCAGAGTGTTGCGGCCACGGCCAGGCGCGAGCTGCTGAGGCAAGACCGATAGTCGAGCCGACGATGCCAGTCGGCGAGGTTGCGCAGCAGGGCAGAGGGCCAGATTCGACGCAATCCAGGCAACATCGGTACCGCGACACGCGTCATGCTGCATCCTCCATGCATTCATGTCACATCATCAGGAGCTGGTTCCGGTATTGTCTCACCGGACGATTGGCCGGTCCTACTGGATCGTTGTTCACGAGAGCTTACGGGCGGTGCATCGAGTAGCGATAGTCGCCGGCTACGTGTCTCGCATAGTGGACCGAGACAGGGCAGTTTTTGTTTAGCTGGGTCCATGGCCGGCCTCACAACAACGGCCGCTTGGCGTGGTCCCCTCGGAATCGACCAGTTACCCCACGAATGTCCGCTTCTGGCGCAAAGCAGCCGTATTCACACCCCTTACTCATGATCCCCCCACCGCCGCGCTCCGCGCACCGGCGTCGGGGTCGCCATCATTGCCCCCAAGATCCGGCTCATCAGCGCCTGTTCCTGCTTCTTGCCCTTTGCCTCGCGCCTGAGCTCGACCAATAGGGCCGACGTCGCGTTGAGCCTGGCGCAGGCGAGGGTGGCGAGGTGGAGGGCGAAATCGGGGTTCGCGCCGAGGATGTCGAGCGCTTCGTCGATGACGCGGACCTGCGTCGTGACTTCCGCCGTGACGGTGGCGCTGTGCGGGATGCCCAGGAGCACCGCCATTTCGCCGATGATGGCGCCGGGCTCGTCGATGGTGGCGAGCGCCACGCCTTCGCGCGACACGGCGAGGCGGCCGGACTCGAGCAGATAGAGCCGGCCCGAATAGCTGCCCTCGCTGGTGAGCTGGGCGCCGGGCGGCAGGGTTTCGAGGGGGAGCGAGACGGCGAGGGCGGCGAGCGTGGTCATCGGGTTCGGATCCGGGGGCGGGGGCATCAGGTTTCGCCGAGGATACGTGAACCGGGGATGAAATCGAGGGGGCCGGGTTTTGTCGCTGGCGCGCCGGCTTTGTGTGCTAGCCTCGACCACTTGCGCGCAATGGGCGCGCTCGTCTGACAGATGATCGGACACTTTCATGCAACTTCCGACTTGGTTGAAACCCGCCCTGCTGGGCGCGGGTGTAGGCGCGATTGCCCTCGCGATCGTGGGGTTCAGCTGGGGCGGCTGGGTGACCGGCGGATCGGCCAAGGACATGGCGACCAAGCAATCGAACGTCGCGGTGGCGGCGGCGCTGACGCCCTATTGCGTCGAACGCGCCGGCGGCGCGGATGCGGCGACCGCGACGACGATGACCGAGCTCAAGGCGGCCTCCACCTATTCGCGCAAGGGGATTATCGAGAAGGCCGGCTGGGCGACGCCGATGGGCGCGGAAAAGCCGAACACCGACCTGGCGCAGGCCTGCCAGCTGAAGCTGGCTGAGGCGTTCTAAGGGGGACTGGTTCACCTCTCCCCTCGGGGGAGAGGTCGGCCCATCGGGCCGGGTGAGGGGGCCTTCACTGCGCTCGGAGTTCGGGGCGAGGCCCCCTCACCCCAACCCTCTCCCCCAGAGGGAGAGGGGGCGCGGCGGTGCACTTGGGGGCGTCGAGGCTTACTCGTCGCCCATTTTGAGCGCCTTGATGAAGGCTTCCTGGGGGATTTCGACGCTGCCGAACTGGCGCATCTTCTTCTTGCCGGCCTTCTGCTTCTCGAGGAGCTTCCGCTTACGGGTGGCGTCGCCGCCGTAGCACTTGGCCGTCACGTCCTTGCGCATGGCGCGGACGGTTTCGCGGGCGATGATCTTGCCGCCGATGGCGGCCTGGATCGGGATCACGAACAGGTGCGGCGGGATCAGGTCCTTGAGCTTTTCGCACATGATGCGGCCGCGCGTTTCGGCAACGTTGCGGTGCACCAGCATCGAGAGCGCGTCGACCGGCTCGGAATTGACCAGGATCGAGAGTTTTACCAGGTCGCCCTCGCGGTAATCGGCGAGGGTGTAGTCGAAGCTGGCATAGCCCTTGGATATGCTCTTCAGCCGGTCGTAGAAATCGAACACCACCTCGTTGAGCGGCAGGTCGTACTCGACCATGGCGCGGTTGCCGACATAGGTCATGTTGCGCTGGATGCCGCGCCGGTCCTGGCAGAGCTTGAGGATCGAGCCGAGATACTCGTCGGGGGTGAGGATGGTGGCCTTGATCCACGGCTCGCTGATGTGGTCGATGCGCACCACGTCCGGCAGGTCGGCCGGGTTGTGCAGCATCAGCGTTTCGCCGTTGGTGAGGTGCACCTCGTAGACCACCGACGGGGCGGTGGCGATCAGATCGAGGTTGAACTCGCGGCTGAGGCGTTCCTGGATGATCTCGAGGTGCAGCAGCCCGAGAAAGCCGCAGCGGAAGCCGAAGCCGAGCGCGGCGGAGGTTTCCATTTCGTAGCTGAAGCTGGCGTCGTTGAGCCGGAGCTTGCCCATGGCGGCGCGCAGTTCCTCGAAGTCCGAGGCGTCGACGGGAAAGAGGCCGCAGAACACCACCGGCTGCGCCGGGCGGAAGCCGGGGAAGGCGCTGGCGGTGGGACGGCGATCGTCGGTGATGGTGTCGCCGACATTGGTATCGGCCACTTCCTTGATCGAGGCGGTGAAAAAGCCGATCTCGCCGGGGCCGAGTTCGCCGATATCGACGAGTTTCGGGGTGAACACGCCGACGCGGTCGAGCTCGTAGGCCGCGTTCGCATTCATCATGCGGATCTTCTGGCCCTTCTTCACCGTGCCATCGATGACGCGGATGAGGACCACGACGCCCAGATAGGTGTCGTACCAGCTGTCGACCAGCAGCGCCTTCAGCGGCGCGTTGATGTCGCCCTTCGGCGCCGGCAGGCGCTCGACGATGGCGGCCAGTACCTTGTCGATGTTGAGCCCGGACTTGGCGGAAATCTCCACTGCGTCTGAGGCGTCGATGCCGATGACGTCCTCGATCTGCTGCTTGATGCGCTCGGGCTCGGCGGCGGGCAGGTCGATCTTGTTGAGCACCACCACCAGCTCATGGTTGGCATCCATGGCGTGGTAGACATTGGCGAGGGTCTGCGCCTCGACGCCCTGGCTGGCATCGACGACCAGCAGCGAACCCTCGACGGCGGCCAGCGAGCGCGACACTTCGTAGGCGAAGTCGACGTGGCCGGGCGTATCGATCAGGTTGAGGACGTAAGTCTCGCCGTCGGTGTGCTTGTAGCTCAGCCGGACGGTCTGCGCCTTGATGGTGATGCCGCGCTCGCGCTCGATATCCATCGAGTCGAGCACCTGCTCCTTCATCTCGCGCAGCTCGAGGCCGCCCGTCAGCTGGATCAGCCGGTCGGCCAGCGTGGACTTGCCATGGTCGATATGGGCGACGATGGAGAAATTGCGAATATGGTCGAGGGGCACGGACATGTTCGGCTGATAGCAGAGCCGCAGGCCCGGGCAAAGATGGTTTATCGGGGGTTAACAGTGCGGGAGGCGCAGGGTTAGCGCGGGGGCGTCGCGCTTGCGAGGCGCGCGGCGAGTCGACTACACATCGCCGGTGTTTCAGGGGATGCGTATGCTCAGAGTGTTTTCGACGGCGCTGGTGCTGCTGCTGGCGACGGCTGCCGGTGCCGCGGAGTGGGCCTACGAGGACGGCGGCACCCCGATCGCCTATTTCGACAATGGCGACGCGCAGTTTCAGTTCGCCTGCCGCGGCGGCGACCTGGCGATGGGATTCTGGGTGCGGGCCCCGCATAAGCAGGTGAGCGGGGCGCGTGCGATGAGCCTCGCGATCACCCCCGATCCGCCAGCCGGGGCCACCAGTTTTGCCCAAGACATGCCGCTGATCCACAGCGACGGCAGCTCGGTGATCGTCCGTGGTCCGGTGGCGCGGCAGTGGGCTCGGATCGCGCAGCGCGCCAAGGGCAACATCCGCGTCGCCTATGTGCGGACCGATGCGCAGGGGAAGCACGCATTCTTCGACAGCAACGATTTCGGGGCAGCGGGCTCGTCGGCGGCGATCACCAAGGTGCTCGACAACTGCGGCTGACGGCCAAAGCCTGACATCGGGTGGCGGGAGTCTGCGGTATTGCTGTTCCCGTGTCGTCGCGATCGGGCGGCGGCGGGGAGATGACGGATGGGTAGCGAGACGCAGCAGGGCTTCGCCTTCAACCGCGGCGACTGGGTGGTGACCAACCGGCGGCTGAAGCAGCGGGGCGTCGGCTCCACCGAGTGGGACGTGTTCACCTCGTACGAGACGGCGCAGCTGATGCTGGGCGGCATGGTGTCGGTGGACGAGAGCGATTTCCCGACCAAGGGCTTCCGCGGCATGACCGTGCGCATCTACAACCCCGCGCGGGACGAGTGGGCTATCTACTGGATCAACTCGGCCAAGGGCGTGCTGGAGCCGCCGGTGTTCGGCCGCTTCGAGAACGGTCGCGGCACCTTCGCCGGCGACGACATGGATGACGGCCGGCCGGTAAAGGTGCTGTTCGACTGGAGCGGCACCGATACCGAAACGCCGCGCTGGAGCCAGGCCTTCTCCTACGATGGCGGCGCCAGCTGGGAGACCAACTGGATCATAGAGTTCCGGCGGCCAGACTAGGTCGCAGCCCTCGGGAGTTGATGTCGCCCTGCTCCCCTCGAGCATGCTAGGATGCGCGCGCGGCGCGGGGGCGCGTCCACATCAGGCGGGGGACGGACAATGGCAGATGGCAGCGACTACGCGGCACATTTGGAGGTCGATTACCCCGGTCCCATGGACCGGCTGACGACGTTCTTCCGGTTGATCTGGGCGATCCCGATCGCGATCGTCCTCGGCCTCCTCTCCGACAGCGGCGGCTACTACTACTATGACGCGGCCGGCCAGGCGGTGCGATCGGCGGGCGGCGGCATCACTGCGGGCTTGTTCCTTGCCACTGTGCTGATGCTGGTGTTCCGGCAGCGATATCCGCGCTGGTGGTTCGACTTTGCGGTGGAGCTGGCGCGCTTCAGCTCGCGCGTCGGAGCCTATCTGTTCCTGTTGACCGACAAGTACCCCTCCACCGTCGATGCCCAGTCCGTTCACCTCGAGGTCGACTATCCCGAGGCGGAACAGCTCAATCGGTGGTTGCCGCTGGTCAAATGGCTGCTGGCCATCCCCCACTACATCGTGCTGGCGGTGCTCGGCATCGTCGTGCTGCTGGCGACGATCGTGGCGTGGTTCGCGATCCTGTTCACCGGAAACTACCCGCGCGGCATGTTCGACTTCGTCGTCGGCGTCGGCAGGTGGGCAGCGCGGGTCTGGGCCTATGCCTTCCTGCTCGTCACGGATGTCTATCCGCCGTTCAGCCTGCGCTAGTTCGCGGACCTGAGGCCGTCAAATCCGGGTCGCGTCGTGGCCCGGGCGCATGGTTCTTTCCGGCCATCAGAGCCGAGGAGAACCACCATGACGCTGTTGTTTTCAGGAATGCCCTCTCACCTCGCTGCCGCCTATCGGGCCGGGGCTCCGGATGCCAATGGGCAGGTGCCGGAGCGGCGGGTTTCGGATGGGGATGGGGTGCCGTGCCGGCATTGCCTTGGGAATGTCGAGGCGGGCGAGCTATATCTGGTGCTGGGCTATCGGCCGTTTCCGGGGCCGCAGCCCTATGCCGAGGTGGGACCGGTGTTCATCCATGCCGAGGAATGCCCGGCCTACTCGCCGGCCGAGGGGCTGCCGGAGCGCGAGAGGCATGGCAGGAGCGGACGCATCTTGCGCGGCTATGGCAGAGACGACAGGATCGTCTACGGAACCGGTATCGTGGTGGGGAGTGATCGCATTGAGGCTGAGGCGCAGGCGATCCTCGAACGGCCCGATGTCGCCTATGTCCACATGCGCTCGGCCACCAATAACTGCTTCACCCTGCGGATCGACCGCGCAACCTGATGCGGGGTCGCCGCGTTCGGGCTTCATGCGGTTCATCCTTGCCATCCTCCTCGCGACCTCGTGCTTTGCCGCCCTGGCCCAAGAAGGGGCCGGCACGGCCGTTCCCCTGCCCAAGCCGCGGCCCGCCGAGTTCTCCGCCAAGCCGGCCGTGAAGTTGCCGCGGCACCGCCCCGCGGCGCCGGCCGACAAGCCGGATCAGCCGGCGAAAGGGCCCGCCGCCGTGGTCGTCGGGCCGCCGATCGACCCCGATATCCATATCACCAAGGCGAACGTGCCTGCGGACCCCGTCGCCCCGCCGCGCGTCTACCAGACCGCCTGTCCGGCGGTGCTGCTCGGCCGGGTCGAGGCCAAGGCGTTGCCGCCGATCTCGGAAGCGCAGTGTGGGATGCAGTCGCCCCTCTCGGTCACGGGGGTGCTGGCGAACGGACGGATGGTGCCGGTGTCGGGCGGCGTCCAGACCGATTGCGGCGTCGCGTCGGCGCTATCGGGCTGGATTGAGCAGATCGACAGCTACGCGCTCGCCAAGGAGAATACGCGGATCGCCGAAGTGGTGGTCGGCACGTCGTACATGTGCCGCAACGTCAACAATGGTAGCGGCGGCAACCTCAGTTTCCACGCCCTCGCCGATGCGCTCGATGTGGTCGGCTTCAAGCTGGAGGACGGCCGCTTCGTCACGGTCGAGGGCGGTTGGACCGATGCGCTGTCATCGGAAGGCCGGCTACTGCGCTTCGCCCACGATTCCGCCTGCGCGCACTTCACCACGGTACTCGGGCCGGAGGCCAACGCAGAGCATCACGACCACCTGCATGTAGATCTCGGGTGCCACGGCAAGACCTGCACGGCGCGGATGTGCGAGTGAACCTTCGTCACCCAGGACGTCATCGCGGCCGCCACTCTCACTGAACGTGGAGAGACCTCAGGATGGGCCTCGGCCTTCGGCGGGGTGGGTGGGAGAGAACGAGTTCCAGTACCGTTGTTCGCCCCATCAGGCGCTGCGGTCGGTGAACACGGCCGCAATCAGCAGCAGCAGCGCTACGATCGTCGCGCCCAGCCTGGCCGCGTGCCAGCTCCACCAGCTGTTGCGCAGCTGCTCCCAGTCGGCGGGCAGGGTGGTGGCCGACCAGCCCATGACGGTGTCGTTGATCGGCTGGTTGAGGAAGCGGGTGATGAGCCCGGCGACGATGAGGCCGAGGGCCGCCGTGGCGTAAAGCGCCAGCACCGTCGGCCGCTGTCGCGACAGCACCGCGAGAACCACCAGCAGCACGATCGCTGCGAGGCCCATCAGCGGCAAGAGGGTGTTGAGGCCGCGCACCGCGCCCTGGTGGACCTCGACAAAGGTCGTGGGGGAATAGCGGGTGACATCGTAGCCGAACCAGATTCCGTACATGCTGCCGGCCAACAGGCCCACAAGCAGCAGGGAAAGCACTTGTCCGGTGGTGGATAGATAGCCGAGGCCAGGCATAGGATGAGTGCTCCTCTCGACGATGGGGGAGTAATTACATACAGTGGCACTGTAGTCAATATAGCGATGACGTATCCAATTGATCGAGCCGGTTGAACCTCGCAGGAAATACCAGTCGCGCCTGCGCCAGCAGCAGGCGGCCGATACGCGTGGGGCTATGGTGGCCGCAGCGCGAGAACTGTTCGTCGCGAAGGGATGGCAGGGCACGACGATCGCGGCGGTGGCCCGCCAGGCGGGGGTATCGGCGGAAAGCGTCTATGCGGTCTTCGGCAACAAATCCGCACTGTTGCTCGGGGTGATCCAGGCGGCGGTGCGTCGCGGCGACCCGGCGACGCCGCTGGTCGAGCAGGCAGGGCCGCGGGCCGTCGCTGCCGCTCCCGACCAGGCTGCCGTGCTGCGGCTGTTCTCACGCGATATCGCGCAAGTGCTCTCCGCAGTGGCCGAGATCGTGGCGGTGATGCGTGTCGCGGCGCAGTCCGACCCCGAGGTGGCGAAGGTGTACGACGCCATCCATGCCGGGCGGCGCGAGAACCTGGCGCTGGTGGCGAAGGCGCTGGTTGCGCACGGGCCGTTGCGGGATGGCATGACGGAGGCTCAGGCCCTGGCGCAGATCTGGCGCCTGGCGAGCCCGGAGCTGTTCCTGATGCTGGCGGGGATCGAGGGCCTTACGCCGGAGCAATACGCAGACTGGCTCGAGTACACGCTGGGGCAATTGCTGCTCCCGACTTAGCCTCACACCAGCGGCGAGTTGTCCTTGCGCATGTAGGCCACCACCATCGGCGTGCCGTCCTCGAACTGGTATTCGGCGCGGCCGCTGACGTGGTAGCCGAAGGCCGAGTAGAAGCTTTTGGCATTGAGCGAGGCGCGGATGCGCAGGTCATGCACGCCCTGCGCC
The DNA here is from genome assembly GCF_056403495.1 of Devosia sp. P2_G7. Lineage (NCBI taxonomy): Bacteria > Pseudomonadati > Pseudomonadota > Alphaproteobacteria > Hyphomicrobiales > Devosiaceae > Devosia > Devosia sp. P2_G7. Next base: position 72,836 of record NZ_JBFUFI010000012.1, read on the forward strand.
GCGGCCGCCGTTTCCATGGCGGTGAGCAGCTTTCGGCCGATGCCTTGCCGCGCCGCGTCGGGCGCCACGTAGCAGGCGAGGATTTCACCCGCTTCCGGCATGACGATGCCGAAGCCGACCAGCTCGCCGCCGCGCTCGGCCAGCAGTGTCAGGCCGCCATCTTCCTGGCTCTCGCGATAGCGCTGTTCGGCGCTCGCCAGCGTTACCGGCGGACTCCAGCGCTCCAGCACTTCGCGCGGATAGAACGGCGCGGCCAGCGCGTGCACCGAGACGTGGTGCAGCGCGGCGATCGCCAGCGCGTCGGCCAGCCGCGCCGGTCGGATGAGGATGGGCGGGGCGGCGCTCATCGCACAGCCTAGAGCGCGTCGTCTTCGCGGCGGGGATGGTGTGTGGGCAGGTCGGCCCAGTCGCGCGGCGTCCAGCTATTGGACCAGTCGCGGGTCTTGGGCTTGTTGGGCGAACGGCTACGCAGCTTCGAAAACAGGTCTTTCATCTTCATCTCTTCTCTCCCGGATCGGGAATTGCCGTTATCGGAAACGGCTAGGGCGGCCGATCTAGTGACCGGCCGCTGAACGCGTCATGAACTGGGTTGTCAGGCTTCGGGGCGCCTCAGGCGCCGATGCAGTCGTCGAGCCTTGGATGATACACCGGCAGGTCGGCCAGTTCGGTCGGGCTCATGCTGCTGAGCGGGTCGCTGCGCTGATCGGCGACGGCCTCCACCTCGAAGAAGCGCGCCAGCCAGATACGCATGCTGATGAACATTTTGTACATTTCCAAGCCTCCTTTCCTGAGGGTGTGACCGTGTTATGAGCCATGAGGCGGCCCGAGCCAATCGACAAGACTTGGTCGGGGGTGTAGAAAAACTATATGGCAAATCCATTCCCGATTCCGCTGAATGCCGTCCGTGCCATCGAGATCGTGGCGCGGCGCGGGGCATTGGCGCCGGCTGCCGAGGAGCTTGGCGTTACCCCCGGTGCGGTGAGCCAGCACTTGCGGCGGGCCGAGGAGCGGCTGGGGCTCGAGCTGTTCGAGCGGACGCCGCAGGGGCTGAAGCCGACCGCCGCGCTGCGCCAGATCCTGCCGCAGCTGTCGAGCGGCTTCACGGCGCTGGCCGATGCGGTCGGCAGCCTCAGGGCCGGCAATGAGAACGTGCTGACGCTGACCGTGGGCAGCGTGTTCGCGTCGCGCTGGCTGATCTGGCGGATCGCCAAGTTCAACAAGCTGCACCCGGAGATCGAGATACGGCTGGTGGTGACCGGCAACATGATCGACCTCGTGCATTCCGACATCGACGTCGGCATCCGCTTCGGCCGCGGGAAATGGGCGGGGCTGAAGGCGGAGCTGGTGGGCGGCGCGCGCTACAGCCCGGTGGCGGCGCCGCCTTTGGCGAAGCTGCTGCGCTCGCCGGCCGATCTGGCGAAGGTGCCGCTGATCCGCGACACCGCTTCGATGCTGCCCTGGGAGCCGTGGTTCGCGGCCGCCGGCACGCCGCCGATCGAACTGGCGGGACCGCGCTATGACGATCCGGCGCTGGCGTTCGATGCGGCGATATCGGAGCAGGGCGTGCTGATGGCGGTCGACATGATGTCGGCCGACGCAGTGAGCGACGGGCGGCTGGTGCGGCCGTTCGATGTGTCGGTGGAGAGCGAGCTGGGCTATTGGCTGATCGTCGCCGAGGGGCGGCGCGAGCCGAAAAAGGTGCGGCTGTTCAGGGAGTGGCTGCGGGCCGAGGTGCCAGATTCGGCGGAGGGATATGTGGCGCAGGTGAAGCGGCGGGAGGGGTGAGGGGCTCTGTAGCGGGGGATGGGCTGGTGCGGGACACGCACCAGCGTCTCCCCCGCGCAGTCGCTTACTCCACCTTCAGCGCCACTAGCTCACCCGTCTGCATCAGAGGCACATAGAGCATGTTGCCTTCGGCCCAGAGGTCGGCGGCTCCGGCGACGAGGGTGGCGATCGGTGTCGCCTTGCCGTCGGCGTAGCGGTAGATGGTGCCCGACGGGTTGTCGTCGAATATGATGGCGTCACCGACCTTGGCAACGCCGTCCGTCATGCTGAGCTCGGTGGCGCCGACGGAAGGCGTGAGGGTCTTGGTGGCCGGATCGACCGAGAGCAGCCCGCCCTTGGTGGTGACCGAGAAGTCCTCCTTGAGGCCGGAGCCGAGGCCGCCGACCAGCAGCTGGCCGCCATCGATGAACAGCCCGTTGGGCGACATAAGTTTCTCGTCGGCGAGCCATTTCTCGGCCTTGCCGCCTTCCACTCGGAAGATGGCCTGCCCGAAGGTGTCGCTGACATAGATGACGGTGCCGTCGGTGGCGACGTCGTTGGCCATCATCGCCCCCTCGAGCGGGTGCGTGGCGACGATCGAGCCGTCCGAGAGCTTGACCTCGACGAGGCCGGTGGTGTCGGCGACGAACAGGCTGTCGCCGATGATCGCCATGCCCTTGGGATCGGAAAGCCCGGTGACCCATTGCTCGGTCACCAACTTGCCCTCCGGCGAAACGATGGAGAGATAGCCGTCGGTGCCGCCATCCGGCCCGAAGGCCCCGATATTGTCGATGATCAGGCGGTTGTTGGCTTTGTCGAAGATCACTGATTCCGGCGTCTTGAAGCCACCCAGCCGCCAGGCTTCGGTGGCGGTCTGGGCCGAGGCAGAGAGCGTGCCGGCGACCAAGAAGCCAAGTGAGAGGCTCAATTTCAGGAGCATGATCATTCCTCCGCTATCACGTGTTGGCCGGACTTCGCCGCTTCGCGGTCCGGCGCGCGACGTTAGACCGCGGCAACCAAGGATACGCCTTTGCTCGACATCAGCGAAGGGAATGAACCAGGCTTGTCCGGCCAGTGATCAGGCATTAGAATAGTTCTAAACTAAACGGCTAGAGCATTATGTTTGCACGACTTCTGCATCCCAACCGGCGTGACTTCAGCTCGCTGGACGAACGCGAGATCCTCTCGTTGGCGGTTGCCGCCGAGGAGGAGGATGGGGCGATCTATGCCGAGATCGCCGAGCGCTTCGCCTCGCGCTATCCCGCCACCGCCAAGGTGTTCGAGGGCATGGCGGTGGAGGAGGACGGGCACCGGCGCCGGCTGCTCGACCTCTACGTGCAAAAGTTCGGCTCGCGCCTGGTGCCGATCCGGCGCGAGCATGTGCGCGGCTTCATCGAGCGCAAGCCCGTGTGGCTGATGGAGACCATGAGCCTAGAGGCGGTGCGCCAGATGGCGTTCGAGATGGAGGCGGCGGCATCGCGCTTCTACACCGAGGCGGCCGGGCGGACGACCGACGTCGAGGTGCGAAAACTCCTCGGCGACCTCGCCGTCGAGGAACGCGAGCATGCCAACCTCGCCGGAAAGCTGGAGGAGCAGGCGCTCGGGGCCGAGGAGCGGGCGGCGGAAAAGAGCGAAGAGCACCGGCAGTTCCTCCTGACCTATGTGCAGCCCGGGCTGGCCGGGCTGATGGACGGCTCGGTGTCGACGCTGGCGCCGGTGTTCGCCGCGGCCTTCGCCACCGGCAACACCTGGGCCACCTTCCTCGTCGGCCTCGCGGCAGCGGTGGGCGCCGGCATCTCGATGGGCTTTACCGAGGCGGCGGCCGATGACGGCAAGCTCACCGGGCGCGGCTCGCCGTTGACGCGCGGCGTGGTCACCGGGGCGATGACGACGCTGGGCGGGCTGGGGCACGCGATGCCCTACCTGATTCCGCATTTCTGGACCGCGACCGGCGTCGCGGCAGCAGTGGTGGTGATCGAACTCTGGGCCATCGCCTTCATCCAGAACCGCTACATGCAGACCCCGTTCTGGCGCGCGGCATTGCAGGTGGTGGTGGGTGGCGCACTGGTCTTTGCCGCCGGAATTATCATCGGCAGCGCTTGAGTCCGGCGGCGGCCTCGGAGCCCGGGCCGCCGGCTATGCGCGTCGCTCAGTTGGCGACGACGAAGAAAACCACAAAGAACAGCACGGCAAACAGCGCGACCAGGAACGGCCATGGCAGCAGATGCAGCTCGTGCTGGGTCTCGAGCCCGTGGTCGAGATTTTCGTGGCGGATACCTTGCATACGAGGCCTCCCGTCATCAGCGCCGGGGCCAGCGGAGGCTCCGGCTGCAGCGATAATAGCACCGCCCGCGCGCCCGACAAACACCCTAGCCGGGTGGCGCGAACACCGTGATCGCGCCGGGCCGGATGCGGAAGTGGGCCGGGGTCTGGGTGACGATATCGCCGTCGAGATTTACCGGCCGGGGCTTTTTGGTGCGGATGTCGAACTCGATGCAGCGGGCCGTGCGCACTTCCTCCCACGCGCCATGCGTGCCGGAGCGGAAGGCGCGCAGCATCAGCGCCAGCTTCCAGACATTGTCGATCTCGAGGCTATAGAGGTCGAGCGTGCCGTCCTCGATGCTGGCATCCTGCTCGATCACCGTGCCGCCCCCATAGTGCCGGCCGTTGCCGACGGCGATCTGGTAGGTTTTGACCTGCGAGGTGCCTTCGCGGTTGATGATGGTGGCGCTGAACGGACGGGCCTGCATCAGCACCTTGAGCGCGCCGATGGCATAGCCGAGCCGACCCCAGCGGCGCTTGGTCTCCGCACTGAGCCCCATGGCGAGATCGGCGCCGAGCCCGATGGTCGCGACGTTGAAGAACGGATGGCCGTTGACGTCGCCGAGGTCCACCCGGCGCTGGTTGCCGGCGATGATGATATCGGCGGCGAGGTCGAGCTGGGTCGGGATTTCTAGCGTGCGGGCAAGATCGTTGGCGGTGCCCATCGGCAAGATGCCCATCGGCAGCCCCGCCGCGACGACGCCATTGGCCGCGGCGTTGATGGTGCCATCACCACCACAGACGATGGCGAGGTCGGCCTCGTGCCGGCGCCGGACGATATCGGCCGCAACCTCGCCCGGCGAGCTGAACCGCTCGATCGCCACGTCGATGCCGCCGGCCTCGAGCCGCGCCGCCACGGCATCGAGGGATTCGGTGCCGCGCCGTGCATTGGGATTGACCAGCATCAGTGCCCTGCGGCGCGCGGGTAAACTCGTCATCGTGCGGGGGCTTTCGCTATGGAAAGGCCCTAGGTGGAGGCCGCGACGCCGAAGCGCAAGTGCGGCCGGTCGGCTCAGACGCCGCCGCGCGCCTTCACCAGCTCGCGCATCGCCGGCGCCTGTGCATCGGCTTCCGATGCAAGCCCGTGGGCGACGCCGACCCGGTCGAGTTCCGGTCGGTTCTGGCTGGCTTTGAACTTGGCCTCGATCGCCGAAATCTCGATCTCGATGCCGACGATGCCCTTGAGCTGGCCGGCAATGAAGGCATCGGGCGCATCGCTGACCGCCCAGGGCTTGGCGCGACGGCCCTCGTGCTGATCGGTGAGGGCGGAGACGTTGGCGTGGAGCCATGCCGCATCCTCGATCACCCGGGCGGCGCCGCGAGCCTGCACGATGGCGTAGTTCCAGGTCGGCACGACTTTGCCGTCCACGGCCTTCTGCGGATACCAGCTAGGGGTGATGTAGTGCTCGGCGCCCTGGAACACGACGAGCGCCTGCGGCGCGTCGAGCAGTGCTTTCCATTGCGCGTTGCCGCGCGACATGTGGCAGCGCAGTGTGCCGAACGGCCCTTCCTCCGGATAGATCAGGAACGGGATCGGGTTGGCGAGGAGGCCGTCGCCGTTCGAAATCAGCAGCCCGAGCGGGTGCGCCGCGATGAAGGCGTGCTGGGTGGGAACGTCGGTCTCGCGGAAGGCTGGTGGCTGGTACATCGGGTGCCTCGAAAACGCTGCTGGATGGCCTTGTTACGCAATGGTGGCTGAACCGGGGCTTAAGCGATCCGCAGCGGTTCCGGTTCGAGCGCCACGTGCAGCTCATGCCGGCCCGGCGGCAGGCCGGGCGCATAGCCGAAATCGAGCTTGTAGTCGGTGGCGTTGAGGCCGGCCACGGCGGCGTGGGCATAAAGCTTCTCGAACCCGGCCGCGATATCGACCAGCGGGCCGTCATGCGTGATGCGGAGGTACCGCTGCGCCGGGATGACGAGGCGCGTCATGCCCTCGGGCACCTCGGTCTTCTTGGCTGCGAGATAGCCGACCAGCTCGCGATAGACGCCATGCTCACGCGAGATCGACACTTCGAGGAACGAGGTGGCGCCGGTATCGGTCTCGAACAATCGGGTCCACGCGGCGGGGATCGCGCGGGGCAGGTCGTTCCAGTGCGCCTCGACCAGGATGCCGATGGCGACCATCTCGGGCAGTTCAACCGTCTCGATCAATGGCCGTAGTCCTCTGCGATCAGGGTGGCGGCCTTCGAGCCGATCGCCATGGCAATGGCATTGGTATTGGCCGAAGGGATGGCGGGGATGATCGAGCAATCGATGACCCTGAGGCCCTCGATGCCGCGGACCTTGAGCCGGGCATCTACCACGGCCATCGGATCGTCGTCGCGCCCCATCTTCAGCGAGCCCGACGGGTGGTAGTTGGTCTTCACCGTTTCCTGCGCGAAGCGGGTCAGGCCGTCGTCGTCGGTGACGCCGGGCCCAGGCAGGATCTCTTCCTTGATCTTCGACAGGAACGGCTCGGTCTCGAGGATATTGCGCGCGAAACGCATCGATTTGAGCGTCAGGCGCAGATCATCGGGATCGCCGAAGAAGTTGCAGTTGACCAGCGGCTGGGCGCCGGGATCGGCCGATCGCAGGCGTACGCTGCCGCGGGCCTTGGGGCGCAAGAGGCACGAGGTGAAGGTGACGCCCCAGGTGGGTTTGGCCTTCGCCACGTCGCGATCCTGATAGACGATCGGCGCGCAATAGAGCTGGATGGTGGGGCGCTCGCCGCCATCCGGATCGTAGAACAGGCAGGATTCGATGCCCGTGGTGGTGACTGGCCCCGAGTTGAACAGCATGTATTGCAGGCCGTTGCGAACCATCGGCCAGCCCCTGTCCTCGCCGAAATAGCCCGACTTGCCCTTGGTCGTCGCGATCACCGGGACCTCGTGGTGATCCTGCAGGTTCGAACCCACGCCGGGCAAGTCGGCGACCACCGGGATCTGGAAATCGGCGAGGTGATCGGCCGGCCCGATGCCACTCAGCATCATCAGCTTGGCCGAGTTGTAGGTGCCGGAGGCGACCAGCACCTCGCGCGCCGCATACGCCTCGTGCTCATCGCCATCGTGAGTATAGGCGACGCCGACGGCGCGACCGTTCTTGATGAGGATGCGATTGACCTGGGCATCGGTGACGATGGTCAGCCGCTTGTCGTGCGTCAGCGGATCGAGGAACGCTTTCTTGCCGTCCGATCGCTCCTTGTAGCGCCCCCACTGCCCATAGGTGTGCTGCATGATGCCCACCCCGTTCTGCCGCTCGCCGTTGAAATCGGGGTTGTAGCGGTGGCCGAGCCCCTGCACGGCGAGCAGGAAATCCTCGGTGGTGTCGGAGATGTGGCCCGGGTCTGAGACGCGGAGGCCCCCCGAGATGCCGTGATAGTGGTCATTGAAGCGGGCATTGCGCTCGAGGCTTTTGAAATGCCCGAGCATGTCCGAGTACGACCACTCAGTGGCGTTGCCGAGCCCGGCCGCCCAGCCGTCATAGTCTTCCTTCTGGCCGCGCATGTAGACCATGGCGTTGACCGAGCTGCCGCCGCCGAGCGCCTTGGCCACCGGCACGATCGGCGCCCGGCCGCCGAGCTGTGGCTGCGGCACCGTCTTGTGCATCTCGAGGAACGTGTCCTGCGCCAGATACTTCATGTAGCCGGCCGGCATCGCCATGATCCGGTTGGTCGAACGCGGACCGCGCTCGAGCACCAGGACCGAGAGATCGAAGTCGCGCACCAGCCGCATCGCCGCAACCGATGCCGCCGACCCGCCACCACAGATGACGAATTCGAAACTGCGTTTAACCATGCGCACCACCCTGCACGGCGCCCGTTCTAGCGGGCCTGCGGGGCGTTGGATAGGCCGCTATCGTTGTCGGCCTGCAGCAATTCGGCAACGCACTGGATGAAATATCTGAGTAAAAGCGACAGCCGTCTTGCCAGTTTTCATGGGCAATGTAAGTCTTTAGCGCAGTTGTTGAGGGCGGACCATGTCAGTTGTACGAGCGACTAAAGCAGCGCTGCTCGCCAGCGTGTTTTCGATTCCGTTTGGTTTTGCGGCAAACGCCGCCGACCTGATTCTCTCACCCGAGCCGATTGCCGACCAGTATGTCGACCTGGTGCTGCCGGCGGTTTCGGACATCAACGGCAAGCTGGAAATTGATTTCGGCGGCATCAGCGACCCGGCGAGCGCTACGTTCCGCGCGGCCGCGTCGGTATCGGTGCCGATCGGCGAGCGCTTCGGCGTGCAGGGCGACGTCGCCGTCGGCAACATCGACGGTGAGTGGCTGGCAGGCGGTGCGCTCCACGCCTTCACCCGCGATCCTTCGTCCTACCTGCTCGGCGTCACCGCCGGCGTAGTGGTGGCCGATGGCTCGCGCCTCGCGGCAATCGGCCCGGAGGCTGAACTCTATCTCGACCGCATCAGCCTCGAAGGCTGGGCCGGCTGGGCGGCGATCGACTATGACGACGTGCTGATGCCGGATGAGAACGGCTTCTTCGCCATCGGCGACATTGCCTATTACCCGACCGACGATTGGCGCGTCAGCCTAGGCGCCGCCTCGATCCTCGGCCGCGAGTCGCTGAAGCTCGCGACGGAATACCAGTTCACCGGCTTTGGCTTGCCGCTCTCCGGCGTCGGCGAAGTGCGCGCCTACGACACCGGCGCCTACAGCTTCCGCGTCGGCATCAAGGGCTACCTCGGCGACCCGGACAAGAGCCTCATCGACCGCCACCGCCAGGACGACCCGCCGAACCGCGCGCTGGATTTGTTCAGCGCGGCGGGGGATTTGCTTACGGCGGAGCACGATCCGGTGCCCGAGGACTTCGACACAGAAGTGGCATGCCAGAACGCCGGCTTCTGGTGGGACTTCGAGGCATCTGTGTGCCGCGAGATGCCTCCCGCCTGAGCTTAGCTAGCGCGCTAGCGTCTCGTCTGCCTCGTAGAGGTACTCCATGTATTTCCCCGACGCTGTCAATGGGATGGCGTCGAGGCGCTTGAACACGATCTTGGCGTCGTCGAAGAACCACTCCCGGAAGGCTGTGGCCACTTCGGCTTCGTTTCCGCGCCGATCGGGATCGACAGGGACGTAGCGGATTTCGAAGTCCAGCGGGCCAACCTGGGCGAACTGCCACATCCGGGCGTCTAGTGTCTGATGGTATTTCTCGGGGAAGCCGCGGGTGCGCCTGCGGCCATCTGGGTGCCTGAACATGTGAACCACCCTTCCATCCAGCGAATGCAACACCGGCAGGTTGCGACCGCAGTCGCATGGCGGCCCAAATGTAGCCATGTCGCCCTGATCGTAACGGATCAGCGGCTGGGCGGTGTTGTAGAACGGTGTGATGACGACGCGTCCGCTCACGCCCGGTGGGACCGGTCGTCCCACTGCGTCCACGATCTCGATCAGAACGCGCTCCGCGCACACATGGTAGCCATGGCCGACGGGGCAGGGGTGCGCCATGTGCGCCCCCTCCTTCGAACTGTAGAGGTCAACGATCTCGGCCCCGAAGGCGCGGCGACACACGTCGCGATCCTCACTATCAACGGGTTCACCGTTGACGAGTATATGTGAAACCGCTGGACGTAGGCCGCGCTGTAGGGCCTCGAGGCCAAGGATACGACCAACCTTCGTGCTGCCGATCGCAACATAGGGTGCACCGGTGCGGATAACGAAGTCGAGCTGATCCGCGCTGGACCACTTCCTGGTCATGCGGAAGATGCGTCCACGCCTGGCCGCTGGATCCCAAGGCGGCCCCCAAAACCCTTCTTCGACTCCATCTGGCGGCACGACGTCTGTCTCGACGCCATTGCGGAGGCACATCACTTGGCTGAAGTCGAGCCCAGCCCAGACATTGGCCCGCCAGCGCGCCGCATCTGAACTTATCTTGGTGAGCTTGGTGAGGGTGGTCGTGACCGGATGACCTGTCGATCCCGACGATTGGATGGTCCCGACGGGACCATGTCCTCGCGGCAACAACTTGGCCTGCATGGCGTCACGATGATCGATCAGATCCGAGCGCTTGACGATCGGCAACTCGGTCCATTTGTCCCAGTCGATGGAGCCGTCTCGCGCAAACACTGCATCGAGCCGATTCTCGTAAAATGGCACCTGGGTCTTGGCGTGCCTGAGCAACTGCTCGATCTGGCCACGCTGATACGCCTGCATCTGCGATGGGGACCAATACTGGCTCTCCATCAACATATCGAACAGCTCATGCTGTAAGTTGCGCGCCTCGGTCATGACGTCACTAGAGCGGAGGCTTGCGGCGGGTGCAAGTCGGACCATGCCGAGCCTTGCTGCGCACGTCCCACCCTTGCGGGGAGGGACCGAGCGTGGGGTAGTGCCGGCCTCGCTGCCGGCAAGCCGTCAGGCCGCGTTTGCCGCCTCTGGCGGCAGCAGCGTCGATTCGAGGATCGTGCCGTTCCTGGTGCATTCGGCGGCGATCTCCACCGCGAAGTCGCGCAGCATCTCGCGGTCGAGCACCGAGGCGTTGCGGACCACCATGGCGATGTCGCGGTGCACCGGGTCGACGTCGGATGGCGTGATTTCGGTGAGGCGGCCGGCGGCGATGTCGTCGGCGACGGCCGAGTAGACGAAGAAGCCGACGCCCTCGCCACGGATGGCGATGCGGCGGGCGGGGCCCGTGGGCAGTTCCACCGACACCGGGGCGCGGCGGAACAGCGCCAGCGCGGCGTCGGGGAAGACCTGCCACCAGTTGATCGAAATGAGCCGCGGCACGCGCTTCAGCACGTCCTCGATCTTGGGTTCGAGCCCCAGTTCGGCGGCGATCTGCGGCGTCGTCACCATCGGCACGCGTTCGCGCATGACCAGCAGCGGCACGAGATCGGTGATCAGGGGATCGAGATTGGGCCAGCAGAGGATGCCGAGCTCGATGTCGCGCTCGCGCAGCATGGCGGCGATCTGGCTCTGGCGGCCCTCGTGGATCACTACGTCGACCGAGGGGTATTTCTGCTGGAAGCGCAGCAGAGATTCGGTGACCAGCGGTGAGACGAGGCTGCGCAGCGAACCGATGGAGACGCGGCCGCGCTCGACCCGGCGCAGCGCTTCCTTCGCCTCCTGCGCAGCCTGGAGGATGCGGCGGGCATAAGGGAGGAACGTCATGCCCTGGTCGGTGAGCGCGATGTTGCGGCCGCGATGGAACAGCGGCACGCCGAGCAGGTCCTCGAGCGCCCGCATGCGCATCGACACCGTGGCCTGCGTGACGTTGAGCTTGGCCGCGGCTTTGGTGAAGCTCAGGTCCTGCGCGATCCGGTCAAACGTCTTGATCTGGTCGAGGTCCATGGATCGGCTCGGCTTATGAGAACTGTGCCCTGCGGCCTCGGATGAGGCTTTCACATTGGATATGCTGATAGTGCTGAGGGCGCTTGTCAATAAGAATATGTCAGTGTGGTTGACCAATATGAGCCAACGATCGTGCGCCTCGTGCATCCGCGCTCCTCGCACCCACCCCAGCCCTCCCCGTCAAGGGCAGGGTGCTGGCCGGTGATATTGGCTGGGTAGCGTGTCAAACTGGATGCGGCACCTCCCCCTCTGACGGGGGAGGATGGGTGGGGGTGAGCGGAGCCCTTATTTCTCAGTCGGCCGACTGCTTCCGCCGTGCCAGCTTCGCTGCCTTGTTCCGCGCCGCGGTGGCCGCCGCGTCATCGCCGAGATGCGCCTCTCCCCTCGCCCGGGCCAGCTCCATCTGCCGCTCGCGTTCCGTCGCTCCGGCGGGAGCGGCCTCCGCGCATTCGCGGCACAGCGAACCCACGACGTCGTCGGGCATCATCGGGTTGCGGCAGGCGCGGCAGAGGAGGGCTTCGCCTTCCTTGAGGCCGTGCACCACCGAGACGCGCTCGTCGAACACGAAGCACTCGCCGTTGAACCGGCTTTCGGTTTCGGGGACGGTTTCGAGGTACTTGAGGATGCCGCCCTTGAGGTGAAACACCTCCTTGAACCCCTTCGACATCAGGTAGCTCGAGGCCTTCTCGCAGCGGATGCCGCCGGTGCAGAACATCGCGACTTTCGGGTGCTGCGCCGGATCGAGCTTCGCCACGTAGTCCTTGAACTCGGTGAAGCTCTGCGTCTTGGGATCGCGGGCGTTGGCGAAGGTGCCGAGCTTCACTTCGTAGTCGTTGCGGGTGTCGATCAGGGTCACGTCGTTACGGCTGATCAGGCTGTTCCAGTCGCGCGCCTCGACATAGGTGCCGACCTGCTGGCTCGGATCTGCCTCGGGGGCGCGCAGGGTGACGATCTCGGACTTCAGCCGGACCTTCATGCGGAGGAATGGCATCTCGCTGGCGGCGGAGAATTTCGCCTCAGCGCCGGCGAGGCGGCCGCGCCACAGCGGGGCTGTTTCGAACCACTGCATCAGCTCGTCGATCGCCGCGGGTGTGCCGGCGACGGTGCCGTTGATGCCTTCGGGGGCGAGGATGAAGGTGCCGCGGATGCCGCGCGCGCAGCAGAACAGCGCCAGCTCCGGCTTCAGCTCGGCGCAATCTTTGAAATCAGCAAACTTGTACAGCGCCAGCACCTTGAAACGGTTCAGGCGTTCGGACAGATTGGCGGCGGTTTCTAAAAGCTCGGACATCGCGGCGGGTGTAGCATCCGGCGGCTGCAACGAGCAAATCGGCTAAATTCGGAGGATGAGATGACCTATCGGGCCAGCGACGCTCGCTATGGCGACATGCAATATCGTTACACCGGACGCTCGGGCCTGAAGCTGCCGGTGATCAGCCTGGGGCTGTGGCAGAATTTCGGGGGCACGCGCGACTATCCCAGCGCCTTCGAGATCCTGAGCTATGCCTTCGACAAGGGCATCACCCATTTCGACCTCGCCAACAATTACGGGCCCCCGCCGGGTGCCGCCGAAGAGCTGTTCGGCGACGTGATGGCGCGCGATTTCCGCCCCTATCGCGATGAGATGATCATTTCGTCCAAGGCCGGCTGGACCATGTGGGAAGGCCCCTATGGCGACCGCGGTTCGCGCAAGTACGTCATCGCGTCCGCCGACCAGAGCCTCAAGCGCATGGGGCTCGACTACTTCGACATCTTCTACTCGCACCGCTACGATTCCGAGACGCCGCTCGAGGAGACGATGGGCGCGCTGGCGCAGCTCTACCGGCAGGGCAAGACGCTCTATGTCGGTATCTCGATGTACCCCGAGAAGCAGACGCGCGAGGCGGTGCGGATCCTTGGGGATATGGGCGTGCCCTGCCTGATCCATCAGCCGAACTATTCGATCCTCAACCGCTGGATCGAGGAAGACGGGACGATGGCCGCCTGCGCCGACGAGGGCGTCGGCATCATCGCCTTCTCGCCGCTGCAGCAGGGCATCCTGTCGGGCAAGTACAACAACCTGAAGGGCAATCTGAGCGGCACTCGCGCTTCGGAGAACTACTCGCTCTCGGCCAACCGGCTGGAGCCGCGCATTCTCGAGGCCGTCGACAAGCTCGGCGAGATCGCCAAGGCGCGGAAGCAAACCATGGTGCAGCTGGCGCTGGCCTGGGTGCTGCGGAAGAAGGAAGTGACCTCGGCGCTGATCGGGGTGCGGACGCTCGAGCAGCTCAAGGATTGTCTCGGTGTGATCGACAACCTGGAGCTGTCGGCCGAGGAGATCGCAGCGATCGACGCGGCCGCCAAGGGCGGGATGATCGATAGTCGTCCGGGGCGCTGATTACCTCTCCCTTGAGGGGAGAGGTCGTCCAAGGCCTGGAACTCGATCTCGCAAGAGAGGGGAACGTGGAGGGCACGATGGCTCCGCACCCCCTCTCTGGCGAAAACTAAGGACTTAGCTGCGCTAAGCCCAAGTTTTCGCTTGCTCCCCCGCCTAGGGGGAGATGAGCCCGGTGGTTGTGGCTGGCAGCAGCTAAGCCCGCTCGTCCCTGCAGTAGTTCAGCAGCACGGCCGTCAGCACGACATACAGCGTGTTGTGCAACGGGAAGCTCAGCATGGTGTCGGGGAGGCCCAGCACCAGGTAGCTGACCGAGAGCAGGCTGCAGCCGTAGAGCCGGGTGCGATACTGGCTGTCGTGCGGGCTGAAGAGGCAGCTGATAATCGGGAGCACCAACAGCAGCAGGTAGACCGCGAGCCCGAACAGCCCCGAAGCAACGGCGAAGTTCAGCGCGTCGTTGTGAAGGTGTGGCAGCTGGGCGTGCACCAGCTCGTAGACCGCCAGGTAGGGGACGATCGCCGTCATCAGCTGGCCCCAGCCATGGCCGAAAAGCGGGGCATCGAGGAAGGCCGACGTGCCGGCCCGGTAGAGGACGAAGCGGATGGCCGTGCCCAGATCGGCGGGATTGTCGCCGCCCGCCAGCCGGCCGAGGATATCGAACATCGACGATGAGCGGGCGCCGGCAAGATCGGCGAAATAGGCGATGAGGCCGAACCCGGAGAGCACGGCGACGCTGACTACCGCAGCCAGGAGCTTGTGCCGCACGAGCAGCAGCGCCGCGACGAACAGCAGCACCGGGAAGGCGACGAGCGCGGCACGCGAGCCCGAGGCAAAGATCACGGCCAGCGCCATCAACGGGCCCAGCAGGTAGATGAAACGCTGCCGGCCGGTGGCGGCGGCGGCACCGATCATGGCGAAGAAGCCGAGCAGCAGCGCGGTGTTGGAGAGCCGGATCGGATCGGTGATCGGCGAGCCGAGCCCAGCCCGCTCCATCCCCTCCACATAGTTGAAGTAGAGCGCCATCAGCAGGCCGGCGGCCGTGCCGAACAGCGCGAAGTCGGCGAGCTTGCGGCTATTGGCCGGCCCGGCGGCACGGCGGAATAGCAGTGCCAGCGGCGCATAGAGCAGCATGGCCGAGAAGTTGAGCGTCTGTAAGAGGTCGGACGGCTGCCGCATGGTCACCACGGCGCTGATGAACAGCAGCGTGAAGGCGCCCAGGAACAGCTTGGCCGGCAGGTCGAAGGGGATCTGCAGCGTCTTTTGCCGCGCAGCGAAGTAGGCGAACACCGCGAGCGCGATGGCCAGCAGCGCGAAGGTGGTGAAGTAGCCGAGGATGCAGGAGACGCCGATGGCGACCACCAGCATGGCCCGGCGCAGTAGCGCTTCGCTGGCCGCGGCGGGGCTGAGCGGCGCCAGCGGCAAGTCGGCGACATCAAGCCCTTGCGGGGCTGTGTCGCCGATCGTTTCGCGTTTGCCGTCAGCCGTCATTGCATTTCCTAGGTGCGGAGTACGCCGCCCGTTGCCTTGGTCACCGCCGCGACGACATTGGCCGCGACCTTTTCGATCTCTTCGTCGGTCAGCGTCTTGTCGGTGGGCTGCAGCGTCACCGCAATGCCGACCGACTTCTTGTCGTCGGAGATGCCCTTGCCCTCGAACACGTCGAACACCGAGACTTCAGTGATCAGCGTTTTGTCGGCGTTCTTGGCGGCGCGCATGATCGTCGCCGCCGGAACGGTGCGGTCGACGAGAAAGGCGAAGTCGCGGCTCAATGGCATCAGGTCGCTGAGCTTCAGCGCCGGCTTGGAGCGGGTCGGCTTCTTGCGAGGTTCGGGGATCGCGTCGAGGTCGAGCTCGAACGCTGCGATTGGGCCGATGAGGTCGAACTTTTCGAGTTCGGTCGGGTGGATCTCGCCGAACCAGCCGATGGTGAGTTTCGGCCCGAGCTGGACGCGGCCGCCGCGGCCGGGATGGCTCCAGGATGCAGGCTCGGCCACCAGCTGCAGCTTGTCGATGTCATGGCCCATGGCGTCGAGCAGCGCTGCGATGTCCGACTTGGCGTCGAATACAGAGACCTTGCCGTTCGCCGACTGCCAGTGGCGCGAGCCGCCCAGGCGGATGCCCGAGGCATAGGTGCGCTGCCCCTCAGGCTGCACCGAGTGGAACACCTGGCCGACTTCGAACAGTTTCAGCTCACTGGAGCCGCGATTGGTGTTGCGCTGTGCCGCGCCGAGCAGTCCCGGCAGCAGCGACGGCCGCATGTCGGTGAGTTCCGACGCGATCGGGTTGGCGAGCTTCAGCTCGGCCGCGCCGCCACCGAAACGAACTGCCTCGGCTTCCGGGATAAAGCTCCAGGTCACCGCCTCGTCGAGGCCGCGGGCCGCAAGGGTGCGGCGGGCGAGGCGGCGGCGGTTCTGCAGCGTGGTCAGCATGCGCGGCGCGACGTGGTTGAGCCGCGGCAGCGGATCGGTGGGGACGTTGTCGACGCCCACCATGCGCATCACTTCCTCGGCGAGGTCGGCCTTCATGGTGACGTCGGGCCGCCAGGAGGGGACCACGACCTTGCGGGTGAGGCCGGCGCCTTCGAGCTTGAAGCCGAGGCGGGTGAGGATCGCTTCGATCTCGGTCGCCGAGGTTTCGAGGCCGGTGAGGCGCTCGACTTCCGACAGCGGGAAATCGACGACGGTGTTGGGGAACACGTCTTCGCCCGAGATCGCCGGCTCCATAGCTTCGCCGCCGACCAGCTCCAGCATCAGCCGGGTGGCGAGCTCGAGGCCGGGCTCGGTGAGCGCCGGATCGACCGAGCGCTCGAGGCGATAGCGGGCGTCGGAGACGATGCCGGTCTTGCGGCCGACCTGCGCGATCAGGTCCGGATCCCAGCTGGCGCATTCCATGAACACATTGACGGTCTCGTCGGTGCAGCCGGAGCGATAGCCGCCGATGACACCGCCGAGGCACAGCGGGCCGACATCGTCGGCGATCACAGTCATGGTCTCGTCGAGCGGGTAGTGCTTGTTGTCGAGCGCATCGAGCACTTCGCCGGAACGGGCGTTGCGCAGCACCATCTCGCCGGTGACCTTGTCGGCGTCATAGGCATGGAGCGGCCGGCCCCAGCCGAGCGACACGAGGTTGGTGATGTCGACCACGGTGTTGATCGGCCGGAGGCCGACGGCGCGCAGGCGCTGCTGCAGCCAATCGGGCGACGGGCCGTTCTTGATGCCCTTGAAGTAGCGGCCGGCGAACTTGCGGATCGCCTTGGGCTCATCAGCCGAGAACTGATGCGGCAGCGGCGGGATCGGGCTCGGGCCCTTCGACGGCACCGGCGACATGTCGGTGGATTTGAGCGTGCCGGCGCCGAACGCCGCGAGATCGCGGGCGATGCCGTAGACGCCGGTGGCGTCGCCGCGGTTGGGGGTGATCGAGATGTCGATCACCGCGCCGCCGAGCTTGGCGTAGTCGACATAGGCGACCCCGATCGGCGCATCGTCCGGCAGCCGGATGATACCGTCATGGTCGTTCGAAAGCTCGAGCTCGGCGGCCGAACACAGCATGCCGTTCGACTTCTCGCCCCGGATGACGACGCCGGCCTTCAGGGTGAAATCCTTGCCCGGGATGTAGGTGTCGGGGAAGGCGAACACCGACTTCATGCCGGTGACGGCATTGGGCGCGCCGCAGACGACATCGATCAGCTCACCGGTGCCGGCATCGACCTTGCAGACCTTGAGGTGGTCCGAGTTCGGGTGCGGCTTGGCCTCGACCACATGTGCGACGACGAAGGGCCGGAGCTTTTCCGAGGGGTCGACGATCTCTTCGACCTCGAGCCCGATCATGGTCAGCGCCTTGCCGATGTCCTCGGCAGTCGCATCGGTGTCGAGGTGATCTTTCAGCCAGTCGAGGGTGAACTTCATTTGTAGATGCTTTCGGTCGCTTCGATCTTGGGCAGGGACCCGCTGATCTCGAAAAGTTTGGCGAGGACGTTGGCGAAGCCGCGCGCATCGTCGATGGCGCGGTGGGTGTGCTCGATGTGGCCGTACCAGGCGGGCGGCACGCGCTGCATGCCCCATTTGGTGTATTCGGCGCCGCGCAGCGTGCCTGCCATGGTGTAGAGGCAGACCCCACCGCCGCGAAAGATCTGCCGGCTCTTGTAGGGCCCGCCGAGCACGCGGGTGCTGGCGAAGGTGGAGAGGTAGTGGTCCATCCACAGCCCGTCGAAGATCATCGGCGCTGCCGCGAAGACGCGGAAGCCGGGCAGCGTCTCCACCCAGTTCGCGTAGCGCGGCATCACCGAGGCAGGGTCTTCCGGGTTCTCGGTCGCGTGCTTCCACGCCTCGGGCTGCGTCTCCCACCACGCCAGGGTGTCGGGATCTGCCTTGCGGTCGGTGCGCGGCGTCAGCACCGCCTCGAACTCCGACAGCACCTTGCCCGAGATATCGACCGCCACCGAGGCAAAGCTCAGCATCGAGCTTTCGAGCGGGTTGTGCCCGTCGGACTCGATGTCGGTGACGACGAACGTGCAGAGGTCCGACGCGCCGGGCGCTATGGGGGGCTGGAGGCTCATTTCTGCACCATATCGGATGCGTAGCTGCAGTGGCCCGAGGCCACCGTGCCCTCCTCGTCGACGCGAACGAAGGGCAGGCCCTCGTCGATCAGGCTGATGTGGAGGAGGAGCGCCGTAGCGGGGTCGAGCGCCATGAAGTCGATCCGCTCCCGCAATGAGCCGGGATTGACGACCGTGAGGCTGCCGGTCCGAAGGACATCGCTGTCGGAGCCGATGAAATGCTCCGCGTAGTCGCCGGTCTCGAGGTCGATGCGCGTGACGCGTGATCCGGCCGCCCGCGGCGCGTCGATCGGGACGATGACCGGTGGGGTTTCGCTGGAATTGTAATAGTACTCCGGCGTGCAGACGACCACCTCCTCGGCCAGAACCGGGGAGCAGATCATCATGGCCGCGAGGGCGAGCAGCGATCGTTTGGCCCACCTCATGATCGGCCTTTCCGGAGTGCGGCGCGGCGGGGAGGGAGCATCGAAGAGCCGAACGGACTGTGCGACGCCTTGAGGAAGGGCAGTGCCCGCTCGGCGAGCAGCGTCATCACCTTTTTGCGCAGCGGGCTGTCGCCGTCGAGCTCGGCATAGGGCAGGGCATCGAGGCCATTGTGCTCCTCGGTGCTGTCGGTGAAGTCGCCGATGCGCCAGCCGGAAGAGTAGTAGCCGGGCGGCACCCACTCCCATTTGAGCAGGCGCTGGAAACGGCCGAGGTTGATGTAGCAGGCGAGGCCCGAGCTGCTGCGCTGGATCTCGACCCAGGTGCGGGCGAACGCTGTCGTGCGGTTCCAGCTCCCGCCGGCCTGGATATAGCCAGCGGGGGCAAGGATCGCATCGATCTCGCGGTGCAGGACGCGCACCACGCGCTCGCGCAACGATGCCGCGGGGTTGGCAGACATCAGCTGCTCAGCCCCCCGAACAGCGTCGGCAGGTCGAGCGGGCGGAAGCCGTAGTGATCGAGCCAGCGCTTGTCGGCGTCGAAGAAGGCGCGCAGGTCGTTCATGCCGTATTTCAGCATGGCGATGCGATCGATGCCCATGCCCCAGGCGAAGCCCTGGTAGACATCGGGATCGAGCCCGCAATTGCGCAGCACGTTCGGGTGCACCATGCCGCAGCCGAGGATTTCCAGCCAATCCTTGCCTTCACCGATCTTCACCTCGGCGCCCGAGCGGTCGCACTGCACGTCGACTTCCATCGACGGCTCGGTGAAGGGGAAGAAGCTCGGCCGGAAGCGGAGCGTCACGTTGTCGACCTCGAAGAAGGCCTTGAGGAATTCCTCGAGCACCCAGCGCAGCTGGCCGATATGGCTCGACTTGTCGATGACGAGGCCTTCGACCTGATGGAACATCGGGGTGTGGGTCTGGTCCGAGTCATGCCGATAGGTGCGGCCGGGCATCACCACGCGGATCGGCGGATCGATCGCGGGGGTGAGGTAGGGCGCGGCGGGCTTCTCGTTGCCCTTGAGCATGGTGCGGATCTGCACCGGCGAGGTGTGGGTGCGCAGCACGCGCTTCACTCCATCCGGCGACGGCGCCATGAAGAAGGTGTCGTGCATCTCGCGCGCGGGGTGCCCCTCGGGGAAGTTGAGCGCGGTGAAGTTGTACCAGTCGGTCTCGATATCGGGACCTTCGGCGATCGAGAAACCCATGTCCGAGAAGATCGCGGTGATCTCGTCGATCACCTGGCTCACTGGATGGATGCGGCCTTCGGTGGTCGGCGCGGCGCGAACCGGCAGGGTGACGTCGACACGCTCGGAAGCGAGGCGCGCATCGAGCGCGGCTTTGGCGAGATCCGCGGCACGCGCTTCGATCAGCGCGGTGACCTCGGTCTTCAGCCCGTTGATGGCGGCGCCGGCAGACTTGCGCTCTTCCGGCGCGATGCCGCCGAGGGTGGCGAGGAGGGCGGAGACCGAGCCCTTCTTGCCCAGGGCGCCGACGCGCACGGCTTCGATCTGGGTTTCGTCGCTGGCCGCAGCGGTAGCGGCGGCGATTTCGGCGCGGAGGGTGGCGATCTGAGCGTCGAGAGACATCGGGGAATTTCCAGGTTGTGTTTCAGGGCCAAATGAAAAAGCCCCGCGCCATCCCCGGTTTCGGGGCGGCGCAAGGCTTAGCTTAGGGCCTCAGAAAAGGCGAGGTGATTAGGCCGAAATACGCTCGTGGGTGGTCGTCTCGATCTTGCCGAGATACCCCAGAGCCTTCTTGGCCTGCTCAACCAGCACGGCGAACGCTGCGGGCTCGGTGATCGCGAGATCGGAGAGCACTTTGCGGTCGACGGCGATCTCAGCCTTGCTGAGGCCGTCGATAAATCGACCGTAGGTCAGCCCGTGATCGCGCACGGCGGCGTTGATGCGCTGGATCCAGAGGGCGCGGAAGTTGCGCTTCTTGACGCGGCGATCGCGGTACGCGTACTGGCCGGCCTTGTCGACGGCGGCCTTGGCGGTACGGATGGTGTTCTTGCGGCGACCGTAAAAACCGGAAGCGGCCTTAAGAACCTTCTTGTGGCGGGCGTGGGCGGTAACGCCTCTTTTAACGCGTGACATCTATCGGCGCTCCTTAACGGTTATACGGCATGTACCACTTGACCAACGACTCATCGCCCTTCTTGAGGATCTTGGTCCCCCGATGCGAGCGAATGTAGTCGGCGTCGTGGCTCATGAGCCGGTGCCGCTTGCCTGCGACGCCTGCCTTGACGCGGCCGGTCGCAGTCATCTTGAAGCGCTTCTTGGCGCCCGATTTAGTCTTCATCTTTGGCATTTTGCTGTCCTGGTTAGAGGCGGCTCTAGGAGCCTGCATTCGGGATCGCCACGGCATGCCTTTTGGCCGGGCGGCCCGTCGAGAAGGCGGGTGTATAGGGGGAAACCGGTGGACACGCAAGGGGAGTCCGGGCCGGACGTCATCAGCGCGTAATATCGGTTTGCAGTGATCGCTGGCAAGCGCCGGCAAGAGGCGCGTTCCCGAGGAGCGTTTCATGCCCGATCTGTTCGCGGTAAAGTCCGCGGAGCCACAGCGATTGCCGATCACCAAGGCGCACTTGCGCGGTGCCATATGGCTGGCCGCGCTGGCGGTGCTGGTGCTGGTGCCGCGGCCCGATGCAGTCGACGCGCCGAAGCCGCTCGTCGTTGCGGCGCAGAACTAGCCGCGGTTGGCTGCGGCGAGTTCGCTCAACCCGTCGATCAGGTGCGCGGCTTCGGTCTTGCTGAGGCTCTTGAGGGCCTGCCGGTCGGCCACCGCGGCCGCAGCGGCGGCTTGCGGCAGCACGGTCTTGGCCTTCTCGCTGAGGTAGAGGCCCTGGGCCCGGCCCTTGCCGATCGTGGCTTTCTCGATCCAGCCTTCAGCTTCGAGCCCGGTGAGGGTGCGGGCGACGCCGGGCTGCTCGAGGTCGAGCCGGGTGACCAGTTCCGCCTGGGTCAGCCCTTCACGCCCGGCGATCTCGCTGAGCGCAGTGAACTGCGCCGGATGAAGGCCGAATGGCTCCAGCGTCTCGCGCAGGTGGTTGGCGAGACGGCGGGCCAGCTGGCTCGCAACGTGAAACAGAGTTTCCTTGTGGTCGAACACGGCCTCCTCCCCGAGGGGTGAGGCACTATCATAGCGTGTTGTGACTTAAGGCAGGGTTGCTGGCCCCCTCGCCGCTGTCATTCCCGCGAACGCGGGAACCTAGTGCGATGCCGCAGTTGAGATATCCACTGGGTTCCCGCCTTCGCGGGAATGACGCCGGTGGTGGAGTAGAGAAGGCGTGCTACCGCACGATCTCCGACCACGGGCGGCCGCTGCGGGCCGCTGCGGCGGCGAGGGCGATGGTGCGCTTCTGCGGAGCGGTGAGTTCGTCCGAGACGATGTTGGCGGCGTTTGCCGGGTCGAGCATGGCGCGCGGCACCAGCAGCCGTTCGAGAAAGCCCAGCACGGCCCAGACATTGTCGGCCAGTGCGCCCACCGGTCGACGGCGGAGCGCCGCGTAAGTGGCGAGTTCGAGATAGTAGGACGGGAAATCCAGCCCGTTCTGGTCGCGCCAGAGCTTGAGGATCCGCACTTCTTCTTCGCGCTCGGCATCGCGGCTATCGAGCGCGTGCTGGTGGAGATTGGTGGTGATCGCTGCGTTGCGGCGAGACGAGTAGATCTCGTGGATTTCCGAGATCATCGACAGGCGCTTGGCTGGCAGCAGGTCGACGACGACATTGCCGACATTGAGCGCAATGGTGACGTTGCGGCGGATCGGGGAGAGGCCGAGCCGCTGGAATGCCGAGAACATCGACTCGTAGATTTCGGCGATGCGGCGTTCAGACTGGGTATGGATCCACACCACGTAATCGACACTGATGCCGCTGCGATTGGCGGTGGACCTGGCGAAGCCGCCGCCCGGCGCCACGTCGGCGATGTGGCGGCTGCCCCAGGCATTGCAGAGGGCCGCGATCTTGGCGTCGATCCGCACCAGGGGCGACCCCGGTTGCCGATCGACCGCCTCGCGCGAAAGGATGTCGCGCAGGTATTCGGACGCCGAAACGGTACTCACTGCCACACTCATGCGGGCATTTTACGATAATGCCGTCCATCGCGCCAGTATTGGGAAAACCCGGATGCGCAAGTGGTTAGCCCGTAAAGTTAATCGTTGTGTGACGTCTGTATATCGTGGATCGCTTAGCCCTTGAGGCCGTTGGCGACTGCTTCCATGAAGGTGCTCAATCGGCGCGGCACCAGGCGGCGCGATGGATAGATCAGATGGATTGGCAGGGTCATCCGTTGCCAGTGCGGCAGGATCTCCACCAACCGGCCGGCGCGCAGCGGCTCGGTGACCAGGTCGACCGGCAGATAGACGATGCCGGCGCCTTCGAGCGCGGCTGCCAGTTGCGCCTCGCCATTGTCGATCTGCAGCCCGCCCTCGACCTCGGCGATGACCGAGGCGCCGCCCGGCCCGATGAAGGGCCAGCGGTTGCGCGGGCTCATGTTCAGATTGAGGATGCAGCGGTGGTGCCGCAGTTCCTCCGGCGTCGCCGGCAGGCCGAACGCCGTGGTGTAGGCGGGGGAGGCGACGCAGCGGAAACGGTAGGTGCCGATGCGGCGCGCGATCATCGCCGAGGCCTGCAACTCGCCCACGCGGATCGCCACGTCATACCCCTCGGCGATGAGGTCGGCGCGGCGGTCGTTAAGGCTGAGCTCCACGGTCACCGCCGGGTTGTCGTCGCAGAACTTGGCAATGATGCCGGCCAGCCGGTGGATGCCGAGCGTCGCGGGCCCGGTGGCGCGGATGCGGCCCGAGAGCTTACCCGGCTCGGTGCGGGTGAGGTCGTCGAGTTCCGCGACGGCTTCGAGCACCGCCTCGGCCTGGGCGAAGAAGCTCTCGCCCAGTTCGGTCAGCCGTTGAGCCCGGGTGGTGCGCTCGATCAGCCGGGCGCCGTGATGTTCCTCCAACGCCTGGATGCGGCGACCGACCATGGCCGGGGAGATCGACAGCAGCCGCGCCGCGCCGGCAAAGCTGCCCGACTTCACCGCCGCGACGAAGGTTTCGAGGTTGGTGAGCTCGGCCATTCGATACCTCGATGCAAGAGTGAAGCGCAAACTGCTGCAATTCTATACCTGTGCGTCACCGCATAGATAGGGGTCATCGCAATCGCAGGATGGAGCTTTCCAGATGACCACCACCGCAATTCTCGGCCTCGGCAATATGGGCAAGGGCCTCGCCAAGCGCCTGAGCGGCAAGACCCAGCTGGTGCTGGGGGCCTCCAACCCGGCCGCCGCCACTGAGTTCGCCGCCTCGGTCGGCGCCACCGTCACCGACTACAAGGCCGCCGTGCTGGCCGCCGACATCGTCGTCCTCGCTCTGCCCTACGGCGCGGCGCTGGACCTGATCGGCAAGCTCCCGCTCGCCGGCAAGGTCGTCGTCGACATCTCCAACCCGGTGAAGGCGGATTTCTCCGGCCTTGCCATCGGCCACACTACGTCGGCCGCCGAAGAGCTGCAGGCTGCGGCTCCGTCGGCCAAGGTGGTGAAGGGCTACAACACCATTTTCGCCAGCCTGTTCGACACCCCGGTCGGTGCCACCGCCAACGTGCCGGTGTTCCTCGCCGGCAATGACGCCGCCGCGGTCGACGCCGTGGCCGATCTGGTCAAGGCCTCCGGCTTTGCGGTCGAGAAGGTTGGCGGCCTCGATGGCGCCCGGCTGGTCGAGCCGGTCGGCATGCTGAACATCCGCTTCGGCTACGGCCTCGGCCAGGGCACCGGCATTGCGCCGACTTGGCTCAAGCTCGCCGCCTGACATCGCATCTAGTGCAGCAGACGAAGAAGGCCGGGAGCGATCCCGGCCTTTCTGTTTGTGCGCGAGGGCAGGTACTCTGGCGCCGATGCGGGCTGTGAGTCTCGCGCGCGGGGAGATTTTCGATGGCTGGGAACGGGATGGCGTCGCGCCTGCTGCTTGTTGCCGCGGGGCTGTGCGGAGCGCTCGGTGTCGCCGCGGCGGCGCGTGCCAGCCACTCGGCCGACGACAATCTGGGCATCGCGGCGAACTTCCTGCTGCTGCATGCGCCCGTGCTGATCGGGCTGAGTTTGATGGCATTCAACCGCGTGGCGGTAGCCGCCGGGGTGGTGCTGCTGATGGGGCTGGCGGTGTTCGCCGGGGATCTGGCGGCGCGGTCGATGCTGGGCGGCGCGCTGTTTCCGATGGCCGCCCCGATCGGGGGCGGTGGGCTGATCTTGGGCTGGGTGCTGGTCGCGGCGGCTGGGGTTTGGGGAAGTCGGCCCTAAGCCGCCTGCCGCATCCGCGTCGCCCCGCTCAGCGTAAAACTCTCGACGATGTGGTCGAGCTCCACCGCCTGCGCCTCGGTCTGTTCGATCGCGGCATTGGTCTCCTCGACCAGGGCGGCATTGTGCTGGGTCATCTCGTCCATCTTGCGGATGGCGGCGCTGACATCGGTGATGGCGGTCGCCTGGTCGCGCGTCGCGTTCGAGATGCCGGTCACCAGCGTGCTGTTCTCGCGCACTGCGGTGAGAATGGCCGAGAGCTTCGCCGACGCCTCCTCGACGAGGCGGGTGCCGCCGCGGACCTGCTGGGCGCTCTCGTCCACCAGTTGCTTCACGTCGGACGAGGCCTGCGCCGCAGACTGTGCCAACCGGCGCACCTCGATGGCCACCACGGCAAAACCCTTGCCGGCTTCACCGGCACGCGCTGCCTCCACCGAGGCGTTGAGCGCGAGGAGGTTGGTCTGGAAGGCGATGTCGTCGATCAGCCCGATGATGTTGGAGATCTTGGCCGAGGACTGGGTGATCCGCTCCATGGCGCCGGTCGCCTCGGTCATCACCTTGCCGCCCTCGTCGGCCATGCGCGACGCCGTCTGGGTCTGGCTCGCCACCTGGTCGGCCTTCTTGGCATTGTCTGCCACGGCGCCCTGCAGCTGGCTGATCGCCGCTGAGGTCTCCTGGATGGTCGAGGCCTGGCTGCTGGTGCGCTGCGACAGATCGTTGGCACCGGCGAGGATTTCGCCGGTGGCGTTGCGGAGGTTGCGCGAGGCACCCTGCAGCTGGCGCACCACGTCCGAGAACTTTTCGGCTGCCACGTTGGCGCTGGCCTTGAGCCGCCCGAACGCGCCGGCGAATTCGCCGGTCATCCGGCGGCTGAGATCGGCGTGGGCAAAGGCATCGAGCACTTCGGCGGTCTCGCCGACGCCGCGCTCCACCGTTGCCATCACCTGGTTGAGGCTGCTGGCGATACCGGATGTATCGGCGGCCGTGGCGGCATCGTCCACCCGGTCGGAGAAATCGCCGGCCAGCGCCGAGGCGACGACGCGCTCGACTTCGGCCTGCAGCACCGCGCTCGCCGCCCGCTGTTCATCGTCGTGCAGGGCCTTCAGCGCCTTCTGCTCGTCCATGCTGCGGATGGCGAGGCCATTGGTGCGGAACACCTGCAGCGCCTGTGCCATGCGGCCCAGCTCATGCCGCTGCCCACCGGCCGCGATCTCGGTGTCGAGGTCGCCATTGGCGATGCGCTGCATGTCCTCGGCCATCAGCCGGATGGTGCCCGAGAGCCAGCGGCCGATCAGTACCGCCATGGCGATGCCGAGCAGCACGGCGGCCGCACCGACCGCCATGAGGACGGTCTGCGTCAGGCTGGTGCTGGTTGTGCTGGTCTCGCCGAGCTGGTCCTGCCGAGCCACGATGCCGGCCTGGAGATTTTCGAGTTCGGCGCCGAGCCGGAGCCCGGTCGCATCGAGCTGCGTGGCTTCCACGTCCTTCCGTTCATCGGTCGCGGCCTTCACCTTTTCAGCCAGCGCCAGGTAGTCGGTGATTGCCGTTGCGGTGGCATAGGCCTTGGCCTGCGGCTCGGGGGTGAAGATGAAAACCGCGAGCTCGTTGGCGAGGTCGGCGGCCTTGGTGCCGGCTTCGCCGATCTGTGCGAAGTCGGCGTCGTTGCCGCCCAGCATGTAGCGATCCACTGCACCCAGCATGCCGAGGACATTGGCGCCGATATCGGCTGTCTGCTTCACCGAACTCAGGTCGTTGGTGGAGGATGCGTAGGCGGTGAGCTCGTCGAGCAGCCCGCGTGCGGCCTTCGCCTTTTCGGTCATCTCGGCCACGATGGACTGCCGGCTGGTGTCGAGCGTGACCACCGCCGTGAACGCCTTGCCGTAGGAGCCGACCACCGAGCGCACATTGGCGATCAGCGCACTGGCCGCTTCGTCGCCGGCGAACTCGGCGGCTGTCTCGTCCTTGTCGATGCTGAGCTTGCCCAGCCGCGCGTCGAACGCGGCGGCGGTGTCGGTGGTGCGGTCGGCGCGGTAGCGGAGTGCCGCCATGCGCAGCGCCTCGATCTCCTTGACGATCTGGCCGGTGGCCAGCGACTGGTGCGCCGCGAGGCGATAGTCGGCAAAGATCCCGGCCACGGCCTGGACCCCAAAATAGCCGGCAACGCTCAGGAAGCCCAGGAGCAACACCAGCGCGCCGAATGCGCCATAAATCTTCTGCGTAATGCTCAGCCGCTGCAGCATCTATCGATCCCCCCCCACCCGGTCCATCCCTCGACCAGCCGGAGCAAGATGCTAGGTGAAAACGCTTAACGGACCGGGAAATCCGCCGCGCCCGCCAGGGAAACAGCTTTCGGGAAAGCAGGAAAGAATTCCGGAAATCTAAGAAATGAAAAGGGCGGCCCGAGGACCGCCCTTTCAAACCCTATCGCTGTCGCCGTTACTTCGGCGCCAGCACCATGACCATCTGGCGGCCTTCGGAGCGGGGCGAGGACTCGACCTTCGCCTTGGCTTCGAGTTCGGCCTGCACCTTGACCAAGAGCTGCATGCCCAGTTCCTGGTGCGCCATTTCGCGACCGCGGAAGCGCATCGTCACCTTCACCCGGTCACCCTCTTCGAGGAACCGGTGCACCGCCTTCATCTTGGTCTCGTAATCGTGCGTATCGATATTCGGACGCAGCTGGATTTCCTTGACCTCGATCACCTTCTGCTTCTTGCGCGCTTCCGCGGCCTTTTTCTGGGCAGCATATTTGAAGCGGCCGAGATCGAGCATCTTGGCGACGGGGGGGACCGAGTTCGGGGAAATGATGACGAGATCGAGCCCCTGCTCCTGCGCTTCGGTCAAAGCTTCGCGAGTGCGTACGACGCCGCGGTTGGCGCCCTCGCCATCGATCAGCTGAACGTCGGGGGAGGAGATATCTTCGTTAGACTGCGGCCCATCTTTCTGGGGCGCAACGGGTCTCATGGGACGACGAATGGCAGGCGTTCCTTCGATTGTTACCGGAGCGGCGGGAAATCACCGCTAAAATCGTGCCGGGACAGGCATAAGTCAACACCGCGCCGGACAAGAAACATGCGCCGGGCGTGCTTTCGCGACAAACTGTTGCCGCAAGGTGAACTGGCAGGCAAAAGGCAGCAGCGAAATATCGGTTGCTGGAAGGCTCATAGGTGGAATCGGTGGAGTTTGTCGAGGTCGGTGAGGGCACGGACTTGCGCCACATCGCTGTCCTGAGACGGCCGGGCAGCACGCCGGGCATCTTCTGGCTCAATGGCTACCGCTCGGAGATGACCGGCACCAAGGCCTCGATGCTCGATGCCTTCGGCGCCGAGCGCGGCATCGCGGTGACCCGTTTCGACCATTCCGGCAACGGCCAGTCGGGCGGGAATTTCCTCGATGGCACGATCACGCGCTGGCTCGAGGAGTCGCTCGCGGTGTTCGCGACCACGACCGGGCCGCAGGTGATCGTGGGCTCATCGCTCGGCGGCTGGCTGGCGCTGCTGATGGCGCGCGAACTGCGCCGGCGGGGCGGGGGCGACCGGGTCAAGGCACTGATCCTCATCGCCCCGGCGGTGGACGCGACGGCCGAGCTGATGACCAAGCGGATGAGCAAGGCCGAGCTGGCGGCGCTGAAGCGCGACGGCATCGTGCAGCGTCCGTCGAAATACTCGGACGAGCCGTATCCCTATACGGCCAAGCTGATCGAGGACGGCAACCAGCATCACCTGATGTTCGGACGCGGCATCGATGTCGGCGCCCCCGTGACGATCCTCCAGGGCGGCAAGGACCCCGACGTGCCGCGCGAGCACGCGATGCGGCTGGTGCAGCACTTGCTGACCGACCCGGTGACCTTCACGCTGGTGCCGGATGGGGATCACCGGTTGAGCCGCGAAGCGGATTTGGAACTGCTGCGCGCGGCGGTGGAGCGCGAACTCACGGCGCCGCCGGAGCAGCTGGAACTGGAGCTTTAGGAGGGGACCATGACCGAGATCACCGACGACTACATGCGCGAGATGCTGGCCAAATCGCACGCCTACAGCGTGCTGGTCCTGAAGAAGGGGCCGAACTATCAGGCGGACGGCGACCGCAGCATCGTCTGGGAGCACGCCCGCCGAAACTTCGCCATGCGCGCCGCCGGGCAGCTCGCCATCGTCGTGCCGCTGGCGAGTGAGACGGACATGGCCGGCCTGGGGCTGTTCACCACCAGCATCGAGGAGACGCAGGCGCTGATGGCCGACGATCCCGCGGTGAAGGCCGGCTGGCTGACCTTCGAGGTGTATTCGGGGCGGAGTTTCCCGGGCGACAGCCTGCCGGGCTAGAAGCGCAGCGCCGTTTTCTGCTGGCCATCCGCATCGAAGTTCGCCGGGTCAAGCCAGCGGTCGAACTCGGCCTTGCGGGCCGGCCACTCGGTGTCGATCATCGAGAACCAGGCGGTGTCGCGGTTCTCGCCCTTCATGATCATGTGCTGGCGGAACAGGCCTTCGTAGGTGAAGCCGAAGCGCAGGGCGGCGCGCTTCGAAGGCTCGTTCCGGTCGTTGCATTTCCACTCGAAGCGGCGATAGCCGAGCTCTTCGAAGATGTGGCGGGCCGTGACGTAGAGGGCCTCCGTCGAGACACGTGTCCGCGCGATCCGGGGACCCCAGTAGACGCCGCCGAACTCGATGACGGCGTGCTCCGGCACGATCCCCATCAGCGCGAAGCGCCCCTCGGCACGGCCGGTCGCCTTGTCAATGACGGCGAAATAGATCCGCTCCGACGAGCCGGCGAGGCTTTCGATCCAGCTGGACGCCCCCGCCGCATCGACCGGCGGATGTTGCGACAGATACTCGAACCGGTCGGGCACGGTCGCCTCGAACAGGTCGGCGGCATGGCGCACGTCTATCGGCTCTAGCCGCGCGTAGCGGCCATCGAGCACGATCGGCTGGGGTAGAGCGGCAGGCTTTGGAGCACTCATGCGCGGCCCTTCCAGATGGCGTCGAGACCTTCGCGGTAGGTCGGATAGAGGAGATCGGCGCCCAGCGCTTCGAGCACCCGCTTCGACGAGACGCGCTTGTTGTCAGAGTAAAAGCTCCGCGCCATCGGCGTCATCTCGGCGGTCTCGTATGGGACTTCGGCCGGTGGCTCGATGCCCATAACGTGGGCGGCGTAGGTGACGAGATCCTGCGGCGGGGCGGGCTCGGTATCGGCGAGGTTGAAGGTACCATCGAGGTCGCTCAGTGCAGCGCGTGCGGTGATGCGGCCGATGTCGGCGACGTGGATGCGGTTGAACACCTGGCCCCGCTTGACGATGCGCCGCGCGGTCCCCTCACGCAGCTTGTCGAAGGCCGACCGGCCGGGGCCATAGATGCCGGCCAGCCGCTCGATGAACAGCGGCACGCCGCGCTCTTTGGCGTAGGCGCGCCAGGCCTCCTCGGCCTCGACGCGCTGCTTCGAGCGGACGTTCTGCGGCCGGGTCGGCGCGTCCTCGTCGATCCATTCGCCGCCGAAATCGCCATAGACGCCGACGGTGGAGAAATAGCCGATCCACTCGAGGTTGGGTGCCGCATCGAGATCGGCGCGGTGGAGGTTCAGCGCCGGATCGCCGCGCTCGTCGGGCGGGATCGACAGAATGACGTGCGTCGCCTGGCGGAGATCTTCGCTGAGCGTCGTGCCGGGCACTTCGCCGTCGAACACGTGGATGCGATAGGCCGAGTCGGCCATCGACTCGGCGGCTTCGGTGCTGCGCGTCGTGCCGGCGACCGGGATTGCGGGGTCAGCCAGCAGGTGCAATGCCCGCGCCGTCGCGCGCGACGAATAACCCATGCCAAAAAAGAACAGGCGCATTCTCTAGAACTCTAATTCGCACGCGCCGGCTGGACGACCGCGCTCCACTCTGCCTGAACGGTGGTGTCGCCTTCATCGGGCAAAAACGCAAGCGCCAGAGCATCCGCGCGCTCTTTCGCCACAAGCCGGCGCACCGCCCACACGGCCGCGCCACGGATCAGCGGCTCGGGATCGGCAAGGCGGGCTTCGGCCAGCGGGATGAGTATGGGGTCGCCAGAATTGCCGACCGCGATGAGCACGTTGCGCAGGAACCGCGCGTGGCCGATGCGCTTGACGGGGGAGCCGGCGAACAGGGCGCGGAAGCCGGGATCGTCGAGTTGCACCAGGTCCGCGAGCGCGGGGGATTTGAGCTCGTCGCGGGCGCGGAGCTTCATCTCATGCGTCTCGGAGGCGAACTTGTTCCATGGACAGACGGCGAGGCAATCGTCGCAGCCATAGATGCGGTTGCCCATCGGGGCGCGGAATTCGAGCGGAATCGGGCCGGGATGCTCGATGTTGAGGTAGCTGAGGCAGCGGCGCGCATCGAGCTGGAACGGAGCGGGGAAGGCATTGGTGGGGCAGACATCGAGGCAGCGACGGCAATTGCCGCAGCTTTCGGGATGCGGTTCGTCGGCGGGGAGTTCAGCGCTGGTGAAGATGGCGCCGAGGAACAGCCACGAGCCGTACTCGCGGCTGACCAGCACCGTGTGCTTGCCCTGCCAGCCGATGCCCGCTGCCTCGCCGAGCGGCTTCTCCATCACCGGTGCCGTATCGACGAACACCTTCACCTCGGCTCCGGTGCGCCGGCTCAGCAGCCCCGCCAGTTCCTTGAGCTTGCCCTTGATGATGTCGTGGTAGTCGCGGTTGCGGGCGTAGACGGAGATATTGCCCAGCGAATGGTGCTTGAGGTCGGCCATCGGGTCGGTATCCGGCCCGTAGTTCATCCCCAGCATCACCACCGACCGCGCCTCGGGCCACAACGCTTCCGGCGCGCCGCGGCGTTCGGCAGTCTCGGCCATCCACGCCATCTCGCCGTGCCACTCGCGGGCGAGGGCGGTGTCGAGCTTTTGCCGCAGGTCCGGCCGCGCATCGGCACGCGCCACGCCGAACGCATCGAAGCCCAGGGCCTTGGCGCGGTCGCGGAGTTCGGCGAGGAGGTTTTCGTCTGTCACGCCGCGCGGTGTAGCACAGTCAGAGGCAGCGTCAGAAATCCAAGTCCGCATATCCCGCCGCCGCCGGCATGCCGGCCACACGGTCGTTAAGCAGAGTACGGAAGGCCGGACGGGACTTGATGCGGGCGTACCATTGCCGGGTTTCTGTCGAGGTGTCCCACTGTACGTCGCCCAGATAGTCGAGGCTGGAGAGGTGGGCGGCCAGCGCGAAATCGGCGAGGGTCATGGTGTCGCCGGCGATCCAGTGGCGGGTGGCGAACAGCCAGTTGAAGTAGTGCAGATGCTCGGCGAGGTTGGCCTTCGCGACGCGCAGCACGCCCGGCTCGGGCGTCATGCCGCGCTGGTCGCGTTTGACGATCTTTTCCTCAAGCACGTAGCGGGTCACTTCGTCGTTGAGCTTGACCAGCACCCATTCGAGCAGCCGCCACATCTCGTTGCGTAGCGCCGGCTGTGAGGGGAACAGCCCCGCGACCGCAGTCGGCGCGTAGCGCTCCTCGATGGCGTGGACCACTGCGAGTGTCCCCACCACCGGCGGCTCGCCGTTCTCGGCGAGGATCGGCACGGTTGCCGCGGGGTTGAGCTCGAGCAGCGCGGGCTCGCGTGTCCACGGCTTGATGTCCTCTAGGTCGATGCCGACGCCGTATTCGGCGAACATCAGCCGGGCGAGGCGGGAGGAGGGGTCGAGCCTGTGCTGGAGCAACCTTGGCATGCGGGAAAAGGGTCCTTGCCGATCCTTGGCGGGGCCGGGCAAATCGGGCTAGATGCCGCCCGCGCCGCCCCGCCGGGTGGGATGAGTT
Organism: Devosia sp. P2_G7; assembly: GCF_056403495.1. Taxonomy (NCBI): domain Bacteria; kingdom Pseudomonadati; phylum Pseudomonadota; class Alphaproteobacteria; order Hyphomicrobiales; family Devosiaceae; genus Devosia; species Devosia sp. P2_G7. The sequence continues at coordinate 105,591 of NZ_JBFUFI010000012.1, forward strand.
AGGGGATCAGATGAACGCCGATCAAGGTCTTTTTGTGCCGCTGATCCTAGGGATTATCGAGGGCCTTACCGAATTCCTACCGGTCTCATCGACCGCCCACATCCTGCTCGCCGGACACTTCCTCGGCTTCCAGAGTCCGGGGCGGGTGTTCGAGGTGCTGATCCAGCTCGGCGCGATCCTCGCGATCGTCGTGGTGTATTTCCAGCGCCTGCTGCAGATCGCCAAGGACGCAATCGCCCGGAAACCCGGGGCTCTGCGCTTTATCCTCGGCGTTATCCTAGCCTCGTTCCCGGCGGCGATTGCCGGCGTGCTGCTGCACGATTTCATCAAGACGGTGATCTACGAGACGCCGGTGGTGTTCTGTGTTTCGCTGATCGTCGGCGGCATCGTGCTGCTCTATGTCGACCAGCTGAAGCTGACGCCGAAGTACACAGATATCTACAACTACCCGCCGCTGCTCTGCCTCTATATCGGGCTGTTCCAGATGCTGGCGCTGATCCCGGGCGTCTCGCGCTCCGGCTCGACCATCGTCGGCGCGCTGCTGCTCGGCACCGACAAGCGCTCGGCGGCCGAGTTCACCTTCTTCATCGCCATGCCGATCATGGGCGGGGCATTTCTCTATGATCTCTACAAGAGCCGCGAGTTCATTACTGCCGAACTCGGCGCCGCGGTGATCATCGGCTTTGCCGCGGCCTTCATCGTTGCGTTCTTCGTGGTGCGGTATCTGCTCGACTATATCTCGCGGCACGGCTTCGCGATCTTCGCCTACTGGCGGATCTTCGTCGGCGCCATCGGGCTGTGGGGCATCCTGCTGTTCGGCTAAGCCGACATCGCCGCCTTGAACGCCCTGACCACTGCCGGATCGGTACGCCGGCGCGTTTCGGCGGCAAAACCTAGCCGTACCGCCGGAGCGCTGGATGCCGGGCCCGGCGAAGCGCAGGAGCCGTGGACTTCGTCGACCGGGACGGCCGCCAGCAGCGCGCCGACATTGGCGGGCGTGAGGCCCGAGCCCGCCATGATGTGGATGCGGCCACGGGCGGTGGCGTGGGCGATGGCGATGTTGTCGATGCCGTCGAGCGCCACGTGCACGCCGCCGGAGGTGAGGATGCGCTCGAACTTCAGCGATATGGCGGCTTCAGTCGCCTCGGCGAAATCGGGCACGAGGTCGATGGCGCGGTGCAGCGTGGAGCCGAGGCCGTCCGCCTGGTCCATCAGCCGCGCCAGCACCTTGAGATCGAGTTCACCATTCGGGCGCGAGGCGCCGAGCACCACGCCGGCGAGACCCGCGGCTCGGATGGCGTTGATGTCCGCTAGCATGGCGTCGACATCGGCATCGTCGCAGACGAAATCGCCGCTGCGCGGGCGGACGATGGCGTAGACCGGGATCGGCGCGTCGGCGGCGAGCCGCATCAGGCCGGGGGACGGCGTGAGCCCGCCCAGTTCGAGGGCAGAGCAGAGCTCGATCCGGTCGCCGCCACCGGCCACAGCTGCGATCAGGCTTTGCGGATCGGCGACACAGACTTCGAGCAGGCGGGCGCTCACGAGGCGTTCTCCGTGAAACCGAGGATGGCGGCACCGACGAGGCCGGGCTCTACCGTGAGTCGCGAGGGCACCACCAGCGGTTCGCTGAGCCGGCGCAGGATGCGCTGGCGCACTGCGGTGTCGAGAAGCGCGATGAACTCCGGCACCTTGCCGAGCCCACCACCCACCGGGACGATGCCGGCGCCGACCACGTTGATCACCAGCGCTAGCGGACCGGCGAGCAAATCGACCTGCACCTCGATGGTGCGAGCGGCATTGGCGTCGCCGGTGCGCCAGGCTTCGACGATTGCGGTGCTCGGGAGCTCGATGCCGTGGAGGTGCTTGTGCAGGCGCTCCATGCCGCGCGCCGCGCCGATCGTGTCGACGCAGCCGATCTGGCCGCAACCGCAGGGGAAACGCGGGATGTCGACCGGCGGGTTGCCCGCCGAGGTGGCGGCCACCGGGCCGTGCCCCCATTCGCCGGCAAAGCCACCCGCACCGTTGACGATGCGTCCATCGATGACGATGCCGCCGCCGACTCCGGTACCGAGGATGGCGCCGAAGACGATGCGGTGGCCGCGGCCGGCGCCTTCGATGGCTTCGGCCAGCGCGAAGCAATCGGCGTCATTGGCGACGAACACCGGGCGGCCGAGCTGCTCGCTGAGTTCGGCTGCGAACCGCCGGCCATCGATGCAGGGGATGTTGGCGCAGGTGATGACACCATCGGCCGGATCGACCACGCCGGTGATCGAAATTGCCACCGGCGCATCGGTCGGCGCCCCCGAACTGTTGGCGACGCCGCGGATCGCGGTGGCGAAGGCGCCGAAGTCGTCGAGCGGTGTCGGCACGCGGCCGAGCGGCGTCAACTCGGACGGACTGGTAGCGACGGCGCCCTTGATGCCGGAGCCGCCAATATCGAAGCAGATAATCATCGGGGTTGAGTGCTTTCTAAGGAGCAGGCATCTACCTTCGTAGTACCCGGCCGACTCGGCCAGCGTGAAAGGTGCGATGACGCGCAATGGTTGAACAGAGCCGCCAGGCGAACCCTACAATCGACGATGTCGCAGCGCTGGCGGGTGTATCGCGCGCTGTCGCCTCGCGCGCCCTGTCGACCGAGAAGCGCCCGGTCTCCGCGGAAAAGCGCGAGCGGGTGCTGCAGGCGGCGGCCGAACTCGGCTACCGGGTGAACCTCCTGGCGCAGAGCCTCACCACCAAGACGGTCAACCTGATCGCGGTGGTGGTCAATCACATCCACGATCTCTCCGATCTCGACCTGTTCGACCTGTTGCTGGCCGAGACCCAGGCCATCGGCAAGCAGGTGATCCTCATTCGCGTCGGCTCGGTCGACAAGGTCGAGGAGTTCCTGCGCCAGGGCGTCGCCTATCACGTCGACGCGGCGCTGGTGTTTTCCGATTTCGCCGATGCCGAGACGGTGCGGAAGATGTTCCGCTCCGACCAGGTGGTGATGCTCAACGGCCGCCACGACAAGCTGTCGCCAGCTATCATCCCCGATGAAGCGGTCGGCATCGAGCAGGCCATCGCGGACGCGGCCCGCAATCGGGTGAAGACCGCGGCGCTGGTCACCGGCCGTGCCTCCTCGCTGGTCGAACAGGCGCGCATCGCGTCCTATCTCACGGCGTTCCAGAAGCATGGCATCGAACTCGTGCAGACCGTCCAGGGCGATTATTCCTATCAGAGCGGGCACGCGGCGGCGCCCGCGGTGGTTGGCTTCGAGTGCCCCGATGCAGTGTTCTGCACCTCCGACGCCATGGCGATGGGCATTCTCGATGTCTGCCGCGAGGACTTCCCCGGCAACCGCCCGACCCGCTTCCGGCTCTACGGCTTCGACAACCTGTCGCTGACCGATTTCGATGCCTACCCGATCTCGTCCATCGGCTACGACAAGGCCGATTACGTGCGCCAGATGGTGCGGTTTCTCGCCGACCCCACCGCGTTCGTTCCGGGCCAGCCGCCGGTGCTGATCCCAACGCGGTTCGTGCCGCGAAAGACGAGCTGAAAACAGTTCCGGGCCGCCTTGGGGGACGGCCCGGCAGTCGGCTTGGACGGCGGCGAAGGGAGATGGCGCCGCCCTAGCGCGTTCTTACCAGAGTGCGATCAGCTCGGGCGGGTTGGCGGTCTCGCCCCACCACTTCTTGTAGTTGGCCGAATACGCGCCCGACTGGATGTAATCGGACACGAACATGTCGAGCCAGCGCACGAACTCCGGATCGCCCTTGGCGACGGCGATACCGATCGGGTCGTTCGAGTAGAGGCCCGGCAGCGTCACGAGGGTGGGGTTCTTGGTGGCGAGGTAGTCGAGGAGCGAGCTGTCTTCGATTGCGGCGTCGACGCGCTTCTGCTGCAACTGCAGCACGCCATCGGGCGCGAACTGGTCGACATAGACCAGCTCGGCGGTCGGCACGGCGGTCTTGATGAAGGTCTCGCCAGTCGTGCCGCGGCCGACGACGACCTTCTTGCCGGCGAGGCCGGCGAGGTCGGTGATGCCCGAGTCGGCCTGGACGATCACGCGGAGGCCGGCGCGGTTGTAGGGGATCGTGAAGTTCACCGACTTGGCCCGCTCGAGCGTCGCCGAAGTGTTGGCGACGACGATGTCGAGCTGGCCCGAGACCAGCATCGAGATGCGCGCGTCACCCGACACGTCGGTGAACTCCACCGGCACGCCGAGCTTGGCGGCGATCATGTTGGCGACATCGACGTCGTAGCCGACCGGGTTGTTCTGGTCGTCGCGGAAGCCGATCGGCTCGCCGCCGAGCGACACGCCGATGCGCACGACGTTGCGGCCGCGGATGTCGTCGATCATGCCGGCGAAGGCCGGGACAGCCGTGGTGGCGACGAGCGCCAGCGCGGCAATGGTCGTGAGAATACGCTTCATGGGTTTGGTCCTCTCCTTGATCAGATAGTCTTCGCTGCGCGGAGTTCTGCTTCCGGCATCGAGTCGTCCCAGAGCCAGTAGCGGATCTCGCCCTGGCACCTGAAATTGAACACCTCGTGGTTCCCCTTGGCGTCGACGGCATGGATCACCACGCCGCCGAGGAACCCTTCGGTCAATTCGTTGAGCTCGTCCACCGCGAGCTTGACGGCGTCGCTGAGCGAGTAGCCGAGCTTCATGGCGAGGACGATCGTGCGGCTAGTGGAGCAGCGCATCGTCATTTCGCCCGTATGCGTGCAGGCCGCAGCGCCGTAGCGGCTGTCGGCATAGTAGCCGGCGCCGGGAATCGGGCTGTCGCCGAGCCGGCCTGGGTATTTCCAGGCCCAGCCGGAGGTTGAGGTGGCGGCATGGATGCCGCGCGTCGGGTCGGCGCTGAGATAGACGGTGGTGTCGCGCACCCGCTCCGGATCGGTGATGGTCTTCAGCAGCGGGGCGAGCGGCGTGTCCGGGAAGGCCGCCTTCTGCTCGGGCGTCATTTCCTTCTCGAGCCGCTCCCACCAGACGCGCTTCGAGTCCTCGAGCAGCACGTCGTCGACCGAGAAACCGGTTTCAGTGGCAAAGCGGCGCGCTCCGTCGCCGGTCAGCATCACGTGCGGCAGCTTCTTCATCACCTCGTGCGCGAGACGCGCCACCGGGATGGTGTCGGGTACGGCGCCGACGCTGCCGACCTCACGGGTGGTGCCGTCCATGACCGCGGCATCGCACTCCATCACGCCGAGCATATTGGGCCAGCCGCCATGGCCGACGCTGCGCACCTTGGTCTCGGCTTCGACCTTCGAGATGCCGGCGACCATGGCGGTCAAGCTATCGGCGCCCGATCGCAGCATATCGACCGTCGTCGGGATGCCGGGCCAGCCTTCCGCATTGGCGATGAACAACATGGTGGTCAGTCTTTCCGCATCTTGGAGAGAAATTGCGCGACTCGCGGCTGAGCGAGGCCGCCATCGGCTGCAAAGAATTGTTTGGTCGGCAGGTCGACCAGCAGCACGCCCTTCTCGAGGAAGACGACGCGGTTGGATATCTGCCGGGCAAATTCGATTTCGTGGGTGACGAACACCATGGTGGTGCCCTCGGCCGCGAGCTTGGCGAGGATGTCGAGCACTTCCGAGGTCATCTCGGGATCGAGCGCGCTGGTGACCTCGTCGAGCAGCAGGTAGCGCGGTTTCATCGCGAGGGCGCGGCAGATGCCGACGCGCTGGCGCTGTCCGCCGGACAGTTGCGCCGGGTAGGCATCGGCCCGATCGCCCAGCCCCACCGAGGCGAGCAACGCGCGACCCTCAGCCTCGGCTTCCGCCTTGTCGCGCTTCAGCACCTCGATCGGCGCCAGCGTGATGTTCTGCAGCGCCGTCATGTGCGGGTAGAGGTTGAACAGCTGGAACACAGTGCCGGAGCGCTTCCGTGCCTCGGCCAGTTCCTTCGGTTTGCTTACATCGAAATCATCGACGGTGATCTTGCCTTCATTGAGCTTTTCGAGCCCGTTGATGCAGCGGATCAGCGTCGACTTGCCCGAACCCGACGATCCCAAGATGGAGACCACCTCGCCGGGATTGACCGTGAGGTTCACCCCATCGAGGACTACCGCCGGGCCAAAGGCCTTCTTGACGTTTTCGACTTTCAGCATGCTAGAGGCCCCGGAAGGCGCTGTGCGCCCGCAGACGTTTTTCGGCCCAGGCGCCCAGCGAGGCGACCGCCTTGGCGGCGAGGTAGTAGAGGATGCCAACGGCCGTCCACACGATGAACGGCTTCAGCGTCCTCAGGTTGAGCGTGGCGCCGATCTTGGCGAGATCGAGCACGCCGATGACCGAGATCAGCGAGGTGACCTGCAACTGGTTCACCAGCAAAGCCGTCAGCGGCCCGATCGAGAACGCGGCGGCCTGCGGCGCAATGACGTGGCGCAGCACCTGCCAGCGCGACAGGCCGAAGACCCGCGCTGCCTCGATCTGGTCGCGGCCGATGGATTCGATCGAGGACACGGCAATGACGTAGACGAAGGCCGCAGTGTTGGCCGAAAGCGTCACGATCGCGGCCTGTACCGGCGTCACGTTGACGTGAAAGAACGCCGGAAAGCCGAAGAACACCAGGAACAGCTGTACCAGCACCGGTGAGTTCTTGAGGATCTCGGAGACGAAGGTGATGACCTGCATCAGCACCGGCACGCGATAGAAGCGAACCACGCCCCACAACACGCCGATGATCACGCCGATCAGCGAAGTGATGAGGAACAGCCCGACAGTGACCCCGAGGCCCTGCAGCAGCAGCACGATGTCGTAGGGGGTGAACTCGGCGAAACGCATCAGCTCACCTGTTCCTGCAGGTCACGGTTGAGACGGCGGTGCAGCAGCGTGATGCCGATTGAAACGAGGTAGGTCAGCGCCGCATAGACGACCAGCAGCACGACATAGACCTCGAACGGCCGGAAGGTGTCCGAGGCCACGATCTTCGCCTGCCCGGTGAGCTCGTTCAGCGTGATGGTCGACAGGATCGAGGAGGTGAGGATCATGTTGATAAGCACCGAACCGAGCGGCCGCACCGAGGTGCGCAGCGCGATCGGCAGCACGATGCGGGTGAAGGTCACGCGCTTACTCAGCCCGCTGACCTCGGCCGCTTCGAGGATGCCGTTGTCGATGGCGAGAATGCCGGCCCGGATCGCGTCCGACGCATAGGCGCCGCCGGCAATCGAGAGCGCGACGACGCCGGTGGTGAAGGCGTCGATGTAGATGCCGATCTCGGGCAGGCCGTAATAGAAGAAGAACAGCTGCACGATGAACGGGATATTGCGGAACAGGTCGACGTAAAGGAACGCAAGCCGGCTGATCCACTTGCTCGACGAGGTGCGCGCAATGGCCACCAGCATGCCGAGGATGACGCTGCCGATCAGCGCCAGGGCACAGGCCTCAAGCGTCAGCAGAGCGCCTTCGGCCAGGAAGCCGAGATGTGGAACGAGAATGGTGAGATCGAGCCGCACGCGCCCTCCGCCGTGTGAAACCGGTTTCACTTTATGTCACGGTTTGGCAATGTCAAGCAGCGTCACAGACCTATCCGACGCAGCCTTCAAAATTTGGTACGGAAACGAACACACGCCGCCGTGAACGGCATTGGGCCATGAGTGTGACCCCCTTGCACTCGACAATCACGGCCAGTTCTTGCTGGGTAACACACTGATATTTGTCACCCTCTTCGCGAGACCTGCCTTGACCACCCGTCGCCTATTCATGATCGGGAGCGCCGCCCTTGCGCTCAGTGCCTGTTCTTCCACCGGCAAGTCCGGCCTCCGCGATGGGGTGACCATAATCCAGGTCGACGAGCCCTGGGCCAGCTACTACGCGATGAAGACCGACGAGCCGTTCCCGGTGCCTGCCATCGACCTGCGCAAGATCCCGCAGCAGTACTGGCGCCAGGAAGTGGACTATGCCGGTCCGGAGAGGCCGGGCACCATCGTCGTCAACACCACCCAGCGCTTCCTCTACCTGGTGGAGCCGGGCGGGCGCGCCATGCGCTACGGCGTCGGCGTCGGGCGCGAAGAAGGCCTGAATTTCCGTGGCAGCGCGGTGATCTCGCGCAAGGCTGAATGGCCGCGCTGGACCCCCACCGCCAACATGATCAAGACCCAGCCGGAGAAATACGGAGACATGGCCGCCGGCCTCGAGCCCGGCCTCAGGAACCCGCTCGGTCCGCGCGCCCTCTACCTCTACCGCAACGGCAAGGACACGCATTTCCGCCTGCATGGCACGCTCGAGCCCTATACGATCGGCCAGTCCGTCTCGTCGGGCTGCATTCGCCTGATCAACCAGGACATCATCGACCTCTACAGCCGCGTTCCCACCGGCACCCGGGTGGTCGTCACCGGCTGACCTGCCCATCGGCGCAGGTGCGTGAGGGGCGGGGTGACAAATCCCGTTCCGCTCATCATTATGGCCGTCCCGGAATCAGCGGTGGGGATATCCGTGGCAGCAAGGGCCAATATCGATGCCTGGTTCGAGCGTATCGGCTTTGCCGGCTCGATCGCTCCCTCGCTGGAGACGCTGGGCCAGCTCATCCAGCTGCATGTTGCGGCTATCCCGTTCGAGAACCTCGATCCGCTGGTGGGCGCGCCCGTTCGGCTCGATCTCACCAACCTGCAGCAGAAGCTGCTGTTCGACCGTCGCGGGGGTTATTGCCTCGAGCACAACCTGTTGCTCAAGGCGATGCTCGAGGAACTCGATTTCGAGGTCAGCGCCTTTGCCGCCCGCGTCCTGCTCGGCCGGGCCGAGGGCGAGGAGCGGCCGCTGAGCCACCTGGTGCTGGTGGTCAACGTGGCGGGCGTGCCCTACCTGGTGGACGCCGGTTTCGGCAGTCTCACGCCGACAGTGCCGCTGCGCTTGAGGGCTGATGTCGAACAGGCCACGCCGTTCGAGACCTACCGGCTGACCGGCGGCAATCCTGCCTGGCAGTTGGAGGCGCAGACCGGGGAAAACTGGATGCCGGTCTACGAATTCGCCCCGATCGACGCCTCGCCCGCAGAAATCACCGCCATGAACGATCGCGCGTCCGACGATACGCGAATGCGCACCATGCTGATGGCGGCGCGAGCCGACAAGGCGCAGCGGGTCACCATAAGCGACCTGTCGCTGACGACCCGGCTCACCGACGGAACCAGCGAAACGCGACAACTCGGCAGCGTCGCCGAGTTGCGCGATGCGCTCACGGGCAGTTTCGGCATAGCGCTTCCTGGCGACGAACGGCTTGACCAGGCGCTCGCGAAGATCGTGGCCGGCGGGACCGCCTGATGGCGCCGGTCATTGTCGACCCGGAAAAGGTCCGCGAGTTCAAGGACGAGCAGGCGTTCTACGACTGGCTGTCGAAGCACCACGACACCTGGGACGAACTCTGGATCAAGATCCACAAGGTCGACTCGGGGCTGCCCTCGATCACTGCCAAAGAGGCGATCGACGTGGTGTTGTGCTGGGGCTGGATCGATGCCGTGCGCAAGGGTTTTGATGACCGGAGCTTCCTGCAGCGCTACACGCGCCGCGGCAGGAAGAGCATCTGGAGCAAGATCAACGTCGACAACGTCGCCCGGCTGGTGAAGTCCGGTCGCATGACCGAGCATGGCCTGAAGCATGTCGAGGCCGCCAAGGCCGACGGCCGCTGGGACAAGGCCTACGGCGCCGGCAAGGACCTGAAGATACCCGACGACCTGCAGGCGGCGATCGACGCCGAGCCGGCGGCCAGGGAAATGCTCGGCAAGCTCAGCGAGCAGAACCGCTTCGCCATCGCCTTCCGCACCCACAACATGAAAACCGAGGCCGGTCGCAAGAAGAAGATCGAGAGCTTTGTCGACATGCTCAAGCGCGGCGAGACCATCTACCCGCAGGGCAAGCGGAAGTGACGCTGTGGGTGGCGTTCCTCCGCGCCGTCAATGTCGGCAAGCGCCAGATGAAGATGGCCGAGCTGAAGGCGCTCTGCGAGGAACTCGGCTACGCCAACGTCAAGACCATCCTCGCCAGCGGCAACGTGCGCTTCGAATGTGCGCATGACCCGAAGGCAGAGCTGGAAGCCGCGATCGAGAAGCGCTGGGGCTGGTTCAGCGAGGCGGTGATGCGGTCGGGCGACGAGATCGAGGCGATGCTGGCGTCGAAGCCGTTCGCCGCCTACCCGGAAGAAGGCCACTTCCATCGCTACGTCATGCTGTTCGACAAGCCGCTGCCGACAGGCGCGACGTACACCGGCATCCCCGACAACTACGACGTCGTGCGTGCCGACGCGCGCGACATCTACCTCGTCGGCTACCGCCAGCCGGACGGGCGGCACGGGCCGGGGCTGGACAAGTTCGACCGGCAGTTGGAGAAGGGCGCAATCGCGACCATGCGCAACTGGAACACCATCCCCAAGGTCCTCAATTGATCACTGTCCTCGGCTCCACCAACCTTGATCTCATCGGCACCGTCAGCCGCATCCCCAAGCCGGGCGAGACCGTGCCGGGCAACGAGTTCTCGATGGCCGCCGGCGGCAAGGGCGCCAACCAGGCGCTGGCGGCGCGACGTGCCGGGGCCGAAGTCCGCATGTTCGCCGCGGCAGGTTCCGACAGTTTTGCGGACGAAGCCCTCAAACTTCTGCGCGCCGACGGCGTCGATCTGAGCCACGTGCGCATCGTCGACGGCGCTACCGGCATCGCCATGATCTTCGTCGATGAGGCCGGCGAAAACGTCATCGCCATCCTCCCCGGCGCCAACGGCACGATGAGCCGCGCCGACGCGGACGCGGCGCTCGCGGGCCTCGGCATCGGCTCGGTGCTGATGCTGCAGCAGGAGATCCCACAGGCGGCGACCGAGCGGGCGCTGGAACTGGCCAAGGCGCAGGGCGTCGTCTCGATCCTCAACACCGCGCCGTTCTTGAAGACCACTAAGGCAGTGGCCGAGCAGGCCTCGATCGTCATCGCCAACGAGACCGAGTTCGAGCTGCTGACCGGCGCCGGCATGGACAAGCTCGATGCGGCGATGACCGACTGGGCCAAATCGCAGAACCAGACGGTGATCGTGACGCTTGGGCCGGACGGCGCACGGGCCGCGACGCCGACCGGCAGTTTTGCGGTGCCGGCGATGAAGGTCGACCCGGTCGATACGGTCGGGGCAGGGGACACGTTCTGCGGCTACTTGGCCGCTGGCCTGGATCGTGGGCTGGATCTCGAGGCCGCCATGCGCCGGGCGGCGGTGGCCGCGAGCCTTGCCGTGCTGAAGCCGGGGGCGCAGCCGGCGGTGCCGTATCTGAGGGACGTCGAAGCGGCGCTGAAGTAGTCAGTCCCGCCGAACCTGCGCCTCATAGGCCCGTAACATCGGCTCGAGGTGATCCTCGAACAGCAGGCCCGGCCGCTCTTCCAGGGCCATGGGATATGCCGCCTCTGCCGCCAGCGAGATGCCGAGAAAGGCGATGATCCCTTCCGCTGTGCCGGGCGCGGCGAAGCGGTATTGGTTAGTTTCGAGGCGCGACAGGAGCGTCTTTTTCGCGGCGATCATCTTTTCCGTGACGCCGATGCCGTTGCTCATCGAGGTCGCGAGCTTGATGTAGTCGTGCTGCGGCGTGCCAAGGTGATGGACGCTCCCCGCAGTGCGCCATAGCTGCATCAACAGTTCGAGATCGGTCATGTTGGTGAGCTCGAGATCGTAGCGCGCGTCGCAGCGGCGGCGGTCCCAGACGATCATCGAATCCATCGACAAGTTGACGAACTTGTAGGCGCCGGGTGTCAGCACCCGATCCGGCCCGTCGCCGACCAGGCGCAGCCGGTTGTAGGCCTGGTCCATTACGTCGAGCGCCGATGCGACGATCGGCTGTTCAGCCAGCGCCGCGACCGCCAGTTCGAGCTTGCGCGGCTTCATCCGGTCGTCGGCGTCAAGGATTGCCACGTAAGGCGTCTGGATGCGGTCGAGCGCCAGGTTGCGGGCCCGCGAGGCACCGGCGCCGACGCGGCCGGAACTGAGGAAATGGAAGCGTTTGTCGACGAGGCCGGCGCGGCCGAGCAGTTCTTCGTAGTCCTCGCCGTCATCGGTAACGATCCAGGCTTCCCAATCGGCATGGGTCTGCGCGAGCACGCTGCGCACCGCTTCTTCGATAAGGGTTTCGGCCTTGTAGGCGGGGATCACCACCGCCACAGTACTGTCCGTCAAAGCCCAGGCTCCCCGCCGCTCGCGGTCTTGATTGAGAAAGTCCCGAGACCCATATCACGGGCATGGAACGGTGCCACTGAAACTAGGGCCGCTCCACACCGTTGCTTGGAACAAGGACGATCCGGATGTCGCGCGTCTCCATGTTTTCGGCGCCGTTTCTGCTCGGCTTCGATGCCTTCGAAGAACGCATCGATCGGATGAGCAAAGCCGCCGATGGCTACCCGCCCTACAATATCGAGCGTTCGCTCGATGCGGAGGGCGCGGAGAGCTTTCTGATCTCCATCGCTGTCGCGGGGTTCGGTTTATCCGATCTCGAGGTGACGGTGGAAGACAATCAACTGCTGGTCAGAGGCCGACAGAAGGACGACGCCAGCCGGGAATACCTGCATCGCGGCATTGCCGCACGGCAGTTCCAGCGAAACTTCCTCCTCGCCGACGGCATGGTGGTCAAAGACGCGATTTTGAGGAACGGCATGCTGATGATCGCAGTTGTTCGTCCAAGAGCCGAAAAAATCGCCCGCCGTATCGAGATCCGTTCTGCCTAAGAAAGGGGAACACGCATGCAAGAGAACAGAGAACAGCAGCTAGATAACCCCCTGCGGAACCTGACCCCGGCCCAGTTCATGGCGCTCGGCGGCAATGCAGTGGTCTACGTCAAGCACGTCAAGGGCGCGGATATGGGTCCGATCCTGCCCGACAGTGAATTCAGCGAAGAGTCCGATTTCCATATCGTGGTCTCCGCCGACGGCTCGCCGTTGATGGTGGGCGACAGCGAGGAAGCCGTGGAAGAGTGGCTCAGCGACAAGTCGTTCGGGATCGTGACGCTGCACTGACGCGCTTGAGACGATAGCCCTTCTCCCTTGTGGGAGAAGGTGCCCGAAGGCGGATGAGGGGTATCTCTCCGCGCACTCCAGTCGTTCGTCGTTTCGTTCCGTTCGCGCAACCGGCGGTTGCGGCACTCTCAACGAGCCACCTTCTCCCGCAAGGGGAGAAGGCAAGAGGTGCAAATCCGAAATTGCTGAGGCTTAGGCCGCCCGCGTCGTTTCCAGCGGGTGGGTCAGGATGGCGTGCAGTTCGCCTGCGTCGTGGCAACGGCGCAGGCGGGCCACCACGGAATCGGTGCGCAGGATCCGGGCAACGCGCGCCAGGGCCTTCAGGTGGTCGGCGCCCGCCCCCATGGGGGCGAGCAGCAGCATGACGAGATCGACCGGCTGGTCGTCGACCGACTCGAACTCGACCGGCGCTTCGAGACGGGCGAACACGGCCGTCACCGCGCCAAGCCCGGGGAACTTGCCGTGCGGAATCGCGATGCCGTTGCCCAGCCCGGTCGAGCCGAGCTGCTCACGATCGTTCACTGCTTCGAAGATGGTCGCGGCGTCCTGGCCAGTGATCTTGGCGGCGCGCTCGGAAAGCCTTTGCAATACGTCCAGCTTGGTCTTGATCCCAGAGCAAACAATCACGGACTCCTCGGAGAGGATGTCAGCCAATTCCATCAAGAATTTCCCATCGTGGATGCGGAAAGTGCAAGCTTTTCCGGAGCCCTAGTTCGGCCTGAGGGCTGGATCGATCCAGCCAATATTGCCGTCGGCGCGGCGGTAGACCACATTTAGGCCACCATGTCCAGCATGCCGGAATACGACCACTTCCGCCTGGGTAAGATCAAGCTGCATCACCGCTTCGCCCACAGACATCTGCCTCAGGCTCGAGGTCGCCTCGGCGATCACCGGCGGCGAGTAGTCCTCCAGCAGCTCATCCTCGTCGCTGGGCGCGGCGAGCACGTAGGATGGCGCCTCCTCATCGGCGCCATTGGCATGGCGGCGGTGGGCCTTGAGCTTGCGGTTATAGCGCCTGAGCCGCTTTTCGATGGTGTCGGCCATGACCTGGTAGGCCGAAAGCGCATCGCCGCCGTATGAACTCGATTGCAGCACGGCGCCGGAATCGAGGTGCACCATGCACTGGGCATTGAACCCCGAGCCTTCCGGTTCGAGGGTGAGGTGGCCGGTGTAGTTGCCGTCGAAATACTTCTTCACCACCGTGTCGAAATGGCCCTGCGCCTTGATCCGCAGCGCATCGCCGACATCCATGTTTTTTCCTGAGACGCGCAGTGTCATGGAGGTCCTCTTTCTCTTTGGTACAGCCGGCCGGAGCAGCCGCCACCATGAGATGTGGTCACCCCGGGAGGCGGAGTCTAGACCGCCCCTACGGGAGGGGCAATGCGCGGATCGACATTGGGTTCAAATGCGAGGTGTCGACAGCCGCCTCGGCAGCGCGCTATCGTCCCGCCGCCACCAAAGCGCGCTTCTGCCGACGTCGGATCACCGAGCTCGGGATGTTCATTCCCTCGCGATATTTCGCGACGGTGCGGCGAGCCACTTCGATCCCACGCTCTTTCTGCAGCATCTCGGCGATGGTGTCGTCCGAGAGGATATCGGCCGGCTGCTCGGCCTCGATGATCTGCTTGATACGGTGACGCACCGCCTCGGCCGAATGGTCGCCCTCGCCGGTCGAGGAGCCCAGCGCGGTGGTGAAGAAGTACTTCATTTCGAACAGCCCGCGCGGCGTCGACACGTATTTGTTCGAGGTAACGCGGCTCACCGTCGACTCGTGCATCTCGATGGCGTCGGCCACGGCTTTCAACGTCATCGGCCTCAGGTGCGTGATGCCGTGGACGAGGAAGCCGTCCTGCTGCTTCACGATCTCGGCGGTGACCTTGAGGATGGTTTGCGCCCGCTGGTCGAGGCTTTTGGCCAGCCAGTTGGCGGTGGCGAGGCAATCGGTGAGGAAGCTCTTTTCCGCCGTGTCGCGGGTCTTCTTGGTCACCGAGGCATAATAGATACGGTTGACAAGCACGCGCGGCAGCACGTCGGGATTGAGCTCGATCTGCCACTCGCCGCCCGAGCCCGGCCGCACGAACACGTCGGGCACCACCGATTCCACCGGCCCGGCCTCGAATGCCCGGCCCGGCTTGGGGTCGAGCTGGCGGAGCTCGGCAAGCATATCGAGCAGGTCTTCGCGATCGGAGCCTACGGCGCGGGCGAGGGCGCCGAGATCGTGCTGGGCGATCAGCTCGAGATTGTCGAGCAGCCGCAGCATCATCGGGTCGAGCCGGTCCTTTTCCCTCAACTGCAGCGCCAGGCACTCGCGCACGTCGCGGGCAAATACCCCGACGGGATCGCACCCTTGCAGCTTGAACAGGACGGCCTCGATGGCCTCGACCGGCGCACCGAGTTGCTCGGCAACGATTTCGAGCTCGACCGCGAGGTAGCCCGCCTCGCTGAGGCTATCGATCAGGAACTGCGCGATCAGCCGCTCGGCCGGATCGGAGATGATCAGGCCGGCCTGCGCCGCGAGGTGATCGCCCAGCGTCGGGCGGGAGGCGACGAACTGGTCGATATCGGCGGCCTCGCCATCGCCCGAGCCGCTGCGCTCATTCCACTGGGTGGAATCGGTCTGGCGGTCGGGTGTGGACTGGTCCGGAAAGACGTTCTCGACCTCGGTGTCGTAGCCGTTGGCGATGCTGTCGGCCGACTGGATGCGTTCGGAAAAATCCACGGTGTCTTCGGCAGCGTTGAGCTCGGCCGGCCGTTCCGGCAGCTCGTTGGCCGCGTCCTCGGCCGGCTCGGCGCCGTCCTCGCGCTCGAGCAGCGGATTGCGCAGCAATTCCGCCTCGACAAAGGTGTTGAGCTCCAGGTGACTGAGCTGCAACAGCCGGATCGACTGCATCAATTGCGGCGTGAGCGTCAGGCCCTGGCTCTGACGAACCTCAAGCCGCGGCGTCAAGGCCATCCCG
Source organism: Devosia sp. P2_G7 (assembly GCF_056403495.1). Taxonomy (NCBI): domain Bacteria; kingdom Pseudomonadati; phylum Pseudomonadota; class Alphaproteobacteria; order Hyphomicrobiales; family Devosiaceae; genus Devosia; species Devosia sp. P2_G7. The sequence goes on from NZ_JBFUFI010000012.1 coordinate 121,492, forward strand.
CGAAACTCCCCGAGGCACTTAAGGCTTCCGGGTGACATCCATGCATGATTGGCAGCGCTAGGGCAAGAACCGTGCCAAGATTGGTTAAGGTTGGGGGCGCGTAGTTGTGCTTAGCGTTCTTGCCTTCTCCCCTTGTGGGAGAAGGTTCCGACTGAGGAATCGAGATCGAGCTAAACCTCGAACGTATCGCCCAGGTACACCCGGCGTGCTTCCGGGTCGGCGACGATGACGTCGGGCTTGCCCTGGATCATCACGTGGCCCTCGTGGATCAGGTAGGCCCGGTCGACCAGCGACAGGGTTTCGCGCACCGAGTGATCGGTGATCAGCACCCCGATGCCGCGGCGGGTCAGGTGCTTGACCAGCATCTTCACCTCGCTCACCGCGATCGGATCGACGCCGGCGAACGGTTCGTCGAGCAGCATGAACAGAGGGTCGGTAGCGACCGCTCGCGCGATTTCCACGCGCCGGCGTTCACCGCCCGAGAGCGACATGGCGTTGGACTTGGCGATATGGGCGATGCCGAACTCGTCGAGCAGCTCGCGCAGCCGGGCCAGGCGGTCGGCTTTCCGCGGCACGTGCCCTTCGAGCACGGCAAGGATGTTGCCCTCGACGCTGAGGCCGCGAAAGATCGAGCTCTCCTGCGGCAGGTAGCCGATGCCGAGCCGGCCACGCTGGAACAGCGGCAGGTTGGTGATCGGCCGGCCATCGAGGAGGATCTTGCCCTTGTCGGGCTTCACCAGCCCCATGATCATGGTGAAAACCGTCGTCTTGCCGGCGCCGTTCGGGCCGAGCAGGCCGACCGCCTCGCCGCGCCGCACGGCAAGGCTGACATTCTCCACCACGGTGCGCTTGCCGAAACTCTTGTTCAGCCCATGCGCCACGAGCCATCCGGTCTGGTCGACCCGGGGCTTTGGCGTTGCTGTCGGCTGCTCGTTCATTGCGGGGTGAAGACGCCGGTCACCCGGCTCCCTTCGGTGCCCTGGAACACCGATTTGTTGGTGGCGAGGTCGATGGTGAGCGCCGGTCCGCTGACCTTGCCCTGGGCATTGCTGACGGTGACGTTCTCGGTGAGTTTGAGCACCTGCGTATCCGGGTCGAAGGTCGCCTTGTCGCCGGTGGCCTCCTGGCTGGTGGTCTTGATCCGTACGCTGCCGGTGGCGGTGAGCTTGTCGATATCGCTCGGCCCGCCGCTGCCATAGAGCACCACCACCTTGTCGGCCCAGAGCTTCAGTCCGGTGCGGGTGATCACCACGTTGCCGGTGAAGACGGCATTGTTGTTGTTCTGGTCGACGGTGAAGTTGTCGGCCGTGACGTTCACCGGCTCGGCCGCCATGGCGGGCAGGGCGAAGAGCAGCGCGAGGACAAGCGCGGCCAACTGCTTCATGGGGTCTCTCCCGGGGTCGAGACCAGCGTCAGGTTGGCCCGCTTGAAGGTGTAGATGCCGGTCGCACGATCGTAGGTCATGCCGTCCGAAACGAGGTGCGAGCCGTTGGGCATGGTGATGTCGACCGTGCCGCTCGCCACCATCTTCCAGTTCATCAGGTCGGCGAACACCGCCTCGAGCGTGCCCTTGAGCCCCTCGGTGCTGGAGATGTGGGTGACGCCCGGCACCGTCAGCAGCTGGTCGTTGATCTGGAACTGCCCGGCCTCGGCCACGGCTTCCAGTGCCGCTCCGGTGGGCGGGGTCATGGCGAACACCGCATCCTCCATGTCGACCAGGTCGGTCTGCGTCGGCCTGACCCGCGCCGCCCGCGCCGACAGCGCATAGAGCGTGCCGTCGTCGCCGGTGGAGGTGAGCTTGGGCGTTTCCACCACCAGGTTGTCACGGTCGATCCGGATATTGGAAAAGCCGAAGCGCTGGCCGAGATTGTCGATGACGATCATCCCCAAGACCACGGCGAAGGTCAGTACTCCCGCCGCCGGCACCAGCCAGCGCAGCAGCCCGACCAGCCGGTTGCGCCGCGTCAGCCGCGTGTAGAGCGCCTCACGCGTATCGGTCGGGGCGGCCAGCGACGCCATCAGCTATGCGCGAAAATATCCGTCTCGTCCCAGCCCATCAGGTCGAGGTCGATCCGGTGCTTGAGGAACTCGAAGCACGCCGCGGCGAGCTCCACCCGGCCTTCACGCTTCAGCATGCGGTCGAGATGGCGCTTCAGGTCGTGCAGGTACAGCACGTCCGACGCGGCGTAATCGAGCTGCGCCTCGCTGATCTTCTCCGCGCCCCAGTCCGAGCTCTGCTGCTGCTTGGACATGTCGATGTTGAGCAGTTCCCGAGCCAGGTCCTTGAGCCCGTGGCGATCGGTGTAGGTGCGCACGAGCTTGGACGCGATCTTGGTGCAATAGACCGGCCCAGTGACGATGCCGAAGCGGTGCTTCAGCACGGCCATGTCGAAGCGCGCGTAGTGGAAGATCTTGGTGACGCCCGGATCGCTCAACAGCTTCACCAGGTTCGGCGCCTCGGTCAGATCCTGCGGAATCTGCACCACGTCGGCACTGCCGTCGCCGGGGGAAAGCTGCACCACGCAGAGCCGGTCGCGCCGCGGATCGAGCCCCATCGTTTCGGTGTCGATCGCCACCTCCCGGCCATAGCGCGAAAGGTCGGGCAGGTCGCCCCGGTGCAGTCTGATGGTCATGTCGATGTCCTAACTCGGCGAATGGGCTGTGATGCCATAGCATAAAGGCGTTGGAAAGACCGGGCGGCACCGCTACAAAAACCGGGGCTGCAGGCCACGCGGCTCGCGGCGGGTGGGTTTTTCTCTATGATGTTGAACAAAGTCCGCGACGGGCTGAGCGGTCTGCCGCGCCGCTGGAAACAGGCCATCCTCATTGGCTTCGATACCCTCGCGCTGCTTGGCGTGCTGTGGTTGAGCTTCACCATTCGGTTGGGCGGCACCTTCACGCCGACCCTCGCGCACCTCATGCTGATGCTGCTGGCGCCGGTCGTCGCCATCCCGGTGTTCATCCGGCTGGGGCTCTATCGCGCCGTGATCCGCTACCTGCCGGAGCGCGCGCTGTGGACCATCATCCAGGCGATGATGCTGGCGACGCTGTTCTGGGTATTCGCGCTGTTTCTCGCCGAAGCCACCCGGCTGGCGATCTTCCCGCGCACCGTGCCGCTGTTCTATTTCATCTTCGGCACGGTGGTCGTTGCCGGCTCGCGCTTCATCGCCAAGGCATTGCTCTGGCTGCCCGAGCGCGGCGTCGGCCGTGGCGGTGGCGTGGTGATCTACGGCGCTGGCTCCGCCGGCACCCAGCTCGCCGAAGCGCTGCGGGCCCACCACGCCAGCTATGTCGTTTCCTTTCTCGATGACGATCCGAGCCTCTGGGGTCGCGATGTCGCGGGCGTCCGCGTCGATCCGCCTGGCAAGCTCGGCGAGCTGATCCGCAATCGTGGCGTCAACGAAGTGATTCTCTCGGTGCCTTCCGCCGACGCTACCCGCCGCGCCCAGATCGTCACCGAGCTCAGCCATCATCCGATCAAGATCCGCGCCCTGCCGGCCATCGCCGACCTGGTGTCGGGCAAATATCTGATCAGCCAGCTGCGCGAGATCGATATCGACGACCTGCTCGGCCGCTCCGCCGTGCCCGCGAACCCCGACCTGATGCGCGAGATCCTCGCCGACCGCGTCATCCTCGTGACCGGCGCCGGCGGCTCCATCGGCTCCGAGCTGACCCGGCAGATCGTCCAGCAGGCGCCGAGGAAGCTGGTGCTGCTCGAGGCCAACGAGTTCGCGCTCTACGAGATCGATCGACAGCTCCGCGCACTCGCCGATGTGCCGATCGTGCCGATCCTCGGTTCGGTCGCCGACGCCCGCCTGGTGCGCCGCACCCTCGGCGAGCAGGGAGTCGAGGTGATCTTCCACGCCGCGGCGCATAAGCATGTGCCGCTGGTGGAAGCGAACCCCTTCGAAGGCGTGCGCAACAACGTCATCGGCACGCAGACCCTGGTGCAGGCGGCGGTCGAGGCCAAGGTGCAGCGCTTCGTCCTCATCTCCACCGACAAGGCCGTGCGCCCCTCCAGCGTCATGGGGGCCACCAAGCGCTGGGCCGAACTGATCGTCCGCCACTACGGCAAGGGCAGGGGCAAGCGCAAGCGCTTCTGTTCGGTGCGCTTCGGCAATGTGCTAGGCTCCAACGGCTCGGTGGTGCCGCTGTTCCGCGAGCAGATCGCCGCCGGCGGCCCGGTGACCCTCACCGACAGCCGCATGACGCGCTACTTCATGTCGATCCACGAGGCGGCCGAGCTGATCGTCCAGGCGGGCGCCCTGGCCGAGGGCGGCGACATCTTCCTGCTCGAAATGGGCGAGCCGGTCTCCATCAGCGACCTGGCAGAGAACATGATCCGCCTCGCCGGCCTCTCGGTGAAATCGGCGGACAACCCGACCGGCGACATCGCTATCGTCGAAACCGGCGCCCGGCCGGGCGAAAAGCTCACCGAGGAGCTGTTCTTCGATCCGGCAAACGCGCTCCGCACCACCCAGCAGAAGATCCTCCGCTCGCCCCCCAGCGCGCGTCAGACCAACGACCTGCCGGCCGCCCTCGCCGCCCTCACCACGGCGCTCGAGGCAGAGGACGAGGCAGAGTTGCGGCGGGTGCTGTTCGACTATGTGAAGGTCTGAGGCCGGTGCTGATCGCCCAGTTGTCCGACCCACATGTCTGCGCGCTGGGCACGCTCTACCAGGGGCTGGTCGATTCGAACGCCATGTTCGAGGCCGCCATCAGCCGCCTCGCGGCGCTCGATCCGGTGCCCGACCTGGTGCTGATCTCCGGTGACGTGACCGAGCACGCGACGGCGGAAGAGTACCGCCACGCGCGCCGGCTGATGGCCGCCATCGCACCACCGGTCCTCGCCATTCCCGGCAACCACGACGAGCGCGAGGCCTTCCGCACCGCTTTCGCCGATCTCGGCTTCCTGCCGCCCGACGGTCCGTTGCACTACAGCAGCGGCGCTCACGGCCCGGTCCGCGTGCTTGGGCTCGATATCAGCGTGCCGGGCCACCACCACGGCGATTTCGACGACGGCGCGGCCGCTTGGCTCGAAGCCGCACTGGCCGCCGAACCGGATCGCCCCACCATTATCATGCTGCACCAGCCGCCGGTCACGACCGGCATCGGCTTCATCGACACCTATCGCTGCTTCAACGGCGAGCGTCTGGCGGCGATCATCGCCCGCTATCCATCGGTCGAGCGCGTGCTCTGCGGCCACGTCCACCGCCATATGTCGATGCGCTTCGGTGGCACGCTACTGCTGACCGCTCCCAGCACCACCACGGCGATCGCTCTGCGCCTCGCGCCCGACGACGAGCCGGCGTCCTACATCGAGCCGACGGCCCTGCTGCTGCACCACTGGCGGCCGGACATCGGGCTCGTTCCGCACCACGTGCCGATCGAGCCGGGCGAGGGCCCGTTGCCGTTTTTCTAGCCCGCGAGACTCGCGAGCTTCGTTTTCAGCCCATCGATCGTCGGCTTCAGCCCATCGCCGACGCCGGGGATGGCGAGCACCTTGTCGAAGAGCGGCGTCAGCGAGGCCATGAGCGGAGCGGCGAGGCCGCCGACCGCCGCCTTCTGTTCGGCGGTTGCGGCGCCGACCAGGCTGCCCACCTTGTCCACTTGCGTCGTGATCTCCTGCAACCTCGGTAGTGCCATCTTCGCCGATGCAACGTCCGTCACGCCCTCGAGCGAGGTCCGGAGCGTGCCGAGGCTGTCGGTCAGCGTCTTGCCCACGTCGACGTCGCCGATGGTCAGCGGCGCGGCCGGAGCGACAAGGCTGCTGCTGATCTCCGGGGTAGAAGTCGCCGGCTGCTGGCGGCCCATGAAGTACCACAGGCCAAAGGCGACAAGCGCCAGCGGCACCAGCCAGTAGGCCCAGGATCGGCCGGAGCGCGTCGCGGCGTCGGCGGTGGCGCCGGCATATTGCGACGCGGCAGTGGTGGCTTCCTTGACCTTGCCGGTGGCAGCCTCGGCCGCCCCGCCCAGCGAATCGAGCAGCCCCGAGCCGGAGAGCAGGCCGCTGAGCCGGGCCGGCATGGCGTTGGCAATACTGTCCTTTTGCGAGGTGAGCAGCGTGCCGAGGCTGGCCGCATCGAACCCCTGCGGCCCGCTCGCCTGCTTGCCGATGACGCCGAGCACCACCGGCGCCAATGCGCCGAGCAATGCCGTCACCGCACTCTGCCCGAGCCCCGAGAAGGTCGAGATCGCCGAGGACAGCGCCGTCTGGGCGTTGGTGCCGATGAGCGAGCCCACCAGCCGTGAGCCATCTTCGACCAGTGCGGTCTGGCTGCTGCCGCCCAGCATGCCGACAATGCCATCGAGCCCGGCCGCCTGCTGGTTGACCGCATCGGCGACCTTTTGCGCGCCGCCGCTCTTCGCCGCTGTGCCCGAGAGGCCCGCTAGCAGCGCCGGTATGACCCCACCGATCGCGGTTTGCGCCTGCGTGGCGTCAAGGCCAAGCGTTTCCGCCAGTCGCTGCACCATCTCCGGTGTCAGGAACTGCTTGATGAGAGAAACCAGATCGATAGCCATGGCAAAACCTCACGTGTCGCATAGCGGCCGGTCGGGTGAGGCGCCTTCCGGTCATGGAGGTTCGTGCTAGCCCCGCCGGGCTAACGGGGTGCCAGAAAACTTGGTGGAATTTGCCACAAACTGGCAGGCGTCAGGGTTGGTCCGGGCTCTCGTCGCCGGCCCTGATCGGTCGCACCTGCTCGGGGTCCTGCCCACGAAACTGCGCGATGCGCAGGCGGAAGTTGTAGCCGATCCGCTCGGCCCGCTCGACGAACAGCGCTGCGACCTCAGGCGGGCAAAGCTCCTCCACCGTCTCCCGGAACAGCTTGAGCCAGCGGGCGAAATGCCGATCGGAGAGCTCGGGGATGGCGATGTGCTTGGGCATCGGCCGGCCGTAATAGCGCCCGGTGCCGAGCAGCATCGAGCTCCAGAAATCGGCGATGGTCTCGAGATGCGCCGGCCATTCGGCCTCGGGGATCACCCGGTTGAACACCGGCCCGATCACTTCGTCCTGCCGCGCCCGGCCATAGAAGTGCTCCACCACGGCAGTGACCATGGCGTCATCGAGCCCTGGCGGGATCAGCCGCCCGGTGGGGTGGAGGCGCGGGCCTTCCGGTTGAGTCACGATCGACTCCTCAAGCAAAGCAAAAAGCCTCCCGTGAGGGAGGCTTTTGTTGAACCATTGGTGCCCTGGAGAAGACTCGAACTTCCACGTCTTTCGACACACGGACCTGAACCGTGCGCGTCTACCAATTCCGCCACCAGGGCAAACCGATGGGCGCCGTTCACTAGGGGAAGGGGCGGGGGCTGTCAACGGGCTTTGCGCTCAGAGCGCGCCTCGTCCACTCGACACGTCGTGACCCGCACGCTAGAAGCGGCGAAACCCTAGCCCACTTGCCTTGCCGCGGAGCTGCCCGAGCCATGGATTCCACCACAAACCTGGTCACTATCTTCGGTGGCGCCGGCTTTATCGGGACCCAGGTGGTGCAATTGCTCGCCCGGCGCGGTTATCGCATCCGCGTCGCGGTGCGCCGCCCCGATCTCGCCGGCCATGTGCGCCCGCTCGGCGCCGTGGGCCAGGTGATGCCGATCCAGGCCAATGTCCGCAACCGCGATTCGGTCGAGCGCGCCATCAAGGGCGCCTCGATCGTCATCAATCTGGTCGGCATCGGTGTCGAAGGCGGCAAGCAGCGCTTCCGTGCCGTCAACACGATGGGCGCGAAGAACATCGCCGAGGCGGCCCGGGCCCTTGGCGTTGACGAACTGGTGCATGTCTCGGCGCTTGGTGCCGATCCGCAGAGCGTCAGCGGCTATGCCCGCACCAAGGCGCTGGGCGAAACCGAAGTGCTGACGGCCTTCCCGTCGGCCGTGGTGATCCGGCCCTCGATCGTCTTCGGCCCCGGCGATGGCTTCTTCAATCGCTACGGCATGCTGGCTCGCATGCTGCCGGTGCTGCCGGTGATCGGCGGCAAGTCGCGCTTCCAGCCGATCTACGTCGGCGACGTCGCCGAGGCGATCTGCCGCGCGGCGGAAGGTCAGGTAAAGGGCGGCAAGATCTACGAGATCGGCGGTCCGGAAGTCGCGACCCACAAGGAGCTGGTGGCGCGCGTCCTCACCGATACCGGCCGCAGCAACCTCACGCTGCCGCTGCCGGCCGGGCTGGCGAAGCTGGTGGCTTTCCCGCTGTCGCTGCTGCCCTCGCCGCTTATCACCGGCGACCAGGTCGACCTGCTGCAGGCCGACAACATGGTCTCCGAAGAAGCCAAGCGCGAAAAGCGCACGCTCGCGGCATTCGACATCGCGCCCACCGCGATGGACGCGATCCTGCCGAGCTATCTGTGGCGCTTCATGAAGAACGGCCAGTTCGACCGCCAGACTGCCTGATATTCACCGGGTGTCCGGTGGCAGGCCGATATCCTTGAGCAGGTGCGGCGAGAGTTCGTCGAGGTTCATGCGCTGGGAACGGGGTAGCGCCCGCTTCAGCATGGTGTTGGCGTAGCGGCGCAGCACCAGCAACCGGACCCACTGCCCAAGCCGATACGCCGGCAGGTCCGCGCGCGAAACGTTGATGATGGCGACAGCCTGACGTAGGTCCGTCGCAACGCGGGTCCGCTCCTTGCCGCCATCTACTCGACCGCTGTTCACCTGATCGAAGGCCATCTCGCTTCTCCTCATCTCTTCACGAAACGACTCTATGCCGGTAACACTGACACCCGCTGTCAGGGTTGCTGGTGTAGAGAAGATTTATGCGTGCAAGCCGCCTCCTCACCATCCTGATGATCCTCCAGACCCGGGGGCGGACTAGTGCCGAGTCACTGGCTGAAGAGCTCGAGGTCTCCGTTCGCACCGTCTACCGAGACATCGACCAGCTGAGCGCCGCGGGCGTTCCGGTCTATGCCGAGACCGGTCGCAATGGCGGTTTCGCCCTGCTCGACGGCTGGAAGACCCGGCTCAACGGCCTCACCGCCCCGGAAGCTCGGGCGCTGTTCTTCTCGGGCTTGCCCGGTCCGGCTGGTGAACTCGGTCTCGGCGACGAGGCGGCGCAGGCCGAGCTGAAGCTGCTGGCGGCGCTGCCCGCCGACTGGCAGGCCGAGGCGCGGCGGATGAGCTCGCGCTTCCATCTCGATCCGCGCGGCTGGTTCCAGCCCGGCTACAAGCCGGAGTTCCTAAAGCTGGTGGCCGAGGCGGTGTGGAGCGAAACCCGCATCGCCATCCGCTACGAGAGCTGGAAGGACGTGCAGGACCGGGTGATCGAGCCGCTCGGCCTCGTCCTGAAGGGCGGCGTCTGGTACGTCGTGGCGCAGCGCGACGGCAACGCCCGCACCTACCGGCTGTCGCAGATCCAGGCGCTGGGTCCCACCGGCGAAACCTTCACCCGGCCCAAGGATTTCGACCTCCCCTCGCACTGGCTGGAGGCCACCAAGCAATTCGAGCGCGACATCTATGTCGGTATCGCCAGGGTGCGGGCCAACGAGGTCGGCCGCCGCAAGCTCAGGGGAATGAGCGACACGGTGCGGCAGGCGGTCGAGGCGCTGACCCTGGTGCCGGACGCCGACGGCTGGGCGGAGTTCGACGTGCCGATAGAAGAGGTTGGCTGGGCCAGCCACGAGTTCACCAAGATCGGCGACGATGTCGAAGTGCTTGGCCCGCCCGAGTTGCGGGCCCGGGTAGTCGCCAATGTCGAGAAGATGGCGCGGTTGTACGGCGTGGCATCCAAATAGCCGCGGCCGCCCAGCTGGGGCCCGCGACACCAGTCGAGGGCCTCGGCGCCTAACCGGCTTTGACATCCTCCTCCCCGCTAAGTAACCAAGTGGTTCGGAGGACTACGGACCATGACTTTGCTCGACGAAAACCGGCTGTTCGATGCCGAACCCAAGGCCCGCGGCATCGCGCAGGCGCTTTATGCCGGCATCAAGGACCTGCCGCTGGTCTCGCCGCACGGCCATACCGAGCCGCGCTGGTATGCCGAGAACGACAAGTTCCCCGATCCGGCGCGCCTACTGATCGTCCCCGATCACTACGTCTTCCGCATGCTGTTTTCGCAGGGCATCCGCCTCGAGGACCTCGGCGTGCCGACCAGCGATGGCTCGGCGGTGGAGACCGATGGGCGGAAGATCTGGCGGCTGTTCGCGAAGCACTACTATCTGTTCCGCGGCACCCCGACGCGCTCGTGGCTCGACCATACCTTGGCGATACTGTTCGGCGTCACCGAGCGGCTGAGCGAGACGAATGCCGATGCGATCTACGACCAGATCGCCGAACGGCTCGAACGCGACGACTATCGACCGCGCGCCCTGTTCGAACGCTTTAATCTCGAGGTGATCTCCACCACCGACGCGGCGCTCGATGACCTCAAGTGGCACAAGATGATCCGCGATAGCGGCTGGAAGGGCCGGGTGGTCCCCGCCTATCGCCCCGATTCGGTGGTCGATCCGGATTTCGCCGGCTTCGCTGACAATCTCGACAAGCTGGGCGAGATCAGCGGTGAGGATACCGGCCACTGGACCGGCTATCTCGAAGCGCATCGCAAGCGCCGCGCCTATTTCAAGCAGTTCGGCGCCACTTCGTCCGACCACGGCCACCCGACCGCCGAGACTGCAAACCTCCTGCCCAAGGAGGCCGGCCAGCTCTACGACAAGGTGCGCACCGGCAAGGCCGATGCCCGTGAGCGCGCCCTGTTCCGCGCCCAGATGCTGACCGAAATGGCCCGCATGTCGATCGATGACGGGCTGGTGCTGCAGGTCCACCCGGGTGCGTGGCGCAACCACTCGCCCTCGATGCTGGCACAGTTCGGCCGCGACAAGGGCTTCGATATCCCATCGCGCACCGATTATGTCGGCGCGCTGAAGCCGATGCTCGACGCCGTGGGCACCGATCCGAAGCTCTCGATCATCCTCTTCACCCTCGACGAAAGCGTCTATGCGCGCGAACTGGCGCCGCTGGCCGGTGTTTATCCGTCGCTGAAGCTGGGGCCGCCCTGGTGGTTCCACGACAGCCCGGAGGGTATGCGCCGTTTCCGTGAGATGGCGACCGAGACGGCGGGCTTCTACAACACCGTGGGCTTCAACGACGACACCCGCGCCTTCCCCTCGATCCCCGCCCGCCACGACGTCGCCCGCCGCGTCGATTGCGCCTTCCTTGCCCGCCTCGTCACCGAGCACCGACTCGACGAGGACGAAGCTCACGAAGTCGCCAAAGACCTCGCCTACAATCTGGTCAAGAAGGCCTACAAGCTGTGAGTGACAGAATGTCTCCTCTCTTCGCGCAGCCCGGCGACGGCAAGCAGACCCAGCTTGATGGCTCGAGCCGCCGGGTGATTCTCGATCTGCCAGAGCTGATGCTGGTGGAGTTCACCTTCGACAAGGGCGGCGTCGGCGCGCTGCACTCGCACCCGCATCTGCAGACCAGCTATGTGGCCGAAGGCGTGTTCGAGGTGACCATCGACGGCATCACCGAAACCATCGGCAAGGGCGGCGCCTATATCGTGCCGTCGGGCCTGGTGCATGGCGTCAAGGCGCTGGAAGCGGGCAAGCTGATCGACAGCTTCACCCCGCGGCGCGACGATTTCCTGTAGAGCGCTTTCAGGAAAAGTTGCAGACTTTTCCGGTTCGAAAGCGTGAACACTCAAAACCCTGCGGCATTTCGCCGAAACGGCGAAATGCCCGGAAGCGTGACGCCGCCGATCACGTTTCCCGTTCTCCCCACAATCCACACCGCGCGCCAGTTGTGATCGCGGTGTCGTTGAGCGAGTGGAACGCTGGGTGCAGCGTTGCAATTGCACACCGCATCATTCGGCGGGGGACCACCTATTGGACGATAGCTATCGCGGCTACACGATCCGCATCACCCGCACCACACGCTGGGACGCGGTGCTGGTCGAAACCGCAACCGGACTGATCATGCCGACCAAGGCCACTTCGCTGCTGCGCGAAGGCCGCGAGGTCGCAATCGTCCGCGCCCGAGCCCTCGTCGACCTCTACGCCAATGCCGAAGCCGCCCGGGTCTCCCGCGCCGCGTGACCGCTCGCTAGCCGAACCGCCGCGACGCATCGAGCGCGAGGCCGAGCCCGACGCTGCCGAAAGCGTCGGTCTCGACCGCCTTGGCCTCGGGGAACAGTGCGCGCAGCATGTCGCCCACCGCAGGCACGCGGGTCGAGCCGCCGGTGAGGATCAAAGTGTCGATCTGGCTGCCTTCGACCCCGGCGGCCGCAAGGGTACGCCCGATCGCAGTGGCAATCGCAGCCGTGGCGCCTTGCAGCGCTGCCTCCAACTCCTCGAGAGCGATCGGCGTCTCCAGCTTCACGTCGCGCGTCACGAAGCGAAACTCGGTCTGCGGCGCCTCGCTGAGCGCGATCTTGGCTTCTTCCACCCGCCCCGCCAGCCGGTGCCCCTGCCGGTCCTCGACCAGTGCGATCAGTATGCTGACCAGGTCGGGGAACTGCGCCTCCTGGTAGGTCGAGCGCAGCTCCAGCAGCGTCTTCTGATTGTAGAGCCGGTTGATGCGGTGCCAGGTGGCGAGGTCATAGTACGGCGCCGATGGTAGGGGGCGCTTGCCGTCCGCCGTCTCCGTGCCATAGCCCATCAGCGGCATCACCTTCTTCAGCGACAGCAGCCGGTCGAAATCGGTGCCGCCGACATGCACGCCTGCCGTGGAGAGGATGTCGCCCTTGCGGTCGGCGCGCCTGGCGCGCTCCGGCGACAGCCGGATCACCGTGAAGTCCGAGGTGCCGCCGCCGATATCGGCCACCAGCCCGAGTTCCTCGTGCGTCACCTGCTGCTCGTAGTCGAGCGCTGCGGCGATCGGCTCGAACTGGAACTCGATGTGCCTGAAACCCTGCGCCTTCACTGCGCCTTCGAGCTGGCGCTGCGCCTCGGCATCGGCCTTGTCGTCATCGTCGACAAAGCGCACCGGCCGCCCGCAGACGATATCCTCGATGTCGTGCCCGAGCGAAGCCTCGGACCGGCGCTTGAGCTCGCCGACGAACCTGCCGAGGATATCGGAGAATTTGAGCGTGTCGCGCTTCACTCGCGTCGTGTCGTTGAACAGGGAGGTGCCGAGCACACTCTTGATCGAGCGCATCAACCGGCCGTCGGCGCCGGTGACGTATTCGCTCACTGCCTGCCGGCCGAAGAACGTCCGGTCTTCCTCGAACGAGAAGAAGATCGCCGAGGGGATGGTGGGCTTGCCGTCCTCGAGCGGCAGCAGTCGGGGCGGCTGGTTGCCGCCGGCTGCCGCGAGGGTGGAGTTGGAGGTGCCGAAATCCATGCCGCAATGGGTTCGCGTCATCTTCGCCTCCGGCGCTGAAACAAAAAGCCGCCCGAAGGCGGCTCATCATCATGGGTCAGGCGACCTGCCTGCCCGGGGGACTTGGTGGAGCCAATCGGAATCGAACCGACGACCTCTTGCATGCCATGCAAGCGCTCTCCCAACTGAGCTATGGCCCCATCAACGATCCGCTGGATCACGTCCGGTGACACGAACGGATCGTGTCTTGGGTGTGCGCCGCGGCGGTCTCCCGTCGAAGCGCGGTGCTATCTACCCACGTCACCTCTCGCATGCAAGGGGTATTTCGCGGGCATCGCGCGGTCAGCGAAAGTTGGCGACTTTCGCTATGCGACCACGCGCTCGGCTGGTTCGGAGCTTAGCGCTCGTCGCCGCCGCCGACGTCGAAATCGAGGTTCTCGTCCTCGTCTTCGTCCTCTTCGAGGAACACGTCGCTGTCGTCTTCGCCAATGTCCTCGACGTCTTCGACGTCCTCGACATCAGGGATATCCTCGCCTTCGACACCTGCCTCTTCGGCATCGGCATCCTCGAGGGAGACGATCTCGGGAGCGCCGGGTTCGGCGACCTCCTCGACTTCGACCTCTTCCTCGTCATCCTCTGCCGCGCTCACCACAGCCGCCTTGGCGCGAACCGCCGCAACTGCGTTCTGCTCGAAGAAAGAGCGCGGATAGGATTTGCCGGTATAGGGCGAGACGATCGGATCCTTGTTCAGATCATAGAACTTCTTGCCGGTATCGGGATCTTCCCGTTTTGTACCGCGTTCGTCGTTGGCCAATTGCTTCCTCATTAGAAAGGCGGGGCCACCCGCTGGGAAACGTCCGGTTAGGGTGAAAGCTGCCCCCTGTCAAACCGAAAATGGAGCCCTCGGTCCGTGATCCCTGGGGGTTGATCGGCGCCGTGCTGGCAGCCGGTCGCGGCGCCATGATAGGGAGGGCGGCTGCAGTGCGGGCGCGGAGGGGCAATGATCATCGCGGTGGATGGACCGGCAGCATCCGGCAAGGGGACGCTCGCCGCGGGCCTGGCGCGGCACTACGGCCTGCCGCAGCTCGACACCGGCTTGCTCTACCGCGCGGTCGGGATCGCCGTCGGCGCACATCTGGGGCAGCCCGATTTCGAGGCGAGGGCCATTGCCGCCGCCCGGGCGCTCGATGCCGCGCACCTCACCGATATCGACAAGTTGACCAGCGCCGAGGCCGGAGTTCTTGCCTCGCACGTCGCCGTGATCAACGAAGTGCGCATCGCCATGCGCCAGTACCAGCGCGATTTCGCCCATGGCCCCGCCGGTGCCGTGCTCGATGGCCGCGACATCGGCACCGTCGTCTGCCCCGATGCCGATGTGAAGCTGTTCATCGTCGCCGACAGCAAGTCGCGGATGGAGCGCCGGGCCCGTCAGCTGGAAGCGCGCGGCGAGGTGGTTGATCGCTACGCCCTCTATCACCAGATAGAAGAGCGGGACGCGCGGGACAGCGCCAATCCCAATGGCGGCTTCTATCCCGCTGCTGATGCCCACTTGCTGGACACCACGCTCTTGGATATAGAGGCCGCACTCCGCGCAGCCGTCGCCATTGTCGACGGGGTCATGGCGCGCAAGGCGTAGCTTCTAGAGCTGCTAAACCAAACCTTGCGGCTTTCGTCCCCCGGCATGTTCCAAGAGCCGGCAGCGGAAAACAATCCTAAACCCATATGGCTCGCGCGCCAGCGCACCGGATCGCCCTTGAATGGCGATTGGCAACCGGGCCTTTCACTCAAGCCACCGGGCGCATTGGAGAAGTCGTTTGGCAGTTCAAACTGTTACCAAGGAAGATTTCGAATCCCTTCTGCTGGACTCGTTCCTCGAGAACGAGCCGCTGGAAGGGACCGTGGTCAAGGGCACCGTCGTGGCGATCGAGAAGGATCTCGCCATCATCGACGTCGGCCTGAAGACCGAAGGGCGCATCGCGCTCAAGGAATTCGGCGCCGCCGGTCGTGACGGCACCATCAAGGTCGGCTCGACCGTCGAAGTCTATGTCGATCGCGTCGAGAACGCTGTCGGCGAGGCTGTCCTCAGCCGCGAGAAGGCTCGCCGCGAAGAGAGCTGGGTCAAGCTCGAAGAGATGTACAACGCCAACCAGCGCGTTGAAGGCATCATCTTCAACCAGGTCAAGGGCGGCTTCACCGTCGACCTCGAAGGCGCCGTTGCCTTCTTGCCGCGTTCGCAGGTGGACATCCGTCCGATCCGCGACATCGGCCCGCTGATGAATGTGCCGCAGCCGTTCCAGATCCTGAAGATGGACAAGCGCCGCGGCAATATCGTCGTGTCGCGTCGTGCGATCCTCGAAGAGAGCCGCGCTGAGCAGCGTTCCGAGATCGTCCAGCAGCTCGAGGAAGGCCAGGTCGTTGACGGCGTGGTCAAGAACATTACCGATTACGGTGCGTTCGTCGACCTCGGCGGCATCGACGGCCTGCTGCACGTTACCGATATCGCCTGGCGCCGGGTCAACCACCCGTCGGAAGTTCTCGCCATCGGCGAGACCATCAAGGTGCAGATCGTCCGCATCAACCACGAGAGCCATCGTATCTCGCTGGGCATGAAGCAGCTGCAGGCCGACCCGTGGGATGGCATCGCGGTGAAGTACCCGGTTGGCGCCAAGTTCACCGGCCGCGTCACCAACATCACCGACTACGGTGCGTTCGTCGAACTGGAGCCGGGCATCGAAGGCCTGATCCACGTTTCCGAGATGAGCTGGACCAAGAAGAACGTCCACCCGGGCAAGATCGTCTCCACTTCGCAGGAAGTGGAAGTGATGGTGCTCGAGGTCGATCCCGAGAAGCGCCGTATCTCGCTGGGCCTCAAGCAGACGCTTGCGAACCCGTGGGAAACCTTCGCCGAGAAGTATCCGTCGGGTACCGTTGTCGAGGGCGAGGTCAAGAACAAGACCGAGTTCGGTCTGTTCATTGGTCTCGATGGCGATGTCGACGGCATGGTCCACCTCTCCGACCTCGACTGGCAGAAGCCCGGTGAGCAGGCTCTCGAAGCCTACAACCGCGGCGACATGGTCCAGGCCAAGGTGCTCGACGTCGATGTCGACAAGGAGCGTATCTCGCTTGGCATCAAGCAGCTGGCAGTCGGCGAAGTGGCCGATACCGGCGGCGACGGCATCCGCAAGGGTTCCGTGGTGACCGGCACAGTGACCGAAGTGAACGACGGCGGCATCGAAGTCCGCATCGCCGACACCGAGATGACCGCGTTCATCCGTCGCGCCGATCTGTCGCGTGACCGCAACGACCAGCGTCCGGAGCGTTTCTCCAAGGGCGAGAAGGTCGACGCGCGCGTCACCCAGTACGATCGCAAGACCCAGCGCATCCAGCTTTCCATCAAGGCGCTCGAAATCGCCGAGGAAAAGGAAGCTGTCGCTGCCTACGGTTCGTCGGACTCGGGCGCTTCGCTCGGCGACATCCTGGGCGCCGCGCTCAAGGGCCGCGACGAGAAGTAAGCTTTTCCGCGAGTGCTCCAGCGCTCGCGGGTCTGCGCATACGGGGCTCGCACCATCAGGTGCGGGCCCTTTTCATGAGAGTTTTGGGGAACTCGGATGGTTCTGAAGGATGTCGCCTGGCGCGCCATGACCGCCTATGACCTGCCGGCCGTGCAGGGCATCGCCGACACCGTGCATGTCGATTTCTTCGAGACCCCCGAGGTGCTGGCCGAGCGGCTGAAGCTCTACCGCAACGGCTGCTACCTGCTCGAAATCGGCGACAAGCCGGCCGGCTATGTGCTGAGCCACCCCTGGCTCTACGGCACCCTGCCGCCGCTCAACACGCTGCTGGGTCAGCTGCCAACCGAACCCGACACCTACTATCTCCACGACCTCTGCCTGCTACCGGTCAGCCGCCGCGTCGGCGCCGCGTCGAAGATCGTCGATGCACTGGTGAAACACGCCAGCGTCGAGGGCTACCCCACGATGACCCTCGTCGCCGTCAACGGCTCGCTCCCGTTCTGGCAACGCCACGGCTTCGAGATGACCGAAGTCGACGAACTCTACGGCAAGCTACTGAGCTACGAGGCGGAGGCGCGGTACATGGTGCGGAAGCTAGGCTGATCACTTGAACGTCCCGTACCCGCCGTGGTCGCGGCGGCGGAGGCCGAGGTCTTCGAGTTCGTTGCTGCGCATGCCGTCGAGATAGGCTCCGTCCGAGTGGGTGCGGGCGATGCCGGCGAACATGCCGGCAATGGCGCCAAAGACGGCGCGGGCTAGCCTTGCGGCAGTGGTGCGGGACTTGGGCTGGTACAGCATTTTCCGTCTCCTCGGATCTGATGCGATGATCATCGCCCGGGCGGCGGCGGCAGTCCTTGGGGCAATCCTGAAGAGTTCTGAAGCGGTCCTGATCGACGGGACTCAGACGGCTAGGCTATGCTGCCACAATGGAAAAACGCTTTGGCGACTACAGGATCAGGCCGCGTGAACGCGAGCTCGTCGGCCCCGAGGGCGTGATCGAGCTGTCGAGCCGTTCGTTCGACCTGCTCGAGGTGCTGCTGGGCCGGCCCAACCAGTTGCTCGACAAGGCGGCGCTGTTCGATGCGGTGTGGCCCGGGGTGGTGGTCGAGGAGAATACGCTGCAGGTCCACATGTCGGCGCTTCGCAAGGCGCTGGGCCCGGGCTTCGTCGCCACAGTGCACGGCCGCGGCTATAAATACGTCGGTCCCGAGCCGGTTGAGGACGAGGATACGCTGCGCCGCCGTCCGGCCGGCACCGCCGGGAATATCGGCCGCTATCGCGCTGATTGCGTGGCGCGCGAGGTGGAGATCGAGGCCGTGTCGCGGCTGCTGGACCAGCACCGGCTGGTTAGCATCCTGGGCCCCGGTGGTGTCGGCAAAACCACACTCGCCGTTGCCGTGGCCGAAACGCTGGGCACTGTCGATGGTGGCGTGTGGATGGTCGATCTCGCCTCGCTCAGCAGCGGTGAGTTCATCGAAAGCGTCCTCATCCAGACCCTTGCCGTACCGTTCCGGGCCGGCAGCCGCTCGCTCGAGTCGATCGTCGAATATCTGCGGCCCAGCGAGGCGGTGCTGATATTCGACAATTGCGAGCATGTGCGCGGCGCCGCCGCCCGCGTCATCCGCACGCTGCTCGCCGAGGTCCCGAACATCCGGATTCTCGCCACCTCGCAGGTGCCGCTCGCCTTGCCTGAGGAGCATGTGTTCAAGCTGCTGCCCTTTGCCGTCACCGCGGAGGGCGAACTGGCCGACGCCGCATCGGCCAAGTTCCTCGCCTATTGCTACGAAGCCTTCGGCGAACGGCTTTCGCCGGCTGAGCTGCCGATCGTCGCTCGCCTCTGCCGCCGGCTCGATGGCGTGGCGCTGGCGCTGAAGATGGCCGCAGCGCGCGCCGCGACGGTCGGCATTGAGACAGTCGATCGTCAGCTGGAGCAGCGATTGGCGAGCCTCGAAGCTGATTGGGATCCGGCCCTGCCGCGCCACCGCTCGCTCGCCGCGTCGCTGGCCTGGAGCTACGACCTGCTGGAGGCGGACGACCAGCGCACGCTGCGCGCCCTCGGCGTTTTCCAGGGCAGCTTCTCGATTTCCGCTGCCAATGCGGTTGCGGGTGAGGGCGCCGAGACCCGCGTCGCCGAACTTGTCCGTCGCTCGCTGGTGGTGCGTGACGGGCAGGATCGCGCGCGCTATCGCCTGCTCGATTCCACCCGTCACTTCGCCCTCGACAAGCTGGCAGAAGCGGGCGAGGACGTCGCCACCCGCGACCGCCACGCGGCCTATATCCGCGAACTCTTCGCCGACAGCGTGCTGCGCTGGGAAGCGCTGCCCGACGAGCGATGGGACCAGATCTACCGGCCGGACGGCGACAACCTGCGCGCCGCGCTGGCCTGGACCAAAACCCGCGCCGACTGGCCCACCTATGTCGAGATCGCCGCCGGTTCCTACCGCTACTTCATGGAAGAACAGCTCGGCGCCGAGGGGCTCGCGACCATCGAGGCCGGCATGTCGCTGGTGGGCGCCGGCCCGCCCGAAACGGCGGCCCGACTGCAACTGGCCCTCGGTGAGATCGGCCGCTACAATGCCATGGACGTCCGGGCCTACCAGGGGCTCGAGCCGGCGCTGGCATATTTCCGCAGCAGCGATGACCGGCTGCGCTACACCCAGGCGCTGGTCCTCACCGCCTGGATCACCATCTTCTTCCACCACCAGGGCGATGCCGAGCCGCTGGTCGCCGAGCTCGAGACGCTGATCGCCGACATGCCGCCCAGCAAGGTCAAGTCCTGGGCGCTGGTTGCGATCGGCACCCAGATGTGGACGCGCGGCGACGTCACGGCGGGCCTCGCCCGTGCCGAAGCCGGCCTTGCCATGCACCTCGATACCGGCAACCCCAAGGGCCGCTTTCGCTCGGTGATGAACCTTGCCGAAATGCTGCACAAAGGCGGCGACACCGAGCGCCCGCTGTCGCTGTCCGAGCAGATACTGCCCGAGCTCCGGGCTGCCGGCCGCAGCCTGCAGCTCGGCTTCCAGCTCAACAATATCGCCGCCTACCGCCTCTCCCTCGGCGATGCCGAAGGGGCCGCGGCGCCGCTCTTCGAGGCCGCCGAGATCGTGCCGCGGGACGGCGGCCAGTGGCACTGGTGCCTGTTGCAGAATGCCGCGGAACTGCTGGCGACACGCGGTGCCTACGACGTTGCGGCGCTGCTGCTCGGCTTTGCCGACAAGAGCTTCGAGAGCTGGATCGACGGCCGGCAGGCGACCGAAGAGATGCAGCGCAACCGGCTGGCCGCGACGCTCGAGGCCGCACTGTCCCGGCGCGAGCGCGATCGGCTGATGCAGCAGGGCCGGGCGCTCACCCTGTTCGAGGCCGATCACCTCGCCGGCTTCATCAAGACCGAACGGCCGCGGCTGAAACTCTAGCCCTGCCTTGCATTTGCCGCGGCCCGCGGGTTACCTCGCACCAATCCTCAACGAGGCCCAAATGACCGACACGTCCGGCGACCCCGCGCACCTGATCCCCGCCAACGCCAGGCTGCGCCGCTCGCGCCGGCTGTGGCGCGTGCTGTTCTTCCTCGCACTGGCCGTCACCGTGCTCGCCGTCGTCGGTCGCTTCGCAATGGAACAGGGTGGTCCCGGCGATCGCATCGCCCGGGTCAGCATCACTGGCACCATCATGACCGATCCGGCGCGGTTGAAGATCCTCGACAAGCTCGCCGAGGACGATGCGGTGAAGGCGGTGATCGTCGCCATCAACTCGCCCGGTGGCACCACCGCCGGCGGCGAGGAACTGTACGAGGCCCTCGCCGTGTTGCGCGCCAAGAAGCCGGTTGTCGCGGTGATCAGCGAGCTCGGCGCTTCCGCCGCCTACATGACCGCCATCGGTGCCGACCGCATCTTCGCCCGCCGGCTGTCGATCGTCGGTTCCATCGGCGTACTGTTCCAGCACGTCAACGCCGGCAAGCTCCTCGACACGATCGGCGTCGATTTCGACAAGGTGCAGACCGGCCCGCTGAAGGCAGAGCCGGATTTCGACGAGCCGATGGAGGGCGAGGTGCGCGCCTCGCTGCAGGCGCTGGTCAACGATTCGTTCGAGTGGTTCGTCGACATCGTGGCCGAGCGTCGCGGCATTCCGCGGCCCGAAACCCTGGCTCTGGCCGACGGCCGCATCATCACCGGGCGGCAGGGCGTGGACGCCAAGCTCATCGATGCGATTGGTGGCGAGTCCGAAGCCATTACTTGGCTCGAGGCCGACAAGTCCGTTGCGGCCGATCTGCCGGTGGTCGATTACTTCCCGCTGCCGGCCGAAGGCTGGTTCGGCGTCGGCCGCTGGCTCGGCCAGAGCGCTGCCGAAATGGTACGGTCTGGTGTCGACGGGGCGATGTCCCTTGACGGTTTGGTCTCGCTTTGGCAGGCTGCCCCATCGATGTGACAACCCATCGACCCGTGGAGGAGCGCCGGGGGGCGGTATGATCAAGTCCGAACTCGTGCAGCGACTGTCCGAAGAAAATCCGCATCTGTTTCAGCGTGATATAGAGAACATCGTGAACGCCATCCTCGACGAGGTGGGCGACGCCATGGCCCGGGGGGACCGGGTTGAGTTGCGCGGCTTCGGCGCCTTCTCGGTGAAGAACCGGCCGGCACGTGTCGGCCGCAATCCAAGGACCGGCGAGACCGTCGATGTGGGCGAGAAATATGTGCCCCAGTTCAAGGCCGGCAAGGAAATCCGTGAGCGGATCAATCGCGCGGGATGATGCCGGGCTCTACCGATGATTAGGCGCATAGTCGGCTGGTTCGTGCTGGTGCCGCTTTGCGCGGTGCTGATCGTGTTTGCCTTGGCCAACCGCCAGCTCGTGGTGGTCAATTTCAACCCCTTCGCCCCGGTCGATGCATTGACCTCGCCCGGCGTCGGCGTGCCGCTATTCCTGGTGATTTTTGCCGTGCTCCTGGTCGGCGTGCTGCTCGGCGGTGTCGCCACCTGGTTCGCCCAGGGCCCGCATCGGCGCGACGAACGGCATTTCAAGCGCGAGACCGAGCGGCTCCACCGCGAGCTCGAGGTTGCCCGCCGCTCGCCCGAACCCCCGACGCAGCTCGGGGCTCAAGAATTCGCTTCCCTTAACTGACCCGAGCTCATGCCCGACCCCCTCATCGTCAAGATCTGCGGCATCAGGACCCCCGCGCTGCTGGAAGCGGCGATCGATGCCGGCGCTGACATCGTTGGCTTCACGCATTTCGAGCGCAGCCCGCGCTACGTCGATATCGAGAACCTGCAGCTCCTCATCTCGGAGGCCCGCGGTCGGGTCGAGACCTGCGTGCTGCTGGTGAACCCGGACAATTCCCTCGTCATGGAAGTCGCGGCGCTCAGTCCCGACTGGATCCAGCTGCATGGCCCCGAGACGCCGCATCGGGTCGAGGCCATCCGCGATGAAGCCGGCATCGCCATCATGAAGGCGGTTGGGATCAGCACTGCCGAGGATGTCGCGCACGTAACCGACTTCGCCGATGTGGCCGATCGCATCCTGCTCGACGCCAAGCCGCCCAAGGGCGCCGACCGCCCCGGCGGGCTCGGCGTGCCGTTCGACTGGGCCCTGCTCAAGGCGCTTGACCCCAGCCTTCCATTCATGCTTTCGGGAGGCCTCACGCCCGAGACGGTGGGGGACGCGATCAAGGCCGTTCGGCCGTTTGGCGTCGATGTCTCCTCCGGCGTCGAAACCGCGCCCGGCGTCAAGGACGCGGCGCTGATCCGGGCCTTTATCGACCAGGCGCGCGCCGCGCACGGATAGGAGTCTGCTGAAGTGACCGTGACTGGGGCCAATTCCCTTCGCAACGGCCCCGATGACCAGGGTCGTTTCGGTCTCTATGGCGGCCGTTTCGTCGCCGAGACGCTGATGCCGCTGATCCTCGATCTCGAGAAGGCCTATCGCGTCGCGCAGGCCGACCCTGAGTTCCAGGCCGAGATCAAGCACCTCGCCACCCACTATGTCGGCCGCCCGTCGCCGCTCTATTTCGCCGAGCGGATGACCGAGCACCTCGGCGGTGCCAAGGTCTACTTCAAGCGCGAAGAGCTGAACCACACCGGCTCGCACAAGATCAACAACACGCTTGGCCAGATCCTGCTCGCCAAGCGCATGGGCAAGACGCGCATCATCGCCGAAACCGGCGCCGGCCAGCATGGCGTGGCGACGGCGACGGTCTGCGCCAAGTTCGACCTGCCCTGCGTCGTGTTCATGGGCGCCACCGACGTCGAGCGGCAGTACCCGAACGTCTTGCGCATGAAGATGCTCGGCGCTGAGGTCCGTCCGGTCACAGCCGGTGCCGGCACCCTCAAGGACGCCATGAACGAGGCGCTGCGCGACTGGGTGACCAATGTCGAGACCACCTACTACCTGATCGGCACCGCGGCAGGCCCGCACCCCTATCCGGAGATGGTCCGCAACTTCCAGTCGGTGATCGGCGAAGAGATCAAGGCGCAGATGCAGGCCGAGACCGGCAAGCTCCCCGACGCGCTGGTCGCCTGCGTCGGCGGCGGCTCCAACGCCATCGGCACCTTCCACGCCTTCCTCGATGATCCCTCGGTGAAGCTCTATGGCGCCGAAGCCGGCGGCCATGGCATCGAGGTCGAGAACGGCCACGCCGCCTCGATGACCGGCGGCCGCCCCGGCGTGCTGCACGGCAACCGCACCTACCTGCTGCAGGATGCCGACGGCCAGATCCTCGAAGGCCACTCGATTTCCGCCGGCCTCGATTACCCCGGCGTTGGCCCCGAGCACTCCTATCTGCACGACACCAAGCGCGTCACTTACGCACCGATCACCGACAAGGAGGCGCTCGACGCCTTCCAGCTCTGCACCCGCCTCGAGGGCATCATTCCTGCGCTGGAAAGCGCCCACGGGCTGGCGCAGCTTATGAAGGTCGCCCCGACCATGGGCAAGGACGAGACTATCGTCCTGTGCCTCTCGGGCCGCGGCGACAAGGACGTCGAGAGCGTCGGCCGCTACCTGGGGATGAACTCGTAATGACCACCCGTATCCCCGCCCGCTTTGCCAAGTGCGCCGCCGAAGGCCGCCCGGCTCTCGTCACCTACACCATGGCCGGCGACCCGGACCTCACCACCGCCCAGGCCATCCTCGATGCGCTGCCGGCTGCCGGCGCTGATATCATCGAACTCGGCATGCCCTTCTCCGACCCGATGGCCGATGGCCCCGGCGTCCAGGCGGCAGGCCAGCGCGCGCTGGCCGCGGGCCAGACCATGAAGAAGACGCTGGGCATGGTCGAAGCCTTCCGCAAGAAGGACCAGGAGACCCCGATCGTGCTGATGGGCTACTACAACCCCATCTACATCTTCGGCGTCGATGCCTTCCTCACGGCCGCCAAGGCGGCGGGCGTCGACGGGCTGATCGTTGTCGATCTGCCGCCCGAAGAGGACGACGAGCTCTGCATCCCGGCCCTGAAGGCAGGCCTCAACTTCATCCGGCTGGCTACGCCGACCACCGACGACGCGCGCCTCCCGGCAGTGCTGAACAACACCTCTGGCTTCGTCTACTATGTCTCGATGAACGGCATTACCGGCGGCACGATCAAGGCGACGGCCGCAGTCGGCACCGCCGTGCAGCGCATCAAGGGCCATACCGACCTGCCAGTTGTCGTGGGCTTCGGCATCAAGACCGCCGATGATGCGGCAACTTTCGGCCGCGAGTCCGACGGCGTCGCGGTGGGCACGGCAATCTGCAACGCGGTGCTCGGCTCGCTCGACAATGGCAAGGCCACGGCCGGCACCGTTGCGGCGGTGACCACCATGGTCGCAGGTCTCGCCAGCGGCGTGAAGCGGGCCAAGGCGGCAGCCTGAACCACCAAATCCGGTTACCAATGACGGTACCGTGGCTTAACCACGAGAGCCGATCCTGATAATATCTGCCACAATCACCATATAGGCCCATGGCAGCGCCGTTTGGCGCGCACATGGACCGCGAACAGGCTTAGGCAATGAACTGGATCAACAACGTCGTCCGCCCCCGCATCCGCTCCTTCCTCAAACCGAAGGATACCGGCTCGGAGAACCTCTGGGTCAAGGATCCGGAGTCGGGCGAGATGGTGTTCTACCGCGATCTCGAAGCCAACATGTGGGTGGTGCCCAATTCCGGCTACCACATGAAGATCAAGGCCTCCGACCGGCTGTCGACCTTCCTCGATGAGGGCAAGTACGACACCGTCGCGCTGCCTGCCGTGCCGCATGATCCGCTGAAATTCCGTGATTCCAAGCGCTATGCCGACCGCCTGAAGGAAAGCCGGCTGAAGACCGGTACCGAGGATGCGGTCACCGTCGGCGTCGGCGATCTGTTCGGCCAGCCGGTGACGGTCGGCGTGCAGGATTTCGATTTCATGGGCGGCTCGCTCGGCATGGCCGCGGGTTCGGCCATCGTCACCGGGCTCGAGACTGCCGCGAGCAAGCGTACCCCGTTCGTGCTGTTCGTCTCCTCGGGCGGTGCCCGCATGCAGGAAGGCGTGCTGTCGCTGATGCAGATGCCGCGCACCACCGTCGCAGTGCTGCGCCTGCGCGAGGCCGGGCTGCCGTTCATCGTGGTGTTCACCAACCCCACCACCGGCGGCGTCACTGCGTCCTACGCCATGCTGGGCGATGTGCACCTCGCCGAGCCCGGCGCGCTGATCGGCTTTGCCGGCCCTCGCGTCATCGAGCAGACCATCCGCGAAAAGCTCCCCAAGGGCTTCCAGCGCTCGGAATATCTCTACGAGCACGGCATGATCGACATGGTGGTGCACCGGCACAACCTGCGCGAAACCATCGGCTCCTTGGTCGGCATCCTCACCAAGTCACCGCAGCGCGAGGAGCTGAGCGAAACCGCCCCGGCCCGCCTCGCGACGCCGGTTTCGGCCAACGCGGGTGATGATCTCGTCGGCATGCCGGAAGCCGCCCACGCCGAGTAGGCCGCCTCTTCATCACGCGAGAACCGGGTGCTAAAAGCGCGCCATGCTCCTGTTCGAGAATCTCGTCCCCGTGTCCCGCACCGACGCTATCCTGAAGCGGCTGCTCAAGCTGCATCCGAAGCTTATTGACCTGAAGCTCGACCGCGAGCTGCGCCTGCTCGAGCGGATCGGCAACCCGCAGGACCATTTGCCGCCGGTGATCCACGTCGCCGGCACCAACGGCAAGGGTTCGACGATCGCCTATCTGCGCGCCTTCCTCGAAGCGTCGGGCAAGCAGGTGCACGTCATGACCTCGCCCCACCTGGTGCGCTTCAACGAGCGCATCCGGTTGGCCGGCAAGCTGGTGTCATCCCGCAAGCTCAACCAGGCGCTGGAGTTCTGCGAAGAGGCCAATGGCGGCGAGCCCATCACCTTCTTCGAGATCACCACCGCGGCCGCGCTAAAACTGTTCTCGGACGTGAAGGCCGATTACCTGCTGCTCGAGACCGGCATGGGCGGGCGCTTCGACGCCTCCAACGTGGTCGCGCACCCGCTGGGCACCGTCATCGCTCCGGTCGACTACGACCACCAGAACTTCCTCGGCGACAGCCTGTCGAAGATCGCCTGGGAGAAAGCCGGCATCATGAAGCGCGGCTCAAAGGCCGTGTTCGGCCGGCAGCGCGACGAGGGCAGGGCAATGCTGGTGCGCGAAGCCGCGCGGCTTGGCGTGACGCCGTTGATCGCCGGCGAGGATTTCGACGGCCGGGCCGAAGATGGCCGGCTGGTCTATCAGGATGAGCATGGCCTGCTCGATCTGCCCCCACCGGCGCTCGCCGGGCCGCACCAGTTCGACAATGCAGCGCTTGCCATCGCTGCCGCCCGGCATTTCGAGCTACCGGTCACCGAGGCCGACATTGCCCGCGGCCTCCGCGACGTGGTCTGGCCGGCGCGCCTACAGCCGGTGCACGGCACGCTGCTGCAAATGCTGCCCGAGGGCTCGGAGCTCTGGATCGACGGCGGCCATAACGCGCACGGCGCGGCCGCGCTCTCGCTGGCCCTGCAGCAGATGCAGGTCCGGCGTCCGCTGCCGCTAGTCCTGATCATGGGGCTGATGAACACCCGCAAGCCCGCCGATTTCCTCGCGCCGTTCAGCGGCATGCTGGAAAAGGTCTTCGCCCTATCCATTCCGGGCGAGCCGAACGCCCATCCGGCATCGGCCATCGTTGAGCAGGCCCACGCCACGGGCTTCGACGCCGTGGCATCGACCTCGATCCTCAACGCTCTGGCCGATGCGGCCCGGCTCGGCCACCCCGCCCGCGTGGTGTTCGCCGGCTCGCTCTACCTCGCCGGCCACGTCCTCCACCAGAACGGTACCCCGCCGAAGTAACGGCGAGGCGCCTCCGCGGCCTCAGTAACGCGCGTCCTCGAGCCCGCAGAACGGATCGACCGGCGAGTGCCGGTTCCACGGCAGGTTGCTCAGTAGCGCCTCGACCACCGCCCGCTGCATCGTCTCGGTGGTCGAATAGGCGTTGATGTAGGTGGGCACCCGCGGCGCGTCGTAGAGCATGTACGGGTAGCCGAACGAGATCATCAGCGTCGGGATGTCATGCCAGTGCCGGTGCATCGCCTTGCCGAAGCTGCCGGTGAGCCGCAGCCAGTCGAGGAAGATCCGCCCCCGCGTCAGCAGCGTCTCGTCGCCGAACAGGTAGAGCACCAGGTCGAACTTATCCGCGTCCACCTCAGTGGTGGCATCATGCACCGTCACCTCGAAGCCCTTCTCGCGCAGGAGCTCTGGCACTGAGAACGGAAGCGGATGCGGCAGGAACGGAAACACGATGCCGCCGGAAATCACCAGCACGCGCCTGTGCTTCGCGGGATCGAGCGGCAGCAGGTTCTGGACGTCTTTCACCAGCGTCGGCGCCCGCTTTGCCACCGCGTCGGCATAGGCGCGCGTCTCGCTGCTCGCCAGTGTCCCCGCCACCGCCGGTTTGTGCAGTCCAACCGCCGCCTTCAGCCCGAGTTGGCGGATCACCGCCTCGTCGACCCGGTCCCAGCTCAGCCGGCCATCGGCCAGCGCCGCCTGGAGATAGGCGAGGTCCTGGTCGTAATCGTCCGAGAACAGGATCACATCGCAACCCGAGGAGATGATCTCCGGCAGATGCTCGCTACGCTTCGACCATGCTCCCAACCCGGCCATCGGTGTCGCATCGGAAACGATCAACCCGTTGAAGCCGAGGCGCTTGCGCAGCAGCTCCTCATTCAGCAGGCGGCTGATCGAGGCCGGCCGGAACGCCTCGATCCCGGCGTTGGGATCGAGCGACTGCACGAAGGCCGGCAGCGCGATATGCGCCGACATCACCGACAGCGCGCCGGCCGCAATCGCCCCGCGATAGAGCCGGCCGAAATTGGCCTCCCACTCGTCCAGCGACAGCGGGTTGATCGTCGTGACGAGGTGCTGGTCGCGATCGTCAAAACCCTCGCCGGGCCAGTGCTTGATCGCCGAGGCGACCCCATGCTCCTGGAACACCCGCATCTGGGTCAGTGCGTGCTTCTCGACCGTCGCCACGTCCGAACCGAAGCCGCGCGTCGCGACGATGGCACTGCGGAACGCCGCGTTGATGTCGAGGACCGGGGTGAAGCTCCAGTTGATGCCGATCGCCCGGGCCTCTTCGGCCATGATCCGGCTGACCTCGGCGGTCACCTCGACATCGTCGATCGCCGCGAGCGCCAGCGGGTTGGGCATTTCTGCCCCCGCGGCGAGGCTCATCCGGCTGCCCTCGAGGTCGGCCGAAACCAGCAGCGGCACCGGTGCTGCGGCATTGAGATCGGCGAACAGCGCCCGCTCCGCCGCGACATCCGCGCCAGCGTGCCGGGTGATGCCGCCCGGCCGGAAGGCCCGTATCCGGGCGACCTCGTCCGGGTTCTGCCCCCGCGACAGGAGGTTGAACAGCTGCCGCAACTTCTCGTCCGGGGTCAGCGCCGCAAAGCGCTCCCGCACCCAGGCAAGCGCCTGGGCGTCGAGGTTGAACGGGGCTTTGGCGAGGTGGTCGAAAGTCATGCAGTCCTCCGGTGCAGGGCGGGGACTATGCCCCATCGCACCGGAAAATCCTGCTCGAAATTATGCGGCGAACTGATCCAGCCACTTGATGAGCTGCACGCGCGACTGCCCGGCGCCGACCTTGAAATCCACCGGCTCGCCGTCCTTGAACACGATCAGCGTCGGCATGGCGCGCACGTTATATTTCACCACTGTCGACGGATTGCTGTCGACGTCGAGCTTGACGATCTTCACCTTGGCGGCGAGTTCAGTGGTGAGGTCGTCCAGGATCGGATCCATCGCCTTGCACGGCGGGCACCATTCGGCCCAGAAATCGACGAGGACTGGCTTGCTGGAATTCAGCACTTCGGCTTCGAAGTTCTGGTCGTTGACGCGCGTACCCATGATCGTCTCCATCGTCGATTACCGATGAAAGCTACAGGGAGTCGGCGGGGAAAGAAAGGCATGTCATTCCACGCCTTTGCCGGAAAGAGAAACGCCGCCGGCGTGAACCAGCGGCGTTTTCTATCAAAGCGGCGAGTGTCGCGCCCGTATCAGGCAGCGTGGCTCTCGAGCCACTTCGCAAGGCCGGCCTTCGGGGTGCCCGCGCCGATCTTCATGTCGGCGGCTTCGCCGCCCTTGAACAGGATCATCGTCGGGATCGAACGCACGCCGTACTTGACGGTGGTATTCGGGTTGTCGTCGACGTTTAGCTTGACGATCTTCACCTTGCCCTGGAGCTCAGTGGAGAGCTCTTCCAGAACCGGCGAGATGGCGCGACACGGGCCACACCATTCTGCCCAGAAATCTACCAGCACGGGCTCTTTCGAGGACAGGACTTCCTCGCCAAAATTGGCGTCGGAAACGTGGGTTGTCATTGGGATTGCCTTTTGGGTTGAAAGCGGCGGTCTGTTTGATCCAAAAGCTAGGTAGAGTCCAGTGTGACTTCAACGAACGTCACCGGATGGTGAACCCCCGCGCCGCTTCCGCCAAAGCAGCGTTGGGCAATTTTAGCAGCGATTCCAACTCAGTCCAGAGAATCCCGGCTTCTATCCTCTGCCCCGGGAAAAGCTGCTTTGCAACAAGCGCATAGAGCCCGAGTTGCGTCAGATAACCGGGTTTCACCCGCCCGGGTTCCATCACCGGGTCGGCATCGGACTTGAAATCGACCAGCAGTACGCCGCCCGAGGTGGTGACGATGCGGTCGATGCGGCCCGCGATGGTCACCGTCTCGCCCTTCCGCTCGGCCGTCGCGAGGAACGGCACTTCCGCCCGGCTGCCCTCGGTGAACAGGTGCGCGAGCTCCGGACGGGAAAGGATCGAAATGGCCTTGGTGGCGAGCGGCGCATGCTGATCTGGCGCTTGCGGCAACAGCAGCGGCAAAGCCCGCGCCGCGACCGCTGCCCGGTCGGCCGGATCCACTTTCGCGAGGTGCTGCAACAGGGCATGCAGTGCGGTGCCGGAGAGGCGGGCCGTCTCGGGGTCGAGCCCCTCTTCCAGTCGTGTCGCCAGCGAGCGAGCCGGATCGGATGGCACCTCGAGGCTCGACGGCCGCAACACCTTGCGGGCCCGGTGGGGTGGCAACGGCGTGAGGTCGAGCAGGGCGGCAGCGGTACCCACCAGGGCCTCGCTTGGCTTCAGCTTCGCGGGTGCCGGCCGCTCCTTCGGATAGACCAACGCGCTGGTATTGCCGTCGGCATCGACCACGCTCTCGCTCAGCGGCCCCAAGCCCTGCTCGATGGCCTCGTACCAGCTGCCATCGACCTTGCCCTGCTTGGTCAGGTAACCGGTGACATAGAGCTCGTCCTCGGCCCGGGTCATCGCGACATAGAGCTTGCGCCAATATTCCTTCAGCTGGTCGCTGTCCGCGTCGTCCTTGAATTCGCTGGTCTGCGGCGCATGGGTGGCGGACGAAGAGGCGTGAATGAACAGCGGCGGTACGGCCCTCAGGTAGATGCTCCGCCGGTCGCGGCCGCGCTCGGTGATCGCAGCATCGGCGAGGATCACGATCGGCGCTTCGAGGCCCTTGGCCCCGTGCACCGTCATCACCCGCACCCCGGCGCCGCCTTCGGCCAGCTCGCGCTTGATCGTCACTTCGCGCGACCTGAGTTCGGCGAGAAAGCCCAGCAGCGAGGGCTGCGTCGATTGCTCGTGCGACAGTGCCAGGTCGAGGAACTCGGCCATCACGTCGTCGATCTCGCTGCCGAAACGGCCGCGCATCCGCCGCAGCCCGCCCCCCGCATAGAGCACGTCGGCGTAGAAGTTGAACGGCCGCTCGAAATCGAGCCGGTTGCGCCAGCCCTTGAGCTGCTCGTACGCAGCCTTGACCGAGGGGATGTCGGAGCCCTCGAGTGCCCGCCAAAGCCGCTTGTCGCCGCGCGGCTGGGCCACCGCCAGCAGCTCATCCTCGCTGACCTCGAACAGCGGCGAGCGCAGCAGCGCCGCCAGTTGCAGGTCGTCGGCCGGATTGCTGAGCACATCGCCCAGCGCCATCATGTCGAGCACGCCGATATGGGTGGTGACCGCCAGCCGGTCCGCCCCCGGCGTCGGCACTCCGGCGCGGATCAGCGCGCGGATGATTTCGTGGAACAGGATGCTGCGCACCTGCACGAGGATCAGCACGTCATCGGCGCTGACCGCGCGGCCGCGCGGTCCCAGCGGACGCTTGGCGTCGATCCAGCCCTTGATCTCGCGGGCGATCCGCTCTGCCACCTGCCGCTGCGCGCTCTGCGTCTGGATCAGCGGCGGCTCGGTCGGCCAGTTCTCCGGGTCGGTCTCCTCCGCCTGATCCTTGATCGGCGGCCACAGTGTCACCAACCCACCGGCATCGGCGCGCGCCGTGCTGTGCGCGACGCCGCTCTCCTCCAGCGCCCCATCGCGCAGATCGGCCCGCTTGAACACCTCGTCCACGGCGTTCAGCACGTTGGGCAGGGTGCGGAAGCTGTAGCGCAGCGGCACCGGGGTGATCTCGAAATGCGCCGCCTTGGCGCTGAACGCATACTGGCGCCCGGCTTCGACGAACACCTCGGGGTCGGCGCCCTGGAACGAGAAGATCGACTGCTTCTGGTCGCCCACCGCGAATAGCGTGCGCGGCCGGTCGGCGGCGGCGCTGTCGCCGAAGAAGAAATCGTCGATCAGCGCGCCCACCACCTGCCATTGCAGCGGGTTGGTGTCCTGCCCCTCGTCGACGAGGATATGGCTGAGGCCGGCGTCGAGCTTGTAGCGCACCCACGTGCCCTGTGCCTCGTCGCGCAGCAGCGCTGCGAGTTTCTCGATCAGGTCGTCGAAATCGAGCAGCGAGCGGGCCCGCTTCGCCTTCTCGTAATGCGCCGAAATCGCCGCCACCACGTCGAGCATCGCCTCGCTGCGTGCCACCAGCTCGGCCGTCACCAGCTTCTGGTACAGCCGCTCGATCCGCTGCCCCTCGGCCACCACACGGGCCGCCACGTCGGGGATAAGGACTGCCGTCGCCTTCTTGATCAGCGTCTTCCGCGCTGTGCGATCCGCCTGAGTCAGGAACGCATCGAGCAGGTCGTCGGCATCGGGCCGCTCCGGGTCGATCTGGCTCAGCCGGTCGACGAAATCGGTGCCGTAGGGATCGGGCACGATCAGCGAGAAGATCGTAGCGTGGTCATTGCGGCTGAGCCCGTAGCCCGAGCTGATCTCGTCCATCACCTCGTCAATCGAGCCGACATCGCCGACCAGCTTCCGCAACTCGCGCTTGGCGACGCGCGGCTGCGCCAGCACCCGCCGCAGCGTCCGCTGCTGGTTCAGTGCTTCGAGGATCGCGGTCTCGATCTGGAAATCGCTGAGCAGGCCGAACAGCGTCTCCACCGCCGTGGCTTCGCCACTGCCGCGCAGACCCGCGGCGATCACCGTCTCCCGGGCTTCGAGCAGCATGCTGTCGCGCTGATGCTCCTCCAGCACGCTGAAATCGAACGGCACGCCCGCCTCGCGCGGGAAGCGGTGCAGCACGCTCTCGCAGAAGGCGTGGATGGTCTGGATGCGCAAGCCGCCGGGCGCTTCGAGGGCGCGTGCGAACAGCGACCGGGCACGCAGGCGCATCCCCGGTGTCGGCGGCACGCCACTGAGCGCCGTCAGATCCTTGATCAGTTCGTCTTCGCTTTCGAGGGCCCATTGCCCGAGCCGCTCGGCGACGCGGCCGCGCATCTCCGCCGCAGCCGCCTTTGTGTAGGTCAGGCAGAGGATCTCCTCGGGCTTGGCGCCGCTCAGCAGCAGCCGCAGCACGCGGGCGGTCAGCACATAGGTCTTGCCCGAGCCGGCATTGGCCGTCACCCAGACGCTGCGTTCCGGATCGGAGGCATCGCGCTGCGCCGCAACGATCTGCTGCGGCATCGGGTTGAGAAGTCGCCGGCTCATGGGTCGTCCACTCCGGCGGTCAGTGTCCACTCGTCGGTGCGGGCGAGGTGGTCGTAGTCGCCCGGGTAGGATTTGCGGCCGGTCTCCACCCGCGGCCGGATCCGCGCCGCCATCGGCAGCCCGTCATGCAGCAGGAACGCATCGACATGCCGCTGCATGCGGCGCTCGATCTCGCCCACTGCGTCCATCAGGCTCATGCCCTTTGGCAGCTTGAACGGCTTGATCTGGAACGCCGCCGGCCCGAGGCCGATCTTGATGTAGGTCAGCGCCGAGCTGTCGCGCGGGGTAATGCCTGGGAACACCCCGGCCCGCGCCATCGCCGCTTCCAGCAGCAGCTGCGGCGCGTCGAACGCCGTCATGTCCTTGGGCTGCGGCACGCCGCCGGTCTTGAAGTCGATGATCTCCAGCGTGCCGTCGCGCTTCACGTCGAGCCGGTCGGCCTTGCCGACCAGGGCGAAGTTGTCGAGGGCCGGGAATTTCCACTCGCCCTTGGTCTCGGCATGGCGCTCGACAATCTCGTTGTCGCGCCGCCGCTCGTAGTCGAGGAATTGCCGTGCCGCGCGCTCGAAGCGCTTCAGCCAGATGTCGCGGCGTTCCTTGATGGCGTCGAGCCCGGCAAAGGCATCCCGTGCCATGCCCATCATTTCCGGCAAGGCCTCGGGCAAATCGAGGTCGAGCCCGGCCGCGATGAACTTCTCGAACACGCCGTGGATCATCGTGCCGCGCTCGCGGGCACTCGGCTCGGTGCCCAGCGGCTCGATGCGGCGCAGTGCCAGCACGTGCTTGGCATAGATGTCGTAGGGCGAGCGCATCAGCGGCTCGATCTCGGTGATCGACAGCCGCCGCGGCCGGATGCTGGCGGGCGGATTGGGCACCGGCCGGTCCGCAGGGCGCGGCACGCCGGCGAAGTCGATCGCCTCGGCCTGCGCCAGCCAGCGCGCGCCGCGCGCCTTCACCACCTTGGCATCCGCCTCGCCGATGAAGGCATAGAGCCGCTGCAGCAGCGGCGACGGGAGCGCCGGCGACGTGCCGATGCGCTCGGCATAGGCGATCAGCACCTCGGCATTGCCGACGGCCATGGCGAAATCGTGCGCCGCCTGGCCCTGCCGCCGCTCGGGCGGCTCGAGCCCGATGCCGATCCGCATGCCGCGGCTGAGCCATGGGCCGGGATCGGCCACCGGCGGCCAGATGTCCTCGTTCATCCCAGCGAGGATCATCAGGTCCGGGTTCTGCAGCCGTGCTTCGAGCTCGCCCCAGATGTGGATGTCGTCGCGCGTCGGGACCGGATCCTGCGTCTTGGTGCCGGCCAGCAGCGCCTCGAGCACAGCCTCCAGGTCGAACGGCGCAAAGGCAGTGCCGCCCTGGTCGAGCGAGGTCAGTTCCCCAGCCCAGCGGCGGAACTCCGGCATGCCCGGCAATTCGGCATCGCCGATCAGCGCATCCATGGTGGCCAGAAGGGCCGAAGCGAGATCGGGCGCAGTGATCCGCTCGCGCTGTCCCAGCGCAAACACCGGCTGCATCGCCGCGTCGAGCTTGTCGAGCAACTGCGGCAGGTCCTCGTGATCCGAGAGTTCTCGCAGTCCGGCAATCCCGGCCGCCGGGCGTACCGCCCGCAACTTCAAGTCGATGATGTCGGCGAGACGTCGCACCGCGTAGCGGTCGAGATCGAGCGAGACCGCCGCGTTGCGAAGCAGGGCGATGATGTCGACCGGCGCATAATTGTCCGTCGCGACCGCGAGCACCTGCCGCGCCAGCCGCCCGGCGCCGGACTGGAACAGAGGCGTACCTGCGGCGTCATCGACTTCGACGCCGTGGCGCTTGAGTTCCGCCGCGATACGCCGGGCCAGCGTCTGATCGCGCGCCACAATGCCGACGGTCTTGAGTTCGGCGAGGGCGGAGCGCGCCGCGAGGGCAATTGCCCGCGCTTCGACATCGGCATTGCGCGCTGCCAGGATGCTGACGCCTTCGAGCGCTCTGCTCACCGGAATGTCCGAGCGGAGGATCGGCCAGGCCGGCGTCTCGCTGGCCGGCGCCAGCGCCGCCCGCACCAGCGCCGTGCGATGTGCTTCCCCCGCCAGCTCCTCGACTTCGCCGACACCAGCGTCGAGGCCTCGCAGGAGCTTCATCAGGCCATATTGCGGATGACCCTGTGTTGTCTCGCCGCCGAGCATCCGCTCATGCCGATCAGGGGTGAACGACGTGTCGAGCCCCGGCAGCACCAGCACGCCGCGCCGCAGCTTGGCGATGGCCTTGAGCAGTGCGGCGGTTGCCGGAATCGAGCCCGTCGAGCCAGCGGCGATGACCGGCCGCTCGCCATATGCGAACTCGGCTGTCGCCGCCTGCCGCAACAGCCGCTCGTTACGCGCTGCGGCTGCATCGATCCGACCACGCTCCGCGAGGATCGCCGGCCAGGCTTTCAGCGCCACGTCGAGGAATTCCAGCACCTTCTGCCAGTTCCCCGCCAGCTCTTCCGGCACCAGATCCCTAAGCTTGTCGGGCGACACGTCCTCGATGGTGAAGTCGTCGATCACCTCGCCCAGCGAGTCGGCGAGCCAGAAGATCTCCGCCGGGTTGGGCGGAGTGGCAAAGCTCTCGGCCCGCTCGGCGAACAGCCGCACCAGGTGCGACAGCGTCAGCCGCCGTTCGAGCAGTGAGGCGGCCGGCCTGCTGGCGGGCGCGTCGGTGGGCGGCAGGAATGGCTCCTCATCGGCCACCTCGCCACCGAAGGTGCGGATATCGGGCAGCAGCACCGTGCCGCCGAGGCGCTTGGCGAACTCCTCCGCCAGCCCGAACCGGGCGCGGCGCGTGGGGAGGATGATGGTGACGTCGCTCAGGCAGAACGGGCCTTCGCGCGACCAGTCGCCCAGCAACGTGCCATCGAGCACCCGCTCGGCGAGCGTCGCGAGGAAAGGCGCGTGGGGCGCGATGGTGAAGAGCGAGTCGCGGCGCATGGTGGGCGATTTGACTTGTTGGGGCCGATGAAGTCCAGCGCGCTAGACGGCCCGCCCGTCGGCGAAGCGGATCGTCGCGCTCCGACCCTCGCCGCCGGGGGGAATGGCGAGCTTGATAGCCACGGTCGCCCGCTCCACCACCTCGTCCGAACGCTCGGGCCACTCGACCAGGACGATCGCATCGGCCCGGTCGAACAGCCCCAGTTCGTCCACCTCACGCGGCCCCCCGAGGCGGTAGAGGTCGGCATGCAGCACCGGCGTGCCGTTCGCCTCGTAGGGCTGCACCAGCGCGAAGCTGGGGGAGGGAACGTCGAGCCTGAGATCGCCGACCAGCGTGCGAACCACCGTCCGCGCCAGCGCCGTCTTGCCTGCACCGAGATCGCCCTCGAGCAGCACCAGGTCGCCGGGTCGCAGAACACCAGCGAGGCGGCGGCCGAGATCGGCGGTCGCATCGTCATCGGCGAGGAACAGGGTCTGCGGCTCGGTGCTCATCGAGTTCGGATAGCCGAGGATGGCGCCGGACGCAAAGCCCTACTCGGCCGCGCCGACCATCGCCGCGTCGCTCGGCAGGCTGACCACCACTCTTGTGCCGCGCGGCTCACGCCGCTCGACATTGATGGTGCCGCCATGGAGGTTGACGAAGGCGCGGACGATCGAGAGCCCCAGCCCAGCCCCGCGCTGCCGCGCCGCACCCGCGAGTGCGTCGTTGCGATCGAGCAGCGCCAGGCGCATTTCCTCGCTCATCGGCGCACCTTCATCCTCGACGATGAACTGGATGCGCCCGGTGCGGCCGCTGACCGTGAGCTTCACCTCGCCGCCCGGCTCCGAGAAGCGGGCCGCGTTCGACAAGAGGTTGTAGAGCACGTTGACGATGCGCGTGCCGTCGGCGTTGAACGGCGGCAGGTCGGGCTCGATCACCACCTTGAGGTTGAGCGACGGCTCGCCATCGATATCGGGGAAGGTGGCTGCCAACCCGGCGCGGGCCTTGTCGACCAGCGCCCCGACATCCTGCAACTCCGGCTGCAGTTCGGCGATCCCCGCATCGACCGTCGCGAGATCGAGGATGTTGTCGATCAGCACGCCCAGCGTCGCGCTCGAGGCACGAATGAAATCGGTGTAGCTGCGCTGCTTGTCGTTGAGCTCACCGGCAGTGCCGGAGGCGAGCAGGTCCGCAAAGCCAATGATGTTAGTGAGCGGCGAGCGCAGTTCGTACGAGACGTTCTGCACGAACGCATCCTTCAGCCGGTCGGCCGTGATCAGCGCGTCGTTCCGCTCTTTCAGCACCCGCTGGTAGTTGGCGCTCTCGGTCACATCGAGGAAGGTCATCATCGTCTGCCCGTCGGGCAGCCGCACCACGGCGTAGTCGATCAGCTTGCCGTCGGCCCGGGTGATCCGGCCCTGCCGATCCGACCGGGTCGGGTTGAGGTCGATGATCGAGCGCTTCAGGTCGCGCCAGATCGTCGCTCCGTCATCCGGCAGCGCCCGCGACGCGGCTTCGGCGATCTGGTCGATATGCGGGGTCTCGCTGAGCAGGTTCGCTGGCAGCTTCCACAACGTCGAGAGTTTTGGGTTGCTGAGCGTCAGCCGGCCATTGGTGCCGAACACCGCCACGGCCTCGCTCAGCGCATTCAGCGTCGAGCGCTGCACATCCAGCACCACCTTATGCTGGCTCTTGAGGTTGAGCTGGTCGGTGATGTCCTCGAACACATAGATCACCCCGCCCTTCGGGCCGGCCGGCGCCGCGATCACCTGCACGGTGCGACCATCGGGCAGGTGCCAGGCCTCGAGTTCCTTGGGGACCCGCAGCTGGTACGAGGCGAGGTGCCGTGTCCGCCAGCCCTGATAGTCCGGCTCGTTCGGCAGTTTGCCGTCGGTGCGCAGCTTGTCGAGGATAGCGCGCTCGTCCATGCCGAGCTTCAGCCAGGTCGGGTCGATGTCCCATAGCGTGCAATAGGCGCGGTTGAACTGCACCAGTTCGCGATTGGCGTTGAAGATCGCGATCGGCGTCGCCAGCGCGTCGATGATCGCCGAGAGATGGGACAGGCCGGCATCGCGCGGCGCAGTGTCCTGCCGGGCATGCAGGTACCCGGCGGAGCCGCCATTGACCGGGAAGTCGACGACCTCGAAATCGCCGATCTCGCCCAGCGTCACCATGGTGCTCTGCGGCTTGCGGGCATCGCCCAGCACGGCGCGGTTGCGCTGCAGCAGGCCGTAATCGACCAGCTCGGCCGGCTGGCTCTCGCTGGTCTTGCGACCGAGGGCCCGGGCGAGGTCGTGATAGGCGGCATTGGCGAACACCAGGCGGCCGGTCCCATCGCGGAGGAACGCCGGCTTGCCGAGGCTGGCGAGGACGGTGCGGGCAGTGGCGTAATCGGTAGTCGTCTGCGCCACGGCGGGAACGCCAGCCGGGATGAGTTCACCCGAGGGCTGCGTCACCGCTGGCCGCAGCCGCAGCGCAGCGCCATTGCCGAGCAGCGAGCCGGAGGCGCGGACCGTGCGGCCATCATGCGCCTTCAGTGTCAGCTCGAACCCGCGACCACCGACCCGCAGGTTCTCGATCGAGCGGGCAATCCGCTCGGCATCGGCCTCGCCGAGCCAGGAGCCGAAATCGAGCACCGCTTCGGCGCGCCGCCCGGGTGGCAGCAGGGCCGAAGCCTGGCCGAGGAAGCGCGGACCCTCGCCGGCGCTGGCCCACAGCACGATGATCTCGCGCCCCCCCGAGAGCAGGGCTTCGTACTCATCGACGCGGGCGCGAAGGCTGGCGATCTGCTCGGCGGCGCGGTGCCGGGCCGAACGGTTGTCGTGCAGCATGCGGCGCACCAGCGCCATGGCGATCAGCGCGAAAGCGCCGGCCCCGAGTGCAATGGCGACGGGCGCAGCGCCCATCACGTTGTTGGCGGTGATCCCTTGGGCAAGGGCAGGCGACGCGCTCAAAAGGGTTACCAGACTCGCTGATAGACCTGCGAATCCCCAATCGTTCCGGACCCTATCCGGCGCCATATACTGCCCCTAACCGATTATGCCGCTCAGCGCCGCCCGAAGCGGACGGCGAACACCGCACTTGCTGGCGCGCCGAGCCCCACTGATTCGCCGCGCATCCGGCCGGTCAAAACCCGTAACCGCCGAATCACCAGACCTTACCGGGCTCGGAATCGCGCAAAAAGAGTCTAATTGTATGTGAACAGCGGGGAATGCCCCGAGATTGGGAGTTGACCCGAGTCCGAACAGTGAACGCTTCGTTAACGCCGCGGTGATTTGGGCGGATTATTTTGCCGAGTGGGCAGCGGCGGCCGCCGGTCTGCCTTCTCCCTTGTGGGAGAAGGTGGCGCGCAGCGCCGGATGAGGGGTCCGCGAAACGAAGTGTAGCGCGCTCGGAGCGGAGCGACGAACGTCTGCGTGCGCGGAGAGAGACCCCTCATCCGCCTTTCGGACACCTTCTCCCACAAGGGGAGAAGCCACTCACACTTCCGCTGGTGCAATGAGAAAGGGCGCCCCCGCGGGACGCCCTTCGGAAACTCAGTAGCGATGCCGCGGATCAGTAGCGGTACTGCTCGGACTTGAACGGCCCGGTCTGGCTGACGCCGATATACTCCGCCTGCGGCTTCGACAGCTTGGTCAGCTTGGCGCCGAGCTTGGCGAGGTGCAGCTCCGCGACTTTCTCGTCGAGATGCTTGGGCAGGACGTGCACGGCCTTGGTCAGCTTGTCGCCGTTGGTCCACAGCTCGATCTGCGCCAGCGTCTGGTTGGCGAACGAAGCGCTCATCACGAAGCTCGGGTGGCCGGTGGCGTTGCCGAGGTTGACGAGACGGCCTTCCGACAGGAGCACGATGCGCTTGCCGGCCGAGAGCTCGACGATATCGACCTGCGGTTTCACGTTGGTCCACTTGAAGTTGCGGAGCTCCGCAACCTGGATCTCGTTGTCGAAGTGGCCGATGTTGCAGACGATCGCCATGTCCTTGAGGTTGCGGATGTCGTCGAGGCTGACGACGTCCTTGTTCCCCGTGGCGGTGACGACGATGTCGGCGCGGTGCGCCGCGTCCTCGAGGGTCACGACCTCGTAGCCGTCCATGGCCGCCTGCAGCGCGCAGATCGGATCGACCTCGGTGACCAGAACACGAGCGCCGGCGCCGCGCAGCGACTGCGCCGAGCCCTTGCCCACATCGCCATAGCCGCAAACGATCGCCACCTTGCCGGCGAGCATCACGTCGGTGCCGCGACGGATCGCGTCGACCAGCGATTCACGGGTGCCGTACTTGTTGTCGAACTTCGACTTGGTGACGCTGTCGTTGACGTTGATCGCCGGGAACGGCAGCTCGCCCTTCTGCTGCAGCTGGTAGAGCCGCATCACGCCCGTGGTGGTCTCCTCGGAAACGCCGCGGATGTTGGCGCGGATCTTCGAGTAGAACTTCGGATCCTGGGCCAGGCGCTTCTTGATCAGCGCGAAGAAGATTTCCTCTTCCTCGGAATGCGGATTGTTCAGCACCGACGGATCGGTCTCGGCCTTGGCGCCGGTCAGCACCAGCATGGTGGCGTCGCCACCATCGTCGAGGATCATGTTGGGGGTCTGGCCGCCCGGCCATTCCATCATGCGGTCCGTGTAATCCCAGTACTCCTCGAGGCTCTCGCCCTTCTTGGCGAACACCGAGATGCCGGCGGCGGCAATGGCGGCGGCGGCGTGGTCCTGGGTCGAAAAGATGTTGCAGCTGACCCAGCGAACATCGGCGCCGAGCGCCTTCAGCGTCTCGATCAGCACCGCGGTCTGGATCGTCATGTGGAGCGAGCCGGCGATGCGGGCGCCCTTCAGCGGCTGCTTCGCGGCATATTCCTCGCGGATCGCCATCAGGCCGGGCATTTCGATCTCGGCCATGCCGATTTCCTTGCGGCCATAATCGGCGAGGCCGATGTCGGTGACCACGTAGTCGTTGTTGCTGGCCATCGGCCCTCTCCGTCTTATCGCTGGTGTTGGGGCCTTATACTGAAGGCGGCGGGCGCTATCAACCGGGATATAAAGAAAGCTTTATGTCTCTCGCCGTTCGATATAGCGGATGCGCCGCCGCCTGAACGGTAGCATCAGGAAGCCGACCAGAGCCGAAAGCGCTGCGTAGCCGACCAGAAAGCCGGCGCCGGCATAGGCGAAACCCTCGATCGTCACCGGCACTGCGGGCTTGTAGTCCCTGAGCGCGCGGCCGCCGATCTCGCTGTCGAGATACTCTGGCAGTTTGGTGAAGCGCTCCCAGCCGGCCGCGCCGCGCACTTCGGCGAGCGTGGCGGAGAGCTCCTCGTAGCGCTTGAAGGTGCGCGCCATCGACTCGCCGCGTGCCGCGATAAAGCCGTCGCCGGTCTTCGAGAACCGATCGATCGCCTCATCGCGACCAAGCCCGGCCTCCTTTGCAGCCCTGTCAAAATCCTCGGTGATAATCCTCAGTTCGTCGACCGCCCCGCCGAGACGCTGCGTGTACTGCTGGGCATACTCGGGGAACTGGCTGAGCCCGGCGCCAACCACGAGGCCGCCGAGCAGGGCAAGCGTTCTGCGCATCTGGTTCTCCGACCGGTCTCGACACGACTGCGCAACGGGCCGATCTGCCCGGGCGTTCCCAACATAGGGCGAGATGGTATCAGGGGGATAAACCGGCCTTTACGCCGCGGCGCCGTCCGAATCCTCGTCGAAGCCGTTGTTCACCAGCGTGGTGATGGCATCGAGCGCCTCGCGGGCCTGCTTGCCGGTGGCTTGCACGAGAATGGTGGAGCCCGGGCCGGCGCCCAGCATCATCAGGCCCATGATCGAATTGCCCGAAACCGCCTGCCCGTCACGAACCACCTTGATCTCGGCATCGAAGCACTCGGCGGTGCGCACGAACCGCGCCGACGCCCGCGCGTGCAGACCCTTGCGATTGACGATGGTCAATTGCTGCGCGAGTGCCCGATCCGAACCAGCTGCGGTATCCATCACGCTAAGATGCCGGATTTCGGCCTAACCGCCAAGCGTCTCGCTGGCCACGTTGATGTATTTCCGGCCCGCTTCGGCGGCTTCCTTTACCGCCTGCTTGATTTCGAGGTCGGCGCGGACGCGGGCGAGCTTCACCAGCATCGGCAGGTTGACCCCGGCGATCACCTCGACTTCGCGTTGCTGCATGATCGAGATGGCGAGGTTGGATGGGGTGCCGCCGAACATGTCGGTGAGGATCACGACGCCCTGGCCCTGGTCGGCGGCATCGACGCATCTGAGAATGTCGTTGCGCCGCTCTTCCATGTCGTCATCGGGGCCGATGGCGATGGTTTCCACCATCTCCTGCGGGCCGACGACGTGCTCGAGGGCGGACTTGAACTCAACGGCGAGCGCCCCGTGCGTCACCAGAACCATGCCGATCATGCAATATCCCCAAAGTCTCGCAGGTTCCGGCCGGGCAACTAGGGCTCCCAGAGGAAGCGGGAGTCTTGCCCCATGGCGAGCCTGATTCAAGTGGTTTTTTGTCGCGCCACTCGCGGCTGTGAACCGAGCTCCCGGATTGCCTCCCCGATCAGCAGCAACTGGTGCCAAGTATCGATCACGCCGGCCTGTGGAACCGGTGCCCGGGGCAGGGTGACGCCGAACAGCTCGGTGACCAGCGCATCGTCCTCGAGCATGCGTTCCAGCGTCTCGACCAGGTCGATGACGAGGTGCAGCGGCGCCTCTTCGA
The DNA here is from genome assembly GCF_056403495.1 of Devosia sp. P2_G7. Taxonomy (NCBI): domain Bacteria; kingdom Pseudomonadati; phylum Pseudomonadota; class Alphaproteobacteria; order Hyphomicrobiales; family Devosiaceae; genus Devosia; species Devosia sp. P2_G7. Next base: position 164,206 of record NZ_JBFUFI010000012.1, read on the forward strand.
CGAAGGGGCGCTTGACGATGCCGCGGCCGCGCAGCTCGATCAGCCCTTCGATGTTCGGCGCCGGTCGCATGCGAAGCCGGTCATTGCCGGTAACGATCTCGACGCGGTCGTCCGACACCAGTGTCGCTTCGAGTCCTCGGGCGTCCCACTGGTCGAGCAAGGCGAGTGCCAGCAGTGACTTGCCGGAGCCCGGCGGCCCGCGAAGGATCAGGCCGATGCCACCCAGCACCAGTCCGCTCGCGTGGATATTGTGAGTGGTGGTCACCGGCGCTTCTCGGCCGCGGCGCGCCTCAGCTTGACGGTAAACTTGGCGCCGCTGCGATCGTCGCGATTGGCCGCAGTAATGCTGCCGGCATGCGCTTCGACGATCTGCTTGGAGATGGCGAGGCCGAGGCCGGAGTGATCGCCGAAATGCTCGCCGTCCGGGCGATCGGTGTAGAACCGCTGGAAGATCCGGCTGATATCGCCGCGGATGCCCGGCCCCTCGTCGGTGACGACGATGGTGATGGTGTCCTCGTTGGTGGAGACGTTCACCAGCACCTTGCCGCCCTCGGGCGAGAACGACACCGCATTGTCGATCAGGTTGTTGATCACCTGGGCCAGCCGGCTGTCATGGCCGAGCACCACCGGCACGTAGCGGCTGACGTGCTTTTCCAGCACGACATCGACCTTGCGGTTGGCCGCCACGTCCTTCTGGATCGACACCATGGCGTCGGCCAACTGGGCGACATCCACCCGCTCGGCGCTCTGCCGCGCCAGTTCGGCATCGAGCCGGCTGGCGTTGGAGATATCGGAGATCAGCCGGTCGAGCCGGCGCACGTCGTGCTGGATGATGGCGTTGAGCCGTTCGCGATCCTCGGCGCGGCGGGCTCGCGGCAGGGTTTCGACCGCGGAGCGCAGCGACGTCAGCGGGTTCTTCAGCTCATGCGCCACGTCGGCGGCGAAGCGTTCGATCGCCTCGATGCGGTTATAGAGCGCCGAAGTCATCGAGCGCAGCGCCTTGCTGAGGTGCCCGACCTCGTCGGTACGGTCGGAGAAATCCGGGATCTCGGTGCGGCTGGTGACCGTCGAGTGCACCTGTTCCGCCGCCCCGGCCAGCCGGCGCAGCGGCCCGGCAATGGTGCCTGCGAGCAGCAGCGACAGGATGATGGTCACGCCACCCGCGACCAGCGCGATGCGCAGGATCCCCCAGCGTTCCGCCGTGGCGATCTGGTCGATGTCGCCCGGCTGGGTGGAGAGCAGCAGCACGCCGACATTGGCGCGCACCCGCTGGATCGGCACTGCCACCGACACCACCAGCTGGCGCTTCGCATCGACGCGGACGATCGCGGTCGCGGCGCCGCCGAGCGCCGCCGACACCTCGGGGTAGCGGGTGCCTTCGTCGGCCCCGAACTCCTGGTATTGCGGATAGTCGTCGCCCGGCAGCCAGTCGACCAGCGCGTTCCACCAGTCGAGCAGGAAGAACGTGCCGCTATCCGCCGGCTTGATCTGCCGCAGCACTTCGCCGCGCGCATAGAGATTGGCGCTGTCGAGGATCAACAGGCCCTGCTGGTCGTAGATGCGGGCCCGCGTCCGGGTCGGGGTGACGAGGTTACGGAGCAGCGGCGCAACGCGCTCGGGATTGACCGGGAATTCGAGGCTGGGGTCGAAGAAGCTCAGCGGCGACACCACCTCGCTGCCCTGCAGCTCGATCAGCCGGTCCGGATTGACGGTGATGACGTCGCTATCGACCGTAGCCGAAGCCGCGATCGCCGCGGCGATGATTTCGCCCTGGACGCGCAGGCTCTGCACCCGCGCTTCGATCAGCCCGGTGCGCCATTGGTTGAGGAACAGGATGCCGATCACCAGCACGGCGAGGCCGGCGAGATTGAGCACGATGATGCGGCGGGCGAGGCTCGAAAAGATCGTCAGCGCCAACAGGCGCTGGATCTGCTTGATCGCAGCGAGCACGAACGTACCGACGGCTCCGGCGATCCGGTTGAGCTTCGGCATGATGCCGACCTCCGCGGATGCGGGCCTCGGACCCGGCAACTCCTCTTCGGTGACGGCCAATTGTCCTCTTACTGCTCCTTGAAGCGGTAGCCTACGCCGTAGAGGGTTTCGATCATCTCGAAATCGTCGTCAACCGCCTTGAACTTCTTCCTCAGCCGCTTGATGTGGCTGTCGATGGTGCGATCGTCGACATAGACCTGGTCGTCGTAGGCCGCGTCCATCAGCGCGTTGCGCGACTTGACCACGCCGGGGCGCAGCGCCAGGGCCTGGAGGATGAGAAACTCGGTGACGGTCAGGGTGACGCGCTGACCCTTCCAGGTGCAGGTGTGGCGCTCTTCGTCCATTACCAGCGATCCACGCTCGATCAGCGCCTTGCTGGGTGCGGCCTCGCTGCCGGGTGTGCCGGGGGCGGCAGAGGGGTCGCGCGGCGCGGCCCGGCGGAGCACCGATTTGACCCGCTCAACCAGCAGGCGCTGGCTGAACGGCTTGGTGATGAAGTCGTCGGCGCCCATCTTGAGGCCGAACAGTTCGTCGATCTCCTCGTCCTTCGAGGTGAGGAAGATCACCGGCACATCGGACTTCTGGCGCAGCCGGCGCAGCAGCTCCATGCCGTCCATGCGAGGCATCTTGATATCGAGGATGGCGAGGTCGGGCCGGTCGGCCGTCAATCCCTCGAGACCCGAAGCCCCATCGGTATAGGTGGCGACCTGATAGCCTTCGGCCTCGAGCGTCAGCGACACCGAAGTCAGAATGTTACGGTCGTCGTCCACCAGTGCGATCTTGGGCATTGAGCTCCCTTTCATCCAAATCACGGCGGGCGAGTGGCTCTCGCACCCCGAATTGTGGCGAGCATTGACTGCCACAATTGCGCATAAATAAGGCGTTCAGCCAATGAATGCCAGCATGCCGCACTCAACCGAAGTCGCAGGACTTCCGTCTTAAGCCGGATTTCCGGATGGGCGGCGGGGTCTACAAGGCCGTAACTCATGGTCATTCCAGACCGAGGGTAACGGCCATGGGCCATCAAATTCACGACCAGCTCGCAACCCGGATCGGCGCTTTGGCGCATGTCCGGTGGGACGAACTGCCCCCCACTTTGGTGGAAACCGCGCTTGCCAGCGGCGAAGGCCGGCTCGCTGCCGGCGGTGCGCTCGCCGTCACCACCGGTGTGTTCACCGGCCGTTCCGTGAAGGACAAGTTCATCGTCCGCGACGCCGCGACCGAGCATCAGGTCTGGTGGGACAACAACCAGCCGATGGCGCCCGAGCAGTTCGAGCGGCTGCTCGCCGACATGATCGCCGCCACCGACGGACGGACCCTCCACGGCCAGCACCTGCTCGCCGGCGCCGACGAGCGCCACCAGATGCGCATCAGCGTCATCACCGAGACGGCCTGGCATGCGCTGTTCATCCGCAACCTGCTGATCCGCCCGGAAACGGTGGGCGGAGTGACCGATGTCACCATCCTCCATCTCCCCGGCTTCATCGCCGACCCGGCCCGCCACGGCAGCCGCACCGGCACGGTGATCGCCCTCGACATGGCGCGAAAGCTGGTGCTGATCGCCGGCACCGCCTATGCCGGCGAGATCAAGAAGTCGGTGTTCTCGCTGTTCAACTTCCATGCGCCGTTCGCCGATACCATGCCGATGCACTGCTCGGCCAATATCGGTCGCGACGGCGACGTGGCGCTGTTCTTCGGCCTCTCGGGCACCGGCAAGACGACGCTTTCGAACGACCCCGAGCGACTACTCATCGGCGACGACGAGCACGGCTGGACCCCCGATGGCGTGTTCAACCTCGAGGGCGGCTGCTACGCCAAGACCGTCAAGCTCAGCCCCGCCGCCGAGCCGCAGATCCACATGGCAACGCAGCGCTTCGGCACCGTGCTCGAGAATTTGAAGCTCGATGACGCGCTGGTGCCGCTCTACGACGACATCTCGCTCACCGAGAACACCCGCGCTGCCTATCCGCTCGAAACCCTGCCGGCGGTGGCCAAAGGCGGTGTCGGTGGCAAGCCGCGCACCGTGGTGTTTCTCACCGCCGATGCGTTCGGCGTATTGCCGCCGATCGCCAAGCTGACCCCGGAGCAGGCGGTGTTCCACTTCCTCTCGGGCTACACGGCGAAAGTCGCGGGCACCGAGCGCGGCGTCACCGAGCCAGTGGCGACGTTCTCGGCCTGCTTCGGCGCGCCGTTCATGCCGCTGCACCCGACGGTCTACGGCCGGCTTCTGGAACAGCGGCTCGAGGCGACGGGCGCCCGCATCTACCTGCTCAACACCGGCTGGACCGGCGGAGGCTATGGCGTCGGCAAGCGCATCGACATCGCCACCACCCGCCGGCTGCTCGACGCGGCGCTGTCGGGTGAACTCGAGACCGGCGAGATGCGGGTAGAACCGCTGTTCGGCATGGAAGTACCGCTGCGCGTCGAAGGCGTAACGCCCCGGGCGTTGGACCCGCGCGCCAACTGGGCCGACGTCACGGCCTATGACGCGGCAGCGACGAAGCTGCAGGACCTGTTCGCGACGAACTATCGCAAGTTCGAGACGGTACAGGTGGCGGCGGAATAGGCGGGACACATCGACTGAGCATGACGATCCCCGCGCGAGCGGGGATTGGGGCTCCCTCACCTCAGCCACCCCACCCGCCGACCGTCATCCCGGCGAAAGCCGGGACCCATTGCTCGGACGGCCGACCAGGCACGTCCCGTCCGGTCCATCACAGCAAGGTCGGAGCCATCTTGCATGAGGCTGGGTCGGCGCACTGGGTCCCGGCTTTCGCCGGGATGACGGCCGGTGGGCTGGGAGGATGAGCAAACACTGCCTCCCCAAAACGAAATGGCCCCGTTCAGGGGCCATTCATCCGGAAACCGCTAGGTCTCAGTTCTTCGAATAAAACACGTGCGAGCCGATAGCGGCGACGCGGTGGAAGGTGTGGGACCAGTTCGGGGCCACTGCCGTGGTGTGGTAGAACAGCGCCGAGTTCGGCACCACTCCCGGGCGCTCACCGCGCTGGAACTCGTAGAACGCGTCCTCGGCCATCTTGATCGAGCGGTTCCACGCCGTGCGCTCACGGCCCATGTCGGAGCGGCCATCGCATGCGAAAGTGAACTGGCACTTGTAGCGGCCCTTGTCGGCGTTCTGGAACACCACGCCGCAGATCGTTGACGGGTACTTCTTGCTCATCGCCCGATTGATGATGACGTTGGCGACCGCGAGCTGCCCATCACGGCTTTCGCCACGCGCTTCGTGATAGATCGCCTGGGCCAGGCAGAGCTTTTCGCCTTCGGCCAGTTTCACCCGCTTCGTGGTCGGCACGAAATCAGCCTGCACGTAGTTGGTGAGCACCGAGGCGGTGAGTGCCGGCTTGTTCGAGAAATCGACGCTCTCGATCGCATCGAGCGCCTGGTTCTGGCGCTTGGCGATGTAGCCCATCAGCATGGCTTCGGTCAGTTCCGCCTTCGGGGCCGGAACGTCGAAACCCTCGAAATTGTCGAGCTGCTGCTTGCGGGCGACATAGGCCTGAAGCACGTCGCTGGTGAGCTTCGGCTGGGTGCTGGCCTGGAATTCTTCGCGCTTGAGGGACACTGCCTGGGTGAAGGCAGCGGGAACCACAGTGTCGATGGAGAGTTCTTCAGCAGATGACGGAGCAAAAGTCACGAGCAGCACAAGTGCTGCTGCGGCGAACGCCAATGCATGCGTGATTGCACGCATCGCTGGTGCGATCGACCCTGCTCGCAATCCGCCTACCTTCCCCCGATGCCGCCCCCGAGGCAGCCCAGCTTGGTTAGTTACCCAAGCCCGGACCCTAGCCGAGCTTGGACAACGATGGAACCCAGAATTTACAGTTACTTAACCATGAATCTTAGGTTCCTAATTTGAGGTTAATGCCTCTCGGGCAGGGGCGAAAGCCCTGATTTTAATGGATTTTGGAGATGGCTAAGGCAGGTTTGCGGAAGTCGATAAAAGTTAATCGATCCGAATCGTTGCCCGAACGACACAGTCTCTCGCGCCCTGCGGGGCGCGAGGATTGGTCGATCGATTCCAGCTGGTCTTGGAGGCCGGTCAGGCTGCCGTGAAGGCGGCGGCGCGCAACTCGTGAAGACTATGCATCACGGCAACGCAGAGCGCGCTGATCTCGTCGGACGGCGCGACGATGTCGGGCACCATGATGGTCTGCATGCCGGCGGCGTGTGCCGCGCGTACCCCCGTATGCGAGTCTTCGACCGCGATGCAGAGCGACGGATCGACGCTAAGCCGTCCCGCCGCCAGGAGGTAAGGCTCGGGGTGCGGCTTGGGGTTGATCACGTCGTCGCGCGTCACCACCGCCTCGAACATCGAGAGAATGCCGGCGCCGCCCAGGTGCCCGAGCGCGTGCGGCGCCCGCGACGAGGTGGCGACGGCGGCAGGAATGCGACGCGCCTTGAGTTCGGCGAGCAGTTCGTGCACCCCGGCCTTCACCGGCACCACTTCGCTCATCTTCTGCTTCATCAACACCCGGCACTTCTCATCGAAGATCGAGTAGGGGAAGCTGACGCCATAGGCCTCTACGAGCAGGCGATTGGTGGTCTCGTGGCTCGAGCCGACCATCGCATGATGGATGCCGTCGGTCATTTCGAAGCCGAGATCGGCGCTGACATCCCAGACGATCTGCTTGAACACCATTTCGGTGTCGAGCAACGTGCCATCCATGTCGAATACGATGGCGGAGAAGGGCTTGAGCGGCGAAGTCGGAACAGTGGGAGACATATTCGGGGATATAGGCAGATTTCACTCGCACCGCTACCCTTGGCTTCAACCGCCGCCGCCGACCTGCTATGAGCCCAGCGATGACCGCGTTCGATCCCTATGACGTGCTGGGCGTCGGCAGAGCCGCCCGTGCCGCCGACATCAAGCAGGCCTACCGCCGCAAGGTGCAGGTCGCCCACCCCGACCGCGGCGGCGATCCCGAGCATTTTGTCATCGTCGTTCGGGCCTTCGGGCTGCTCTCCGATCCCGACTCGCGCCGCCTGTTCGACGAGACCGGCATCATCGACGACGAGGCGGTGACCAGCTATCGCCGCGAGGTGGCGGCAATCCTCGCTGACATGTTCGATGCCGCCGTCAGCACCGCCATCGCCACCGGGCTGAAACTCGAGCGCGTCGATTTCATCGCCCAGATGGCCGCGGCGGTGGAAACCGGCCTCGGCGACTCGCGCCGGGCACTGGCCCGCGTCGATGTCGAGATCGGCGCTTTGCAGACGCTGCGCAGCCGCATCCGCCGGACGGACGAAGACCGCAACATCTTCGTCGAAAGGCTCGACGCCCAGGTTGCCGCAAAAGCCGAACAACACCGCACCATCAAGCGCCGCGTCGCCATGCTGGAAACCGCGCTGGCCGAACTCGGCAACTACGAGAGCGAGACCGAGCTGATCGCCGCGCTAGAGGCCGAGGGCTAAAGCTCGGCCAGCGTCAGCGGGTCTTCTGCTCCCTCATAGTACTTCGCTAGCGCTCGCCGGAACGGCGTCGGCTCATCCGCCGCATGCGCGAACAGCGTCATCGACGAGCGGAACTTCATGTCGTCCGGCGAGGCGAAGATATCGTGCGCCGTCCGCCCGCTGACGCCGTTGACCGCCTCGGTGCACTCGATCAATCGCGGTCCCAAAACGGAGTGGACGAGAAAAGCCCGCGCCTCACCCAGATCCGCAATGCCGAAGCGCTGCGCCGTCGGGCTGCGGCCGAGGACGCGGAGCTGCGGGAAGATAAACCACATCCAGTGCGTGGTCTTCCGCCCGGCACGCAGCTCGGCCAGCACGTCGGGGTAGATCGGGTCCTGTGCAGTGACGAAGTGCTCGAACATCGGGCGAGATTACCACGCCCCGAAAGCACGGGGATTGAGGAACCTCGATCGCCCGCTGAAGTTTTTTCCGCACCCGTGTCGATTCCGGATTTTGCCGCTCGTCGTGAAGTCAGAAGGCGCAAGTGAACCCGCGCCGACGACAACAGGAGAGAGATGATGAAGACCGCCCTTCTTGCCGCCGCCCTTGCCCTCGGCTTTGCCTCTGCCGCACAGGCGGAAACTGCGAAGATCAACGGCCTCGACATGTACTACGAGGTGCATGGCGAAGGTGAGCCGATCGTGCTGCTGCACGGCGCCTATATGTCGATCGACAGCAACTGGGCCGGGATGATCCCCACCCTCGCCAAGGACCACAAGGTGATCGCTGTCGAGCTGCAGAGCCACGGCCACACCAGCGACCGCGACACCCCGATCACCTACGAAGGCATGTCTGATGACGTGGCCGCGCTGCTTGACGAGCTCAAGATCGACAAGACGGCCGTGTTCGGCTTCTCGATGGGCGGCGGCGTCGCCATCCGCTTTGCCATCGATCACCCCGAAAAGGTCACCCGCATCGTCGCCGCCTCCGCCGGCTACAAGTACGACGAGACAACGATGGGCCCCGACTTCATGAAGATGATCGAGGGGATCACCCCCGAGATGTTCGCCGGCACCCCGTTCGAGGCCGAGTACAAGCGGCTGAACCCGCACCCGGAGAACTTCCCCACCCTGGTCGAGAAGCTGAAGCAGCTCGACCTCACCCCGTTCGACTGGTCGGCGGAGTTCGCCAAGATCAGCGTGCCCTCGCTCTATATCTACGGCGACGCCGATATCGTCGGGCTCGACTACATCGCCAAGCACCACAACGCGGCGGGCGGCATCGTCAACGGCGACATGAACGGCTTGCCCAAGACCCAGTTGCTGGTTCTCCCCGGCACCAGCCACATCAGCGTTTTCTTCAACCCGGCCAATGTCGAGATCATGAAGGCCGCGGTGCCGGTGTTCCTCAACCAGCAGTTGCCGCAGCCGCCGCAGCAGATGCCGGCTTCCTGATCGGCGGCGCATCCCACCACGAGGGGCCGGCAGTTCTTCCTGCCGGCCCTTTGCCTTGCCGTGAACCTCGCATTCATCCTTACGGGGTTTCCTTGCCGCGCTGGTCGGGCGGACATGGAAGCGTCGCCGCCAGTGATTCCCAGGGGGCGGCGATGGCACGGGTCGAGCGGTTCGGGCGGCGAGTGGTGGCATTGCCCACGCGGCGCCGCAGCAATGCCCGCTGGACCACGCTGTGGCTGATGCTGCTGGCCTTCGCCACCAGCGCCGCGCTGGCGAGCCTGGTGCTGGGGAGCGTGCCGCTGCAACTGCCGCGCCTCGCTCCCGCTCCGGCGATCTCGCGCCCCGCCGTCGCCGCCAGCTTCCCGATCTGCGGCAGCGGCCATCGCAGCACCTGCGTGGTCGATGGCGACACGTTCTGGCTCGAGGGCACGAAGTACCGCATCGCCGACATCGATACGCCCGAGGTGCGCGATTTCGCCTGCCCGGCCGAGAAGGCCCTGGGCGACCGGGCGACGGCGCGGCTGGCGGCGCTGCTCAATGCCGGCCCGTTCGCGCTCGAGCCCGCCGATCGCGACGAGGACAAATATGGCCGCAAGCTCCGCATCGTCACCCGCAACGGCGCCTCGCTCGGCGCGCAGCTGGTGAGCGAGGGCCTGGCGCACCGCTGGGGCGGGGCGCAGCGCGAGTGGTGCTAGGCCGCTGCTGACACGCCTTGTCAGCATCCGTCAGCCACATTGGGGGTCACCAACCAAGGAGACCCCGATGACCACCCTCGCCACCTGCCACTGCGGCGCCACCCGGATCGAGCTGCCCCATCCGCCGACCGAGGCCACCCAGTGCACCTGCAGCTGGTGCACCAAATCGGGCGGGCTCTGGGCCTATTACCGGCCCGAGGAGGTCAGGATCGTCCGCGCCGACCACCCCGGCCGCTATGCCCCGAACGGCTTCAACGAGCATTTCTTCTGCAGCAATTGCGGCTGCACCACGCACGGCGTCTCGCCCGACTACACGACGGAGTCGCTGACCTCCGACCAGATGCCCACCGGGCGCAAGTTCGCCATCAACCTCAAGATCCTCGACGACTACGAGCTCATAACCTCGCTGCCGGTTTCAGTGATCGACGGCCGGAACCTGTGGTAGCCGGAAACGACAGCGGGCGGCCGAAGCCGCCCGCGAATGCCCGTTGCTGGCCGGGGATCAGAAGCCCCAGTTGAGCCCGACGGTGACCTGGTGCGAGGTGAGGCCGAGCGTGTTGGTAAAGATTCCGAACGTGTAGTCGGCATCGCCGTAATCGCTGTAGCGATACTGCAGGTCGACCGAGAGGTCCTCGGTGGCGGCGAACTCGACACCGGCGCCGACCGTCCAGCCGACATGCATGGCATCGTCGGCAAAACCGGGGGGCGGCACCAGCGTGACGTCGATGCTGTTGTGCGCCACGGCCAGGCCGGCCGTCAGATAGGGCAGGAAGGCGCCGCCGTCGAAGCCGATCCGGCCACGCAGCGAACCCTGCCAGTCGATTGCCGACGTGAAGCTGCTAGGCCCTGGTGCGACCAGCGTATCGGTGATGTCGGCCCAGGCGATGTCGCCAACGACGCCCAGCACGATGCCGTTATCCAGCGTGAAGTTGGCGCCGGCGTTGACGCCGAGCAGCCAGCCGGCCGGCTCGGGGAACACCGCGCCCGGCGCAACGTCGCTGCTCAGTTCGGCCCAGCCATAGCCGCCGAACACGCCGATGAAGGCGCCGTCCCAGTTGCCGCTGGCCTGAACCACGCCGGCTTCCACCGGGGTATCGATGATGAGATCGGCAGCGGAGGCGGCCGAGGTGATGGCCAGCGCCGACGCGCCGACGGCAAAAAGCCGGATGATGGTGTTCATTGAAGCCCCAGGAAAACAGAATTCAGTATGCGATTGCAATGGCATGGCCCATCGCCGAACGGAAGCCGGGTTTGAGGGAAAATCCACCTACGGAAGCGCTCGTAACGAGACGATCACGGCGAAGCGAAGCGCCCGACCGCCTCTCGGCTCCGGGGTGCTCGGGTAGTCGGGCGGTTCCGGCGTGGCTTCGACCACGCGGGTAGTCCGCAATATGAAGGCCGTCGCCACGCCGGAACTGTTCGGAGTTTTTGCGGGGGCCATGAGGAAGCGTTCGCACGCCGTGCGCTAAGCACGGAAACGGTGGACGGGTGCCCATAACCGCGGCCGCCAGAGGACGGCTCCTCCAGCACCGAAATCGCCCCACCGACCGTCCGTACGCGACCGCGCCCGTGTGGGTGACGGGGGCAGAATCGCATGGGTGCGGGAGTGGGGGGATTACTTCGTGCGGATTTTCTTTGATGCGGCAGTTGTCTCCCTCCCCCGTTGCGGGGA